>SYMT01000023.1 GCA_005805375.1 Actinomycetota bacterium
CCCCACACCCCACACCCCACACCCGAACACCCGAAGAGGACCCGACGCGCCCGATGGGGAACACGTTATCGGTGCGTCCCGTCCAGCCGGTGCGCCGACCGGCCGCCGCACCGGCACACAGGGGCCGGCACGGTGCGGAGAGACGCACGAGTTCCGTTCCCCATCATCCTACGTCTCTAGAAGCACGCAGAGGAGAGAGCAGATGTCGCGATCAGATACCGCCATTGGCGAGCCGATGCAGATCCTCGGCGCGAGCCGGGCCGGGTTCGCCACGCGGCCGGTGATCGCCGGTCGGCGCGGGGTGGTGACGGCGGGCCACTATCTGGCCGCGACCGCCGGAATGCAGACCCTGCGCGCGGGGGGCAATGCGTTCGATGCGGCCGTCTGCATGGGGTTCTGTCTCGCCGTGCTGGAACCGCACCTGAACGGCATCGCGGGCGAATCGCCGATGTTGCTCCACCACGCGAGTTCGGGGCGAACCCTGGCCGTTTCCGGCCAGGGTACTGCGCCGGCTGCGGCCACGATCGAGTGGTTCCGCGAGCAGGGTATTTCCCTCATTCCCGGCGACGGTCTGCTTCCCGCCACCGTGCCAAGTCAGGTGGACAACTGGCTCACGGTGCTCGCAGGGTTCGGCACCCTGCCGCTGGAGGCGGTCCTGCGCCCGGCTGTGGAACTCGCGCGCGACGGCTTCCCGATGTACCATGGCCTACGGCGCTGCATCGTTGCCAACGAACAGCGTTACCGGGATGAGTGGCCCGGTTCCGCCGCCGTCTATTTGCCGAACGGCCGGATCCCCGAGTGGGGCGACTGTTTCCGCAACCCTGAGTGGGCGGACACGTTCGAGCTGCTGATCCAGGCCGAGCGAGACGCCGCCGGGCGGGGGCGGGCCGCCGGACTCGAAGCGGCGCGCGCCGTATTCTACCAGGGCCCCATCGCCGAGAAGATTGCTGCCTTTTGCCGGGACCATCGCTTCCGCGATGCCACCGGTCGCGCCCACGGCGGCCTGCTGTCCTACGACGATCTGGCCGATTTCTCCGCACTGCTGGAAGATCCGGTGACGGTGAACTACCGGGGACTGGACGTCTACAAGTGCGGCCCCTGGTGCCAGGGCCCCGTATTCCTGCAGCAGTTGACCCTGCTCGAAGGCTACAATCTCGCGGAGATGGGGCACAACTCGCCGGACTTCATCCACACCTGGATTGAATGCGCCAAACTCGCCTTTGCAGACCGCGAGTTCTACTACGGCGATCCGGCATTCGCGGAGGTGCCGATGGATCGCCTCCTGAGCAAGGAATACGCCGCTGAGCGCCGCACGCTGGTGGACCCGCAGCAGGCGTCCCTGCTCCTGCGTCCGGGCAATGCCGGCCCGCGCCCCATGAAGCTGATCCTGGGCGACGAGCGCTCTTACGCAGGCGATACCACCCACCTCGACGCCATTGACGCGGAGGGGAACATGATTGCGGCGACCCCCAGCGGCGGTTGGATTCCGAGCAGTCCGGTGATTCCCGGCCTCGGCTTCCCGCTCGGCACCCGCGGGCAGATGTTCTCGCTCGACCCGACCCACCCGAACCACCTGCAGCCGGGCAAGCGGCCGCGCACCACTCTGACCCCCTCCCTCGCGATGCACGAGGGCAAGCCGTGGATGGTCTTCGGCACCCCCGGCGGCGACCAGCAGGACCAGTGGACCGTGCAGTTCCTCTTGAACGTGGTGGACTTCGGGATGGGCCTCCAGGAGGCGCTGGACGCCCCGACCGTCCACACCCAGCACTTCCCCAGCAGCTTCTATCCACGCGCCCAGCATCCCGGCCTGGTGGTGGTGGAGGGGCGCATCTCCGAGGATGTGCGCGCCGAGTTGGCCCGGCGGGGCCACGAAGTGCAGGTCGCCGGCGACTGGTCTCACGGCCGCGTCCTCGCCATCCGCTACGACGCAGAACGCGGCCTCATTTACGGCGGCGCCTCGCCGCGCAACGAGACGGGCTACGCCGTCGGCTGGTAGCAAGTCCGCACCGGGGGTCGCGGGCCGATTTCCCTTCCGCCCCCCGGGGGCAACGCGCAGGGCGTGATTTCGCGACCCCACGTTGCGCGGGCGGTAGATCCGGGGAATCGGCACGGGGGACGCGGCGCGCCGGAACTCCAGCGAAGCAGCCCTGGAGCATTGTTGGAGAGAACGCCACGGGATCTCCCGCCTCGCTCCCGTCTGCTCTGACGAATCGCTACGCCGGACGGTGCAGGCGCCAGCACACCTGTTTCTCCTGGAAGCCCTTGAGTTCGAGTTCCACGCGGGTGCCGTGCTCCGGCGGCAGGTGCTCGCGGAGGGCGCGGCGGGTGGCGTCGCCCAGGAGCACCTCGCACACACCGGCAGCGGGCAGGTCCCTGGTGGCGCTTTCCAGGCGGGCGGCCAGGTTCACCGGGGAGCCGATCACCGTGTAATTCATACGCCGGCGGCTCCCGACCTGGCCCACGACGGCGCTCCCGGTGTTGATGCCCACCCCCATCCGGAGCGGCGGCCAGCCCTGCGCGGCGGCTTCGGCATTGAAGCGGTCCATTTCCTCCTGCATGCGCCGGGCGCAGCGGAGGGCGCGGAGGGCGTGATCCTCCTGTGGAAACGGGGCGTTCCAGAACGCCATCACTGCGTCGCCGATGAACTTATCCAGGGTGCCCTCCTGCTCCCCGACACACTCGGCCATCCGCTCCAGGTAGGCCGCGAGCGCCGCAAACAGTCGGCTCGGGTCCTCGGTGCGGTCGGCCAGCGCCGTGAACCCGCGCAGGTCGGTGAAGAGCACGGTCACCTCGCGCTGCACGCCCCCCAGTTCGTTGGCGGCCTCCTGGTCGAGCAGCGCCCGCGCCAGCCGCGCATCCACCTGGCGACCCAGGACCGTCTCCGCCCAGCCCCGGGCGGCGATCTCTTCGAGGAGGCGCACTCCGTAATGCGCCAGCGACACGCCCGCCAGCGCCAGGCCCGGCCCCACCTCGGGCACCATCCAGCCCCGGGTGGCCGCGAACTGGGCCGCGCAGTGACCCGCCACCAGAATCCCGCCCGCTGCCAGGGCGCCGGGCAGAACCCCCACGCGCGAACGCTGCTTCACCAGGGTAAACCCGATCCCGACGCCGAGCGCGAGTAGCGCCTCGGCCCAGAGCGGCAGGCGACACAGGGGCCGGTCCTCCAGCAGCGTGGCGAGGGCCTGGGCGTGGATCTCCAACCCATCCGCCTCGCCTCCCGGCGCGCGGTGGACGTCGGCGAGATCCTGCAGCGGTCCGATCAGCACCGCTGCCCCCCGGAACGCCTCCTCCGTCTCCTGGGAGAGCGTGCCTTCCAGGAGCTCTTCCAGGCTGCAGGCCGGAAACCGGCTCGCCCCCCGGCGCGCGGAGGGTCCGGCATAGTGGATGCGCAGCGAGTGGGGCCACGACCCCCCGGCGAACGGACGTTCCAGGCGGGTCAGGGCGGCGCGATCGGAGGGGGATTCCCCGCGCATGCGCAGGGCAACGGCGGCGGCGAACCCAGCGTGCGGTCCGCCCCGGCTCTCGTCCCAGAGCTGGGCGTGCCGCACCACGCCGCCGGGCTCCTCCTCCGCCTCGGGGCCTCGATCCACGAAGCCGGGGTCCGCCCCCTCCTCCACAAGCCCCGGCAGCGCGCGCAGATTCGCCCGCAGGGACCAGCCGACCACCACGGAACGGGACCTTTCCCGTGCTCGCCGCACCGCCGTCAGCAGCGCCCGGTCCGGCCGGCCCCTCGACCCGAACAGGCTCTCCGCCTGGCGAGGCTCCAGGCGATCCAGGAACGCATCCGCGGAGCGCACCTGGATCATGTCCAGCGCCACCACTCGCGCGCCCCGCCCCACGGCACGGTTCACTGCCTCGGCCCGCAGATGCCCCCAGAAGAGCTCGGGGTACTCGGAGTAGTGCCCGTACGTCTCCGCGGTGATGCCGACCAGGACGATCGGCGGCGCCTTCGCGGGCACGGGGCAGGCGTTCAGGCGCAGGTCCTGGCCGGCGAGCTCCAGCGGTTCCAGCGGTCCGAGCGTCAGCAGCGCCACCACCACCGACGCCGCCAGCGCGCCTCCCAGCGACCGGCGGCGCCAGCGCGCCCGATCGAAGCCGCGTCCGCCGGAGGGGACCGCAGGGGGAGCGCCGTCCGCTCCGGCGGCAGCCTGCCTCACGTCAGCGGGTCCGCTCCCAGCGGGACCGGGCTTCCTGGAGGCGCCGGCGCAAAACTTCCCGGCTGGCCGCAATCCCTCCCGCCTGCACGTCCTGCAGCCGGTTGAGGCCCACTTCCGCCTCGGCAAAGAACCCGAGCGCGGTCTGCCGTGCGACCAGCACCAGCGCGAGTTCCGGATCGTTCGGGGAGCCCAGGGCGCGCTGCGCCAGCGCCTCCAGCGCCGCGGCCTCCTCGCGGGTGGCGATGCGGACCCAGGTCGTCGCCTCGCGCGGCGCGCGCTCCTCTCCCCGGGCTGCGACCTCGACCCACAGCCATTCGCCGCGCGGCAGCTCCGCCGGCAGTTCCAGCTCCCGCGTCGTCCCGGGAAGGGTGCGCACCAGGAGGGGACGGCCGGTTGGACCGCGCCGGACCAACAGGACGAACTGCTTCGGGGCTCCACCATCCCTGGTCCAGGCGACCGTGACGGGAGGGTTGGCGGCCCCGAAGACGGGAGAGGGCGGCTCGAACCGGAATTCGTCCGGCGTCGCGCGCAGGACTGTACCCACCACCCGGCCGGACCGCGCGCGCAGGCCGGCGCCCCCCGGCGCAGCGGGGAGGGGGCGTTCCGCGCGGACCCGGCCGGCCCCGTCCCGCCGGAGGATGGAGCGTGCCTGCACCTCTGCCCCGACCGGCCCTTCCAGCACGTAGCGCCCGCCGCCGTCCAGCACCACCACCACCCGCGCGCGCGCCTCCAGACGCAGCACCTCCCCCGCACTCACTTCCGCCCAGGGGAGCAGAGCACGCGCACCCGACCCACCTCCGGCTGTCGCACGTCCCGTCGCTGTGACCACACTCCCCACGCGCCGTCCCGCCGCACGACTTTGCCGGTGTCCTGCGGGGCTACCGGACAGCAGCAGCACACACAGCCAGGCCCACGCTCCGTTCCATTTCATTGTGTAGCCGGTTCCTTTTTTCGACCCCCGCCGGGCGATCGTGCCCCACGCCGGGGTGCCTCTCACATTTTCTATCCCTTCTGCAGTAGTCGTAGTGTGGCTGCACTCACACCCGCGGGCGGGAATTCCCAACACCGGCTCCTTCGCAGCAGAGGCTTACGCCCTCCCGCTCGGCGCCAGCCCCCCGGTTGCCTTCCCCGCCGGCATCGCACCTCGCTCTCAATATCCCCGGAGCCCGAGGCGGCAGCCGCGTCCCCCTGTTCGCGTTCACGGTCGTTCCCGGCTTCTCGACTCGCCGGGGGGTTTGGCCCACGTCACGCCGGGGGGTTCGGCCCACATCACGCCGCCGGACTGGGGGTGGGCCGCACCGGGGGGTGGGCCGCACCGGGGTGAACCCACGGTGCTATCACGAGGAAACCCCTGCGGGCTGGGGGCGTGCGCCTCTCATACGGAATTTCGGATTGTTCGTCACTCCCTCCACTCGATCCTCACTCCTCTTCACTCACTCCTTCTCCCCCTTGGGTCCCCCGTCACCAGGAACGGCGCCCAGAAGAACGGGTTGGCCCACGCTTTCGTCTGCGCCAGTTCGCCCATCGCTCTGCGCATCGCTTCGTCCTTCGTCAGCCCCGCCTTCAATCCCCGGTGGAACGCCGCCATCAGCGCCGCTGTGCTCGCATCCGCCACCCGCCACTGGCTCGCCACCACGCTGCGCGCCCCCGCGATCTGCCAGCAGCGCGTCAGCCCCACCAGCCCCTCGCCCTGCGTCCGCACCCCGCGGGCCGTCTCGCACCCGGAGAGCACCACCACCTCCGCCCGCAGCCGCAGCGCCGGGTCCAGCACCTCCGCCGCTTCCAGCACCCCGTCCGTTGCTTCGGTCACCGGCTCCCCCGCCCCCGGTTGGGTCAGGATCAGGCCGGAGAGGAGCACATCCCCGTCGTGGTAGCGCCCGTGCGTCGCCAGGTGGATCACCCCCGCGCTCCCGAGTTGCCGGCGCACTTCCGTCTCCGTGGCCGCCAGTCCCACGAGGGCGCGGCCCCCGTAGAGGTGCGCGATGCCTGCCGCTTCCGTGCCCGTGGCGGGGAGCGGCGGCCACTCGGTGTCTCCGCCCCGCAGGATGTCGCCCGCGCCCCGCGCCGCCACGGTGACCCCGGCCGGGAGGTGCGCCGGGGGCGGCGGGCCGCCGGTCCCCGCAGGGCCAGACCCCGCCGGAGCGGAGGCGGGCACC
>SYMT01000169.1 GCA_005805375.1 Actinomycetota bacterium
ATCGCTCCCGGCCGCATCGCCGGCCAACTCCGTACGGGGCTGCGGAGCACAGGCAGGGACCGACTGCGCGTCGCCGCTCCCAGCCGCATCGCCGGCCAACTCCGCGAGCGGGACCGCCGCTCCCGGTGCTCCCGCCTCCTCCCCCGCCTCTCCCTCGCCCGACCCCACACGCTCGTCCGACCCCACACCCTCGTCCGCGTCCTCCGCCGGCGGCGCCTCCCGAAGCAACAGCAGCGCCGCCCCACCCCGCAATGCCTCCCCAACCCACCCCGGAGCCCCACCCCCCTCCCAGTCCGCGAAGGCGGACTTCGCATCATAGCCCGGGATTTCAATCCCGGACTCCTCAATCCCGGACTCCTCAACCCCGGACTCGACCTCCCCCCTCCGCCCCACCAGCAGCTCGTCTCCGACACGCCACCCCTCGCAGAGCGCGGTGGGGGTCCGGCCGGGGGAAGATGGGGTCAGATGCTGCAGCCGGCCGGCGCGGCGCAGAAACACCTGCATCCCTCCGCAGCGGAGCAGGTACAGGTGGCAGTCTCGCAGCACGAGCCAGGCCCACTCCCCCGGCGCGCCGGCATCCCACGCCGCCCCCACATCCTGCAGCAGCCCGAGCAGGTCGCCGCCGCCGGACGCGCCGGAGGGCAGGCCCGGGGCCGCGCCGGTGAAGACCACAAACTCACTCTGCCCGGCCCGCTCCCATCCCCCCACCGCCCGGCTCCCAGCCTTACACTCCGAGGGACAGCAATACTGAAGCGTCATGGCCGCGTTCTCCCGCACGGGAACGCCGGCGTCCCGCCGGCCCCCCGCCGGCCCCCACGCCCCTCCCCCGGGAACGCCGGCGTCCCGCCGGCCTCGGAACGCATCTCCTCTTCCGGCGCCGTAAGACCCCGGAGCAGCCACACCGCCGCCGCCAGCAGCGCCACCAGCCCCACCACGTGCAGCACCCAGCCGAACGCAGTCATGCTCCCCTCCGTGCTGCGGGCCGCTCCAGGCCGGCGGAGGGATCCCGGCGGTGGACCAGAATCTCCACGCCTTTCGGCCCGCCGAGCCGGAGCGCCTCTCCCCCCGTCAACTCGACCGCCGCCCCCGGAGTGATCCTCTCGCCGCCGATCCAGGTGCCGTGCCGGCTCTTCAGATCCTCGACCGCCCAGCCATCGTTCCGGGTGCGGCGCAGACAGACCTGGGCCCGGGAGACCCACGCCTCCGGGTCCCCTCCCGTATCCGGGATCTCCAGGTCGTTCTCGGGGCCGCGGCCCAGCGTGCAGGGGCTCGTAGGCCCGATCGGGAAGTCCTGTCCCCGCGCGGCCCCGTTTCGCACCTCCAGCGTCAGGTAGGGTTCCGGCGGATCGTAGTCGAAGTCCACCTCCACTTCATCGCCGGCCACGTCCTCCGACTGCCGAAAGGAGACGAGCAGCGGCCGGCCCAGCAGATCCAGCCCGAGAGCCCGGATCTCCTCCACCGCGACCCGGCGCAGTTCCCGCGTGAACACCTGCCGCCACCCGGCCTCCTGCAGCGTCGCGAACGCCTCGGGCGAGATGAGAATCTCGTACCGGTTCGCCACCGCCGTACACTCCACCAGTGTGCGGCAGCCGGTCCGGATCGCTTCTTTCAGGCGCGCCTCGTGCTCGCCCAGCAGGTCGCGCGGTGGCTGCCGATCCCCCACCAGCCCCTTCCGCACCTCGGGCCCGTGCGCGCGCAGCCAATTCACCCACCCGAGCGCCCGATCCCACGCCCCGACCAACCTGTCTCTGTCGATTCGCATGAATTCTCCCCCCATCCGCGTCCAACGGTATTACGCGCCGGACCTGCCGATTCTGCGGAGTGGGAGAGAATTTTGTTTTCGGGAGGCGATTTCCTGGGAACCCGCAGTCGGTGCTCGTCCGCCCGGCCGCGCCGGGGTAAAGACCGCGCCGGGGTAAAGGCCGCGCCGGGGTAAACCCACGGCGCTACTGCAGTGGAAAGTGGCGATGCCACTCAGGGGGTGGTGATTGACCCGCCCACACCCCGTACCCGAGCCACGCGCGTAAGCAAGTGGCCCCATCCAGCAGTCTCCCTCCAACGTACCCGAGCCACGCGCGTAAGCAAGTGGACCCACCCGACGGTCTCGGATCACCTGTCGCACGACCGGCTGCCGTACCCGAGCCACGCCGGGTGCCCCCTGGGCGTAGCAAGTGGACCCACCCGGCGCCCACGCACCCCGTTTTCAGGCCCCGCGCGGGCGGGACGACGAATTCCGCCTGGTTCCCCGAAAGCCCGCACCGGGTCAAAGCCCGCGCCGGGTCAAAGCACCGGGTTAAGACCACGGTGCTACTACAGGAGAAACCGGTTGGGGCCCCTGGCGCGTGCCGGTGCGTGTGGCGATGCCGGAGGCCCCACCGGGTGAAAACCGGCGTGCGTAATGCCCGGCGGCGTCGCGTCCGCCGGGCCGAATCGGGTTAAAACCACGGCGCTCCTGCCAGGTAAACCGGTTGAAACCGGTTGAGGGCCCGTGCGTGTGCCGCCGTGCCGACCGATGTGAGCGCCGCGCCGGGTTAAGACCAATGCCGTTTCGATATGCGCCTTACACAAGATGACACGGAGGGCGGTTCTCCGGGTATCGTTCAGAGGATTGACAGTCCCGGAAGCCTCAGAACCACCCCTTCTGCGTTGTACCCTGATCACAGCCTCCGGGCCGCGGCCGGCACCCCAAGGCGGCGCCGGCGCGGGAGTTCGGCATCAGCCGCGAGACGCTCTACCAGTGTCTCCGCGCCGCAAACCAGGCCGGGACCTGCCGTCCCACTGAGTCCGGAAGATGTCCCCACGACAGTTCTTCCAGGATACGATAATTCATACTCGTAGGAGGAAGGATGGCGATGAGCTCCGTAGTCGGAACAAAGGGTCAGGTGACGATTGAGAAGGGGATCCGCGATGCACTCGGCGTGCAACCCGGCTGGCGCGCCCTCCAGCGTCAGGAGGGAGACCGGGTAGTCCTGGAATTCCTCCCGCCCAGGCACCGCCGGTCCCTGGCGGGCCTCCTGGAGCACGCGACGACCGTCCGCCTTCCTGCAGGGGAGGCTTTCGAAGCGGCGGTGGAGCAGGCGTGGGCAGACGTGGTGCGCGCGGGCGAGGATGCGGCCCTGTGATGCTCAAAGCTTCGGAGGGTGGGGTGCATCCTCTGCCGGAAGAGGAAGGAAGCAGCCCTGCAGAGTTTCTGGACACGAATCCGGTGGTCCGCTACCTGGTCCGGGACCACCCAGATCTTGCCACGCGGGCGACCGCACTCCTGGAGAGCGATCGGCGACTGTTACTCAGCGTGGTCACGGTGGCGGAGATTGGGTTCGTGCTGGTGAGCACCTACCGTATCGCACGAGAACGGGTGGTTGATGCGCTGATCGACTTGTTGAATCGAGAGAACATTGATACTTATGAAGTCCCCACGGAAGTGGCGATCCAGGCGCTGCGCTATTGCCGACCCAGTGGGCGCGTCAATTTCGGTGACGCAATGCTCTGGGCGGTCGCCCGGGCGGCGACGTCAGCGCCGGTCTGGACCTTTGACCGCCGCTTCCCGGAAGATGGTATCGAGCGGCGGGAACCGTGAAGTACACCGGATTCTCGCTCAAGGAAGTATGATTCCCCCCCACAGAGAGTGGGGCGTCGGTACACCTGGACGTGACGGCGCCCGCCGCACCGCGGGACCGGCCGGCAGCGAAATCACGCGCGTGCCCCACGGATCCCCGGGGGGCCCAGCGGTTGAGCCTGTGGTTCTCCACGCTGTCGGGGGCACCGGGGATCGGACCGGAAGGAGGCGCGGCACTGGAGCGCTGGGCGAGCGCCCTGTCCGCGTGATCACCACGCTCCTGGATGAGCAGCAATACCCCGCCGTGTTGCTGGGCCAGATCAATCACGAGCGCTGGGCAGCGGAGTTGGTGTTCGGCGAGCAGGTCCGCACCTCCGAGAACAACGCCATCCGTCGGCGCCGCTGCGGAGTCGGAAGCCGCGGGGCGTGATCCAAGCGCTGTACGGAACTGGACTTTGGCCAAAATCAGGGGGCGTAACACGCCGCCATGCGCAGCCTCTGGAGCAGTTTCCGGGGAATTAGGCAGGAATCGGACGCCGCAGACGACCCTGCGTAATTCAGCCCCTCCCAGAGGTGGAGGCGGACCGTGGCCAGGACATCGCTGAAGGTGGTCCCCTCCTTGGGATACCAGCTGCTCCGTAGACCTTGAAGTGGCGTCAATCCCCACACCTGCATGCTGAGCACGGCCACGCTAAACAGGCCGCACAGACACGGCGTGCTCCGCTGGATCGTCTTGTCCGCCCAACTGCGCTGCGTTTCAAACCCCAGATGCGCCCGCAGTTCGGCGAACGTCACCTCAATGTTCCAGCGGCCCACGTACGCGCCGACCACCGCGACCGCCGGGCGCTCCCAAACGCTGCAGCCCAAACACACGGGGGCGAACGGGGCGCTGCTGCCCGCCAGGGGCCGCACGAGGACCCACCGGAGCCGCACCGGGGCGTGTCCCGACGTGTACCACAGGCAGGTGCCCGTGGCCATCTCTGCTTCCCGCGTCGTCCCCCCATACCACGCAAGCGTGATCCGCTCCCAGCGGGCCGTCGGCTCTTGCAGGTGCTGCGCGGGATTGGGGAGGCGGACGCCCTTCTGCGGCTTCGGCCCCCGTTTGGAGGCGGGCTGCGGCTCAGGCACGGCGTATAATGCGGCGTCCCAACGGAGGCGGGTGACCAAGGACACCGCACCCCGCTGCCGCTGGCAAGCCCGGTAGGGCGCCACCGTGGCGTAGCCCCCATCCCCAGCCCACTGGGCGGCGCGGGTGGGTTGCCAGCGGTGCACGAGGGCGAGCAGCCCAGCAGCGAGCTCGCTGGGGGAGCGGTGGCGGACTTTCAGACGTTGGGCGGTCTTCTTGGAGAGGGACAACACCACGAGG
>SYMT01000170.1 GCA_005805375.1 Actinomycetota bacterium
GGCGGACTTCGTTCCTCTGCCCCCGTGCGAAATTCGGCGCCCTCGGCCGGAGGCACGACGTTCCGGGAGTCCCGTTGGTCAGGCGAATTGCTGACGGGAACGGGAAATGACGCAGGAGGCCCGGCCGGGTGACGCCCAACCTGAGGGTACCGTTCCTGCCTGCCGAGGATGAGCGCTGTCCCGGCAGGAGCGTGGTCGCGGCGAGGCAGCCTGCAGCCTGATGGCCCCGCCGAGGTCAACCCGCTGGAAACGCGGATGGATTTCGCACTTACCTGTGCGGCGCTGGTGTACGAGATGAAGATCACTGCTATCGAGACTATCCTTTACCGCACCGGCGTAGTGGTCCATGCGGGGCGGGTCGCCTGGCTCTGGGTGCGCTTGCATACGGATGAGGGGATTATCGGGCTGGGAGAGACATTCCCCAGCGGCGAAGGCGAACGCGCCATCGTGGAGAAGCACCTAAGCCGCGTTCTGCTGGGGCAGGACCCCCGCGACATTGAGCGGCTGTGGCAGGACATGTACTTCACCGTGAATTTCCCCGGCTGGGCAGGCGCGGAGATGCGGGCCATCTCGGCAGTGGACATCGCGCTGTGGGATCTTGCCGGGAAGGCTCTGGGGCAGCCGGTTTGGCGGCTGCTGGGGGGGAAGTGCCGCGACCGGATCCGCACCTACAACACCTGCTACGATCACGTGTACGACTTCAACTCGGACGCCGGGAAACTCGCGCAGGATCTACTCGCAAGCGGCATCCGGGCCATGAAAATCTGGCCATTCGATCCGGCGGCGCTGCGCAACCGGGGACAGTTCCTCACGCGCGAGGATATGGAGGAGGGCCTCGCACCCGTCCGCCAGATCCACGAGGCAGTGGGCGATGCAATGGAGGTGGCCATGGAGTTTCATGGATACTGGAACCTTCCCTGTGCCGTGAAACTCGCCCGAGCCCTGGAACCCTACCACATCATGTGGCTGGAGGAGATGCTGCCGCAGGACAACGCAGCCGCCTATGCGCGACTCGCACGACAGGTGCGCCAGCCGCTCTGCCTGTCCGAGCGGCTGATGACTCGCTACCAGTTCCGTGAGGTGATCGAGAATGGAGCAGCGTCTTTTGTAATGCCGGACATCGTCTGGTGCGGCGGGTTCACCGAGGCGCGGAAGATCGCCTCCCTGGCGGATACGTACTATCTGCCGATCTGTCCGCACAACTGCGGCGGGCCGATCCAGCACGCCGCGTCCATCCACCTTGCCGCTCACGTCCCAAATCTCTTCATCCTCGAAAGCGTCCGCCGCCATTACCTGAAGGAATACGTCGGCCTCGTGGATGACACCCTGCCCGCCGCAGAGGGGCACATCGCCGTGCCGGAGCGGCCCGGGCTGGGGATGGACCTGCATCCCTCCCTGTTTGAGCGGGAGGACGTCGAAATCCGACGCATCGGAGAGCCGCTATGAACCCGTATCGGAGCTGGTTTCGCTGCATCAATCCAGCATGTGGGCGGCAGTATCCGCTCAACCAGGTAGTCTACAAGTGCCCGGCATGCGACGATGGGAGCAAGCGCAGCGGCCTGCTGGAGGTGCGGCATGATCTGGATGCCCTGAAGCAGCGGACTCCCAGGGAGTGGAAGGACCTGTTCGAGAGCCGTTACCTCCGGACGCAGTGGCCGTACGGCAGTGGGGTGTGGGGCAAGAAGGAGTGGGTCTGTCCCGAGGTAACGGATGAGAACGTCGTTAGCGCCTACGAGGGAGGCAGCAATCTCTTCTGGGCGGCCCGGCTCGGACGGCAACTCGGGCTGGAAGATGTCTGGGTGAAACTCTGCGGCAACAGCCACAGCGGTTCATTCAAGGACCTGGGGATGACCGTGCTGGTGAGCATGGTCCAGCAGATGCGCAGTGAAGGGCAGGCGCTGCGCGCAGTGGCGTGCGCGTCCACCGGCGACACTTCCGCGGCACTGGCGATTTATTGTGCGACGGCCGGCATTCCCGCCATCGTGCTCCTCCCCGAGTCCCGGGTGAGTGTGCCGCAGCTCATCCAGCCGATCGCGAACGGGGCGATCACGCTGGCGTTGGACACCGACTTTGATGGGTGCATGGCCATCGTCGCGGAACTCTGCCGGCCGGGGGAGATCTACCTTGCGAATTCGATGAACTCGCTGCGGCTGGAGGGGCAGAAGACGATCGCGGTCGAGATCCTGCAGCAGTTCGACTGGCAGCCGGTGGACTGGGTAATCGTTCCGGTGGGGAACTGCGGGAATATCTCGGCCATTGGGCAGGGTTTCCTGATGTTGAAGGAACTGGGCCTGCTGGATCGGTTACCCCGGCTGGTCGGGGCGCAGGCGGAAAACGCCAACCCGCTGGCCGAACTCTACCGCCGCGGCTATCCCGACGAGCCGTTCCAGCCGCAAAAGGCGCGGCTCACGCAGGCCAACGCGATTCAGATCGGAGATCCGGTGAACCTGCCGAAAGCCATCTCCACGCTGAAGCGGATGCCGGGCCATCGGGTGCTCGACGTGAGCGAGGACGAGATCGCCGACGCGGCGGCCTGGGCCGACCGGGGCGGCTTGTTTACGTGCCCGCAGACAGGCGTGGCGCTGGGAGCCCTGCTGAAACTCGCGCAGGCGGGAGAAATCGCGCGGGACGAGCGGGTAGTGGTCATCAGCACCGCCAACGGCCTCAAGTTCCCGAACTTCAAGATCCACTACCACGCCGACACGGCCGAGGATCTGATCGAGCCGCCCCGTCCGGAGCTGAGTGTGACTCCGCGCCTGCGCAACAGGCCCATCCGGGTCGCTGCGGACCTGGACGCCGTGCGGCGGGTGATCGAACCCCGGTTGGCGCAGGGCGAACAGTGACAAACGCGGACTTGTAGACGACAAGGTGCGCCTGCAAGTCCGCCGGACCGTCTCCTTCTACATGCCCATCCGTCGGCGAAGTGCGGCCCCGGTCCATCTGGTTGATCGAGTCAGTTGTCTCCAGAATCCAATCGCTCCAGTGTGCGTCTCGTCCCATCCGGTTGAGCATGCGCGCTTCGACTCAAGCTGAATCCTCATGCCCGTCACGATCCGCAACATCCGTACCTTCCTCACTGCACCCAACCACATCCGTCTGGTCGTGGTTCGGGTTGAAACCAGCGAACCCGGACTCTACGGCCTGGGCTGTGCCACATTCACCCAGCGCGCCCTCTCCGTCGCCTCCGCCGTGGACCAGTACCTGGCCCCCTTCCTCAAGGGTCGGGACGTGGATGACATCGAGGACATCTGGCAGTGCGCTTTCGTCAGCGGGTACTGGCGCAACGGCCCGGTGCTGAACAACGCAATGTCCGGGGTGGATCAGGCGCTCTGGGACATCAAGGGGAAACGCGCCGGGATGCCCGTGTATCAGCTTCTCGGCGGGAAGTGCCGGGACTGTGTGCCGCTGTACCACCATTGCTCCGGCGAGGACCCGAAGGCGGTTGAGGACGACATTCGCGCCTCCATGGAGCAGGGTTACCGCTACTGCCGCGCGCAGGTGGCGGTGCCGAGCTATGCCACCTACGGCGCGCGGGTGCAGCCAGGGCAGCGCGCCGTGTGGGAGCCGTCACCGTACGTCCGTTCGGTGGTGCGCCTCTTCGACCACCTGCGCGAGCACCTGGGCGACGAGATCGAACTCCTGCATGACATTCACGAGCGGGTGCCCCCGATCCACGCCATCAATCTCGCCAAGCAACTCGAGAAGCACAGCCTGTTCTTCCTCGAGGACCCGTTTGCTCCCGAGGACGTCGAGTACCACCGGCTGCTCCGGCAGCAGACGAGCACGCCGATTGCGATGGGCGAACTCTTCTGCAATGTCAATGAGTACCTGCCGCTGATCCGCGACCAGCTCATTGACTTCATCCGGGTCCATGTCTCTACCATCGGGGGAATCAGCCCGGCGCGAAAGCTGGCGGCCCTCTGCGAGTTCTTCGGCGTGCGCACCGCGTGGCACGGTCCCGGCGATGTCTCCCCGGTCGGGCACGCAGCGAACATGCACCTCGATCTGGCCTGCTACAACTTCGGGATTCAAGAGGAGCACTACTTCCGGGAGGAGACCCGCGAGGTCTTCCCCGGGTGCCCGGAGATTCGCGACGGCTGCATGTGGCCCAACGACCGGCCGGGGCTGGGGATTGACCTGGACGAGGCCAAAGCGGCGCAGGTCCCGTTCGAGGAGCATGAGACAAACGGCTGCTGGCCGCCGATCCGTCGCGCCGATGGGACGGTGATCCGACCGTAAGGTGGAAGGGCAGGAGGGCGTCCGGGAGCACCGACCGGTTCCCGTCAGGGACGTTCAGCGGGAGCAGTCCACCGGCGCTTCCGCCCCCGCTGAAGGTCACACTGAAGAGAATTTTAGGTTCGGAAGGATATTCCGGAGGCCCTCACGAATAGTAAGGATGTTGGAGACAACACTGATGTGGCGGATAGTTGATCCGCGGCAACGGTCGCGTGTGCGGGTGTCACCCGCCGCGCCGAGGAGAACCAACGTGAGACAGAAGAGACTCGCCTTTACCCTCATCGAACTTCTGGTGGTGATTGCAATCATAGCAATACTTGCCGCCATCCTCTTCCCGGTCTTCGCTCAGGCCCGGGAGAAGGCCCGACAGACCCAGTGCGTGTCGAACCTGAAGCAGATCGGCACTTCACTGATGATGTACACGCAGGACTACGACGAGAAGATGCCGTTCAACTACCAGTACCACTGGTCGAACGGGCAGCGGATCGACGGTTTGCTGGAATGGTGGCAGGACCTGTGCCGGCCGTACGTGAAGAACGAAATGGTCTACCAGTGCCCGAGCGCCAGCCCGCACATCGGTTACACGTTCTGGCGGACACCGGGGCAGCCGAATCCTCTCATTCGTGACTACATCGCGAATGCCTCCTGGGGTTTCACCAATCCGAATCTACCCATCATCAACGGGATCAACTACGCTTCCGGCACCGGCATCGGGGGCTGCTTCACCAATAACTGGAACAACGACAGCTATTCGATCGCCACGTTCGAGGATCCCGCCGGAACCATCGCCATCTTTGACGGCGCTCGTTCGTCGGAAATCTGGCGCGGGGCGCAGACGGATGCCTGGTTCAACGCCGGCCAGGGTTGTTCCTGGGTGGGCGGGGCTCCGTCAACTCCCCTGCCGAACTGCCGCGAGGGTCACACCCGCAAGCGGCACAACGACGGCTACGTGGCTGCTTACCTGGACGGGCACGCCAAGTGGGTCCGCAACTCCCGGCCGGGCGACTGGACGATCCGCGGGAACGACTGACGCCAACGGACGGACTTTGGTTCGGAAACAGAGAGAGGGCGGCCGGATAACCGGCCGCCCTTTTTGCATTGTAGTTTCACGGCGGCAGCGGTTCAGGCCAGGGGATGGGCTATTCGGCCGACGCTCCCGGGCGCGTCCGAGACACCCGGATCCAATGCATCCGGACCTTCAAGTTCATCGGTTCACCCAGCGAACGAGTGGGCATGTGACAGTCCACAC
>SYMT01000171.1 GCA_005805375.1 Actinomycetota bacterium
AGACCAGGCGGTCGTCCGCGCCGAGGAGAAGCGCGGTGAGACGTACTGGGAACCTCTCCCGCTGCACCCCCGCACCGTCGTCACCATTCGCGCCGAGTGCGACGATGCGGACCCACGGGCAGCCATCCGCGCCGCCGTCGAGGCACGCCGCTCGCGCCTACAAGGCGCCGTAGTCCGGGTGATCTACACCCTCCCGGCCGGACATCCCAATGTGCCGGAACGAGACATCCGGGCGCTCCTCGCCGGAGCACACTTCATCGCGGGCATCCGCCGGGAAACAATCGGCCCCGAGCATCGAGCCCGCCACGGCTCGCTCACGACCCAGTTGACGCCCTTGCAGGCTCTCGAAGCCTGGCTGACCACCCAACCCCAGCTTGAAGGTGTCCGGCAGGAACTCATTGATCGCGCGCAGGTGCTCATCGCCGAGGTCACAGAAAAGTAAACACGGCAGGTGGCGGCGCCGCTTGCTGAGCACACAGGCTCTCTGCCCGCCTCACCCCGCTTTCCGGGAACGCGATCCGGCGGCGGCGGGTCCGACATGCTGCGCGACACGCCGCCGATCGGTGTAATCCGCACGCCCCCTCTTCATCCGGATGGAGTAGAACCCGGCGCTGTTCTTGCGCCGATAGTGGGGGCAGGATACGACCAGTTGGACGGTACGCCGTGCACTGCGTGTCATCCGGAGGAAAGAGACCATGCGCCACCGAGTTTCCCATTTCGTCACTCCGGCCGAGGATGCTCCGGAGTGCATCCTGTCTCGGGCCTGCCTGGCAGGACTCATCCTGCTGCTGGTGTTGATCCTCACACGCCCGTTCCTCTCAGTCCCGGCTCAGCCTGTGACCGCACACCCCAGGCCTACCCCGCACGGCGCTTCGGACGGGAGCGTGAGGGTCATTTCTCCCCGCGTCGCACAACTCTCCCAGACCCGGAGCTCGGCGGGCGGATAGGCGGCGTTCACCGCGGCAGCGCCCGGCACGCCGAGCACCAGCAACGCCGTAGAAAGAGCGTCCGACAGGGCAGCCGACGGATGGACCGCGCGGGCGGCGAAGGCCCCCTCGACGGGCTCGCCGGTGCGAGGGTCGAGAACATGGCCAAGGAGGCGCTCCCCCTCGCGGAAGGCACGGCCGTGGGGTGCGGAAACAGAGAGGGCGCTGTCGCGCAGGAGCACCTCCTCCAGACTGCCGCCGGCGCCGCGGGGGTCGCGGATGGCGATGCACCAGCCCGCGGCTCCGGGCGGGGCGCCAAGGCCGTATACGGAGCTCGTCCCGGCGTGGATCAGTGCGCTCGCGATCCCACAGTCGCGCAGCGCCGCGGCCGCCTGATCCAGCGCGTAGCCCTTCCCGATGGCGCCCAGGTTGAGGATCACCCCCTCCCGCCGGAACCGGATGGTCTGCTCCTCGACATTCAGTTCCACCAGCGCGGCGCCGGCACACGCCCGCGCCGCGGCCAGTACGCCGGCATCGGGTCGGCTGCCGGATCCCTGTGCGAAGCCCCACGCCGCAATCAACGCACCCAGAGCGGGATCGAACGCCCCCGCGGTGACGGCGGCGACCTCGAGCGACTGCTCCAGCAGGCGGAAGAGGCGCGGCTCTACCTGCACGGGACCGGCCGCGGCGTAGGCGTTGATGCCGGAAAGCTCACTCTCGACCCGGTAGACGGAGAGCTGGGCTTCCACTCGCTCCACCTCGTCCAGCGCCTCTTCGGCAGCGGCCAAGAGGCGAAATTCGTCCTCGCCGGGAAGAAATACCTCCACCCGCGTCCCCATCAGACGCCGCGCGGCCCGGAGCCCCGCGGGGAGCGCCACTCCATCGCCGGGTGTGTGCCGAGACCCTGGGACCGCGGCCAGCTCCTCAACGCTCATGAGACCAATCGTCGCCGCTCAGCCCGGCCAGACGCAGGCGTTGCAGCGCCCGTTCCAATTCCGCGCGCAGGTGAGCCGACTCGGCCTCGGCGGTCGCCCGCGCGCGCCGCCTTAGCGCGGATCTCGATGACCACCTACGGCGCAACACCCGCATCTCCCCACTGTTTGCAGCATTCCCGTTGCTGCTTCGGGCGCCCGAAAATGACCATCACTTCCGGCGTCCGCACCACCCGCGGGTGACCCTGGCGGGCGTACCAGAGCAGGTCGGAGTGGACGACCACGTCCGGCTCGTCACCGTAAATGTCCTGGATCTCCGTGGATGTACGGCACATTGGTAGGAGGACACAGCGCGAGGCGGATAGACAGGGGTTGAGAATCGTCCGATTTTGGAGTTCCTGATGCCACACCGGAAACCCCACAGGTACGCCACCGCCGCCCTGCTCACCTCTCTGTTCACCGTCGTCACCCGGAAGCCTCCATGCTCGACGCCCTGGAAACGCACGTCTACGGCCTCGTCTTTGCCGTGGGCCGCGCCCTGCTCCAGGGCCTCCTCCCCACGGTCATTGCCGCCGCGGAGCCCGGTGACCCCCATGGCCCGAGTCGCCTGCGGCGGCCACCTGCCCGTGTCGCAGACCCACTGTCTACGGCACCCCGCGATCCGGAACCCCCGCTGCACCTGCGGGGGTGCGTAGACCTTCCTCTGTGCCCTCAGTCCGGCGGCCACGCCCTTGAGCCACGCGTCGAGCTCCCGCTGCATGCGGACTGGGCGTTCGGGTTGGCGCCGGTCGCGGGCTTCACCCACCGGGTGGAGGGCAAAGCCTGCGAGCATCTGCCGAGCAGGACGGACTGCTATCCCGCCGCGAGACGGCCGTTCAGCGCCGTCCGCACTTCCGCGAGCGTACCGGCACGCACCATTCGGCGCAGCGCTTCCTGCGCCTCCGTCGCGTCCGGCAGCCCCTCGACCGCCTGCCGCACATCCTCCGGCACCGCCCCCCACCGCGTCTCCAGCAGCGTCAACAGCAGCCGCCGTGCGGCCCGCACCTCCCCCTGTTGCTCCCCACGCGCTTCCCCGCGCTTCTCGGCCCGCTCTTCCACCACTTCCCGCATGCTTCGTGCCACGTTGCGTACCTCCCGTGCAGATCCGGCTTTGCGCCGGTCGGCGGCGTCCGCCAACAGGTCCAGCAGCGTCTCCTGCTCCGCTTCCGGCCGTTCGCTCCACACGAACATGGTACAGAAGTGCAGCACCC
>SYMT01000172.1 GCA_005805375.1 Actinomycetota bacterium
CCGTTCGACCTGTCCAACGTGATGTTCATCACTACGGCCAATCTGCTCGACCCGGTTCCGGCCGCACTCAAGGACCGGATGGAGGTCATTCATTTCCCTGGCTACATTGAGGACGAGAAGTTGGCGATTGCCCGCGGCTTCCTGTTTGCAAAGCAACTCAAGGAAAACGGCATCACCGAGGAGTTCCTCGTCGTGGATGATGAGGCGCTGCTCCGGATCGTGCGCGAGCACACTCGCGAAGCCGGCGTGCGCAATCTGGAACGGGACATTGCTACGCTCTGTCGCAAGGTAGCCCGCAACGTGGCCAGCGGCAGCACCGAATGCATCACCGTGGGCGTGAATGACCTCAAGCCCTATCTCGGCGCCGCCCGCTATCATTTCGGCCGGGCGGAGGAGCAGGACGAGGTCGGCGCTGCGACGGGCCTGGTCTATACCGAGTTCGGCGGCGACGTGGTGGCCGTAGAAGCCACTTTGTTGAAGTACCACGAGCTGAAACTCACCCTGACCGGGCAGTTGGGTGATGTGATGAAGGAGAGCGCGATGGCCGCACTCTCCTATGTTCGCTCGCGTGCCCGCTGGCTGGACTATGATGCCGATCAGTTCGACCACCTGGAAGCACACATTCACGTGCCTGCGGGTGCGGTGCCGAAGGATGGCCCCAGCGCCGGAATCACGATGGCCACGGCGCTGGCGAGCGCTGTAACCCGTCGTCCGGTCTCCAAGGACATTGCGATGACAGGGGAGATCACCCTGCGCGGTAGGGTATTGCCGGTCGGGGGCGTCAAGGAAAAGGTCCTCGCGGCGCACCGGGCCGGTATGCGGATCGTCATTCTGCCGAGCGAGAACGAACGCGACGTGGAGGAAATCCCGCAGAACGTCCGCGACGACCTGAAGTTCCACTTCGCGGCGCATATGGATCAGGTGCTGGACCTGGCGCTGCTGCCGGATCGGCAGCGCGCCGTACCGACAGTAATCGCCGCCGCTCCGTGAGGACACCGCGATGTGGGAGAACGTACCTCGTCCCATACTGGGCGTCCACGGTGAGGACGCCGATCTGGAGGTGCCGGGCCGGTTCGTGCTTCGGGCCACGTTTCTCTCAGAGGGGCTGTTCGACGAACGGGCCGGCGGGGACCCCGAGGAAGAGGACCTCTACGAGGTGGAGTTGACCTCGGACGCGGAAGACCTGATCGAGCCGGTGGTATTCCACCGGCTGATGCCGGCCTCGCGCGACGCGTGGGACGAGCTCGGGGACGAAGGCCCGGCACCGCTCCCGGTCGAGCGGTTCCTGCTGGCGCTCGCATGGGAACTGTGCCTCGCCGACCCATCGAACTGGTTCCGTGTCTGCGAGGCCGCGCGCCGATGGGATTCCTGGACCGTGGAGGACGCGCTCCTCCGGCTGCCGTCGAACTGGACTCCGGAGCCGCTTCTGCCCGACCTCGATTGAACTCGGTCGTCAGCAGCCGCCGCAACCGGGCGGCACTTACCCGTCCCTGTGCTCCGGCCTTTTCACTCCTCTGTGCTGTGCAACACCACGAGACTCCCCATTCGATCCCTCTCCGGTCGCTCTTCCCGAACGGGCGACCGCTCATCGGCATGGTGCACCTCGGCGCCCTGCCGGGAGCCCCTACCTGGGGCGGTTCGATGCACGCGGTGATCGAACGTGCCGTTCAGGATGCCGTACTGCTGGTGGAAGCGGGGCTCGACGGAGTGATGGTGGAAAACTACGGCGATGTCCCCTTCTACCCGGAACAGGCCCCGCCGGAGACGGTGGCGGCGCTCGCAGTCTGCGTGCGCGAGGTGCAGCGGGCGGTGCCGGTGCCGGTAGGCGTCAATCTGCTGCGGAATGACGCCCCGGGGGCGGTGGCCGTCGCAGTCGCGGGCGGCGCGCGGTTCATCCGGGTGAACGTCCATACCGGGGTGATGGTCACCGATCAGGGGCTGCTCTCCGGACAGGCGTACCGGACACTGCGACTGCGCGCCGCGCTGGGAATACCGGTGGCGATCCTGGCCGACGTCTGGGTAAAGCACGCGATCCCGTTGCCCGGCTCCGAGTTGGCGCAGGCTGCGGAAGACACCTGGGCGCGCGGCCTGGCAGACGGGCTGATCGTGACCGGTGTCGGCACGGGGCGAGCGACCGACCTCGCGCGGGTGGCAACTGTAAAACGAGCGGTACCGGAAGCGCCGGTCTGGGTGGGCAGCGGCGTGACCACCCAGACCGTGCGCGACGTGCTTGCCGTGGCGGACGGCGCCATCATAGGCACCGCGCTCGCATACGACGGCATGGCCGGGCGCGGGATAGACCCGGTCCGTGCGGCCGCGTTGGTACGCGCCGCGCGCTCCGTGGCATAATTAGGCGCGACTGACAACCACACCCGAGGCTCGAAACACACACCATGCATCGCCCACTCCGTGTCGGCATCGTTGGAGCCCGCGGCATCGGGAAACACCACGCCAAATGGTTTGCCCATGCCGGCTGCGAGGTGACGGCCATCTACGGAACCTCTCCGGAAACCGCCGCCGAGGCGGCAGCCGGCCTCCGGGAGCTCATCGGATTCTCCGGGAAGGCATTTTCCGATTGGGAGCGGTTCCGCCGCGAAGGCGCATTCGACGCAGTGAGCGTCTGTTCGCTGGCCCACGCCCATGCAGCCAACGTTCGCGATCTGGCGGATGACGGACACAACATCCTCTGCGAGAAGCCGCTCGTCTGGGACTGGCACGCACCCGCAGAACAGATTTTAGCGGATGGCCGAGCGGTCGTGGACTACGTACGCCGCCGCGGAGTGCTCTTCGGCGTCAATGCGCAATACCCGGCTGCTTTGGAGGGCTGGACCGAACTCCATCGGCGAGCACTGGGTCGGGAGCCGGAATACCGCTCGCTTTACTTTGTGATGGAGACTCGAGGCAAGCAGCGCACCGCACATGGCGCGTCGGAGGCCTGGGTGGACCTCGGGCCACATCCGCTGGCGCTGGTGGACTCGGTGGCGCCGGGTGCGGTGGATTGGGACACCCTCCGATTTTCCGACGGCCCTGGGGAAGCGGTGGTGGATTTCGACTGGGTAGGCGAGCACCAGCGCATCGCCATGCATCTCGAATGTCGGCGGGGAGTGCAGGGCGAAATCCACCGGAAGCTGGGCAATCAAGACCTCATCGCGGACTACGATGGGTTCAATGAGGACGGCGTGTTCCAGGCGCGGCTTCGGGGCGGCGGGGCGGAATGGACCGGCAATGACTACATGCGCGCCTCCATCGAACGTTTCCTCGAAGCGGTACGCTCCGGTGACGAGAGCCGGCTCTACGTGACCGGTGAGGCGGCGCTGCGACATCAGGAAGCGCTGCTCGGGGTGCTGACCCGCTGCTGGCCGGGGATACTTCCACAGGATACAAGGACGAACTAATGCGAGTGGCAATCATAGGGTGCGGAGGAATCGGCGCCCGTCGGGCCCAGGCAGTGCAGAACACCGACGGCCTGAGCGTAGTCATCGGGGTGGATGTGGTGGAGGACGCGGCCCGCGCGTTCGGAGAGCGCTTTGGATGCGAGAGCAGTACGGACTGGGAAGCCGCGGTGACACGAGCCGACGTAGACCTCGTCGTGGTGTCGACTGCGAACAACGCGCATGCTTCGGTCAGCATCCGGGCGATGAGCGCTGGGAAGCACGTGATCTGTGAGAAACCGCTGGCGCGGAATCCGGACGAATGTCAGGCGATGGTCGAGGCGGCCCGGCAGTACGGCGTGAAACTGAAAACCGGTTTCAATCACCGCTACAGCCATCACACCTGGAGGGCACGCGAGTTGTTCGAAGAGGGTGCGATCGGCAACCTGATCTTCGCGCGGGGCCGCACGGGGCACGGAAACGCCGAGGGACTGTCGAAACGCTGGTTTGGGAACTTCGAGCTTTCGGGCGGCGGCACCTTTCTGGACAACGGAGTGCATCTGCTGGATCTTTCCCGGTGGTTCATGGGAGACTTTGTCGAGGCGACTGGTTTCGTCCACACGCATCTTCCCGCACTCGGACGCTGCGAGGACAATGGCTTCGGCATTTACCGCACTGCGGATGGGCGGGTTTGCCAACTGCAGAGCAGTTGGACGCAGTGGAAAGGTTACCTGTTCCTCGAGCTGTTCGGCGAAAACGGCACGCTGCTCATCAATTACGACGATCAGAGTTGCACCCTGATCCGCCGGGGCGCCGAGAGCAGTGTCTGGCAGTTTGCCGGCGTGCCCGACCAGTCGTGGCAGCGTGAACTGGTCGAGATGGCGGCCGCCGTCCGCGAAAATCGCGAGCCGCTCGCCAACGGCTATGATGGTTGGCAGGCGGTGAAAATGGCCTACGCCGTGTATGAGGCGAGCGCTACGGGACGGTCCGTACGCCTATAGCAGGGGACACCGTGAAACCGCTGTTGGGATCCCAGGGGTTCGGCCGCACCGCTCGAAACCCGAGACTTCTTCTTCGGAACTGGTTTGGCGCCTGGGGTCTTGTGCTGGCGCTTCTGCTGGTGGGCGCGGGGCGCGCCGCCCGCTGCCAGGACAACACGTACCTGCTCGCGGTGCAGACGCTGCAGCGGGGGGACTACGACCGGGCAGAGCGTTACTTCCGGGCACTCATCGCGAACATGAGCGGCAAGGAGGGCTCCCGGCGGATCCCGTACTACGAAACGCAAAAGTACCGGGAGTACTACCCGCACCTCGGCCTCGCCAGCGCTCTCTGGATGCGAGCTCGCGAGGCCGCTGCGGTCCCAGCCGGCGGCGTCCCTGACGCTGCCCGTCAGGTGTCCGAGCAGGCCCGGGCACGCGACACGCTGCTCCGGCAGGCGATCTCAGCAGCCGGGCGCTCCCTGGTGGAGCGCCCGAGCTACGCGGCGCTCTGGCTGTTGCTCCAGTGCCTGGTGGACGCAGGCCCCGCCTACCGCGATGCAGCCCGGGCGCTGATTGCAGGCACTCCGTTCTCGGTATCCGACGAGAGTTGGCGAGAGGCTAAGGACCCGCTCGCGGCGGGGCCCGAACGAAAAGTCGGGTCGGCGGCCTTCTCCGTCATCTGGCGCTATGAGGGCGCCGGGAAGCCGCTGCACCTCCGGCTCGGCGCCCGGCTCGGGCCCGAACTGGCTGCGCCCCTGCTCCGGGATCTGGGAACCGGAGATCTCGGGGCGCTGGGCAAGCGCGGCGCCGAACTAGGCGCCGCGGGTCCACTCGGGGACCCTGCCCGCGAGTCGCGCCTTGATCCCAGCAAGGCCCAGAGCGCCTGGCGAGAGTTGTACGATCAGGTTGCCGTGCTCCCGGTCTTCACCATCAATGGCGGCGCGGCCCAACCCGCTGCGCCGCTGAAGGGCAGGATTGAGATCCGCGCCCGCATCGAGAACGGCACGCTGGAAGCCTGGGAGTTCAAGAACACCGATCAAGAGAGCGCCCCCGCACTGGGAGGCGGCGCCGGAGCAGAGGCCCGCTTCGTCTGGGACACTGTCGCGAACGCGGTGGCAAATGCTCCGCACCTGCTGTGGCTCCACTTTTCCTATCAAGGGGCCACCGGTACGCGCCGGCGGAGCCGGGCGCCGCTTTCCCTCCTGGTGAAGAACGATCCACCGGATGCCAAACTGGAGGCGAAGGTCAGCCGCGATCCGGACCAGCGGGAGGTGCTCCTGACCGTGTCCAGCACCCGCCCGCTCCTCGCACCCACGTGCGACGTGTGGTTGGACCCCCGAGCGGTGGCGGGCGACGGCACGGCCGATCTGAAACCGGACATTCCGAATATCAGCCTCACAACCGCAGCCGAGCGCGAGGATCGGTTGCGCTTCGTTTACAGTCGCTACTACTCCCTGCCACGCTCGCTCCCGACGAGTCTGCGTGTCCGCGCGAGCCTCGTCCCCAACGTGGGTGAGGTGCTGGTGCGTGAGGCCGGCGTCGCGGTCCCGGAGCCGTTGCGGATCGGCCTGTCGCTGGACCGCTCACGCACGGGCGTGACGGGACCGGGCAGCGGTCCGGTCCTCGTCACGTTGAGCGCGACCGAGCCGATCCAGCCGGCGGACGCTGTTCTGGAAGTGGATTTCGCGGACGGCAAAGTCGAACAACTGCCCGCTGCCGGCGGACCGCCTCCGGTACAACTGACGCCGCAGTCCGTCCAATTTTCCCTTCCGATTCTGGAGCGTCATCCCGACGGTGCAGCCCGGGTCCGGGGACGCATCGGCAACATTCGCGCGCGCACGCAGGTGCTGCAGATCGTCAAGTCTGTGACGACACTGCAATCCATCAATGCCGAGCCGAGCCGCTTGCTGAAGGTGGGCGAACCCGCCCGCGTACTGCTGACATACTCCGCACCGCTGCAGCAGCCTCCCCTGGCCACCCTGCTGCTGAATGGCCAGAACGTACAGGCATCTATCCCTTGCGATCCGGAGCCGGAGCCGGGAGTCTATTCGTTCAGCTTTCAGCCCACCGCGGAAGGCGAGTACCAGATTCAACCTGGCGCCTCGCGGGACGAATTGGGGAACGTCGTCGTGACCCCCCCGGCGGTGGACCGAACATTGCGCGCCCTGCGCCGGGACACCATCCGGCTCCGCCCTGCACGGAACCCGGCCCCCGAGGGGTTGACCCGCGTATTTGTGGAGGCGGCCGGCGCAGCGGGCGACGTACGGGTCACCGTTTCTCGCCCCGGCGGCGCGCGCAATGTTCCACTGCAGCCATTGGCGGTGCAGCGAGGGGAGAACGGGGCCACCTTCGTGGATCTCCGGGTGGACCGGGGCGAGGAAGCGGATGCCGTTCTGGAAGCATCCGCCCCCGGCCGGGAAACCGAGCGCCGGACGATCCATCTGGATGGTCAACCGCCGCGTTTCCAACTGGATGGTCTACCGGCAGTCGTGACTGCTGCAGACCGTCTGCGGTGTCAAATCACAGCTTTTGAGCCACTCCGTCCCGGTGCGAGACCACGCATCTTCGTCCGCCAGGGCACCCTTGCGGGGCGCGAGGGAGAGGTGGAACCGGATCCGGATCGCCCAGGGCAATGGCTTGGCTCAGTCTTGCTCCAGGCACAGCCCGGTGAAGCCCGAGTATACGTCACGGGGGTGGACCTGGCAGGCAACCAGAGCGCCGAAGAGAGTTTCCAGACCGTAGACGTGCGTCTCCGCCAGAAGACCCCAGCAGCAATCCAGGTGGATAGGCGGAGGTGGGGCCCGGGGACCCACGAGATTCGTGTCCGCAGCCTCGGGGAACCACTGACACAGGCGCCCGAACTGCGACTGATCTCGCCGGCCAGTGAGGCAGCCCCCACGTTGATTCCCCTCCGGCGAGAGGGGAGTGAGTTCCGCGGCTCCTACACGGTCGCCCGCGCCCAGACATCCGGGATTGCAGTGCTTCGGGTGGACGGAGCGGCAGCCGCTGCGACACAGGTGATCCTGGACACGCGACCTCCGCTCGTGAGCATCGGGCTTCCCGATACGGCGATGCCCGGAGAGAAAGTCGCGGTCGTAGTCTCAGCGGATGAGCCTCTGGCACTCGCCCGCCTGCAGGTCAAGGCGGTTGGAACCGGGGGAACGGCTACACAGGATGTGCCGCTCCGTCCGGCCGCGGGCGCCGAGCGGTGGCTGGGTGAGTTGCCGGTCCGGCCCGAGCACCAGTCCTATGAGTGCACAGTGACGGGTGAGGACCAGGCCGGTCTCCCGATGGACCCAACGACGGCGATGCTGACGGTACGTGCCGTGGGATGGCGTCTGGAGGCATCCGCCCGGGTAGTGGGGAGCGGCGGCGTGCTCCGAATAAAAGCTCGGCCGCAGCCTGGACAGGCGAGCGAGGCCACGCTGGTTCAGGCGCGCCTGCGGTACCGTACGAAAGCGCCGGTGCTGCCTCCCATCACGCTGCAGCGCGCCGGTGGTGACGAGGGCACCCTGGCTGGAGAGTTTCCAATAGACAACGGCGTCGCCACCGGTGATGCCGAGGTCGTGCTGCTGGTCAATCGGGAAGAGATGCGACGGATTCCGGTGCTGCTGGATACGTCGGCCCCGGAATTGCGGGTCTCGACGACGTCAGCAGGCGGCCGGACTCTGGTGACGGTACGGGTGGAAAACGGCGACGGCCTCCCGGGCACGCCGCCGCTCACGGGTGTGGTGCGCGGACTGAACCGGCGCATCGAGTTTCGGAGTGCGGGCGATCCGTGGACATTCCTGGCGGAGACCGATGTCTCCGGAGCGGCCCCGGGCGCGTACCGGGTGGATGTGGAGGGCGCCGACGAGGCGGGAAATACCGGTCGGGGCCGCGGACTGGTGCGGGTGGGAGGCCCACTCGAAGTAGAGTGGTTCACGCCGGTTCCCGCCGCGCGAGTGGATCGCCTCAACGAGATCCGGTTTCGGGTGAACGGTCTCGTCGGCGAACGGGTGCTGCTCACTCTGACCAAAGCCGACGACCCCAGCGTACGTGTGGAGGCAACCGCCACACTCCCGGACCCGGCGGAGCCACGCCCCTCAGCGATCGTCGCCACCCGCAGCCTGGGCCCATCCCTTCCGGAAGACACGCTGGAGGTACGCATAGATCCGGGGGCCACGCTGCCGTACGGACCGTACCGGCTCGACGTGCGCGCGCAGGCGGAGCCGAGCAGCCCATTCCTGCCGGTGCGCAACGCAAGGGTGGATTTCTCCTTCGGTCCGGCGCAGGTGGGCCCCGCCGGGCGATTTGCAATCCTGGTCGCAGTGCAGGAGTACCGAAACCTGCCGCGGCTCCAGAATCCGCACCGCGATGCGGCAAAGCTGCGCACTGCCCTCCTGCAGCGCGGATATCTGGATCGGAACGTCCGCGTGTTCACCGATGTGCAGCCCGCCGCGGGGCTGAACCTGGGGTCACCGCAGGTGAAGGCAGGGGATGCCACCAATCTGCTGAACGCCATTCAAGCTGCCGCGGATGAAGCCCGGAATCAGGGAGTCCAGTACCTGGTGTTCGCGTACTTCGGACACGGCGCCTCGAAAGAGGGTCGTAACTATCTGATCCCGTCCGGAGTCCAGTTGCGGTTTCTTGAACGCTTCTCGATCACCCCGCAGGATGTGGTGCAGGTCATCAACGGCCCGACCGCCGGGAAGCCGATTCCTCATACCCTGCTGCTGCTCGACGCCTGCCGGAACGGGGCGGGAGCACGCCTGACCCCAGCCCCACTGGATCCGCTGAACGGCGACACGCTGACGGCGTATTATTCCTGCACTCAGGGGGAGGAATCGCTCGAACTGCTCCAACCGCAGGCGGGCACTCTGGCCTTCACCGGCGGCCTGTTTACCGAAATGTTCGTCCGGCTCCTGGGGGCAGGAAGCTTCAAGAATTGGGGGGGCTTCGAAGACGAACTGTACGGGCTTGTCCGCGAAGCGGCCGCCCAACTGGACGGCCGCAGCCAGCGCCCCGAGCGTCAGGCCGTCCCGTCAAGCGAAGCGAAGGCAACGCTGCCGGGCTTTTTCGACCTGACGCCGAAGAGTGCCTCAGCGAGGCGAGATGGTGATCAACAACGCGCTGTCCTTCATCGCCTCCACCGAGTGGGCAATGCTGCTCGGCAGGTACAACACCTGCCCCGCCCGGAGATACAGGATTTCCCCCTCGGCTTCGAGCCGCACTTCGCCCAGCAGCACCTGGACCGTGACTGGACCCGACACCTGATGGGTAGACAGGTGCGTCCCGTGGCGGAG
Source organism: Actinomycetota bacterium (assembly GCA_005805375.1). GTDB lineage: Bacteria > Armatimonadota > SYMT01 > SYMT01 > SYMT01 > SYMT01. The sequence goes on from SYMT01000172.1 coordinate 9,637, forward strand.
CGCCTCCAGCACGACACGCTGTTCCGCCACCTTCACCAGCGCGAGGCCGGTCCGTCCCGCGGAACGATACTCATCCGTATCCTGCAGAGCCCGCACCATCGGGTTAAGATCGAACACGTGGATGCCCCCGGGATGCTGCCAGGTGTGTCGCTCCGCCGTCATATGTTCTTCCGTCATTGCTTGTTCTCTCCAGGAGGTCGGCCTGCGGTTTCTATCGCACGCACGCGTGACCCTAGTACACAGGGTACCCGCTGCGGATACGTTTGATCCTCCTGCACTCGATCGAATGGAGTTACACCGACCTGCGGCCCACCCCGCCGCCAGCCCGCAGGTCTTTCCGCGCTGTAGCACCGTGGGCCCACCCCGGTGCGGCCCACCCCCGGTGCGGGTCGCCCGGCAGGGAGGTGTCGGATCAAGACCCGAGCAAGACGGTAATGCGCACCCACCCTGTCCTCCCCATCTGGGTCGGCGCACGGGCCGGGGCAGGATCGCCGGTCGCCGGCAGGACTGCGTAACTCCATCCAAGTCCTGGATTTCGGGCATTCGCCCATCGGACACTCCAGTGATCCTCGTCGCTGCGGGTATCCTATAGTATTGGGGCGGACGTGGACCCGCCGGAGGAGTGGAGAACTATGCAGATCCTGTTTGCGACAGACGGCTCAGAGGGAGCGCTCCAGGCGGCGCCGCTGCTTACCGACTTGCCCCTGGAGGCGGACTGTCAGTTGACGCTTTTGACGGTCAACGAAGGCGCCGACGAGATCGGCGCCCGTCAGGCGCTGGCAGCGACGGAACAAGCGCTCTCGCATGTCACGGCATCCCTTTCCCTGGCGGAACGGCACGGACATGCGGCCGAAGAAATCGTCCGGCTCGCTACTGAGCTGCCCGCCGATCTGATCGTAGTCGGATCGCACGGCCGGCGCGGACTGGCGCGCTTTCTGCTGGGCAGCACGTGCGAACGGGTCGCCCGGCATGCGGCCTGCCCGGTGCTGGTGATCCGTGGCGATGTGCATCCAATCCGGCGGGTCCTCATCGGACTGGACGGATCGGAGTGCTCGGAACACCTGATCGAGTGGTTGCACACCTTTCCATGGCCCCTCGACGCCGAGTTGCGACTGGTGACCGTCATTCCCAACCTGCATTCTCTCGCCCGCGAGCACTTTGTGTTGATGCCCCCCCTGGTGCCCCAACCCGTCGCCTTCGACATCTGGCAGCGGGAACAGGCTCAGGTGCATCTTCGCTCCACAGCCGCCGGTTTCGTCCGTCCGGATCTCACGGTGGTGACCAACGTGCGATCCGGTGATCCGCTCCCTGTGCTGCTGGACGCAGCCCGGGAGGAGGGCGCCGATCTCATCGTAGTCGGTTCGCACGGGTACGGGGCATTCGACCGGCTTCTGCTCGGCAGCGTATCCGAGAACCTGCTGCGACACGCCCCCTGCTCCGTGCTGGTGGTGCGCCAACCGGCACGGGTGGCCGCGGAGGTGCTTGTGCCCGCACCGGCTTGACGGGCGTCGGAACCTACAGCCGGCGATCCAGAGCCCAGATCAACGGCCGGTCGCGGCGATTGATGAGGTGGACGATCGCCGCGGCTAGCTTGTCCGGGGAGTGGTGGGCAATGTTGCCTTCCGCCAGGAAATCGCCGGGGATTGGACGCAGACCGAGGGTCCGCACCCGATCCACATCCGGCAGCACCCATTCGGCGCCCACCCCCGCGTAGCGCCCGCGCACCTCCTCGGACGGTTCCGACACGTTAATGAGCACATGGTCGAAGACCGGCAACCCGGCCTGCTTCAACACGGCACGGGCGTGGTCGCTCGCCTGGTAGCCATCCGTTTCGCCCGGTTGCGTCATCACATTGCAGACGTAGATCTTCAGCGCCCGGCTCTCGGTGACTGCGGCGGCCACCCCGCGCACGAGGAAGTTGGGCACGACGCTGGTGTACACACTACCCGGTCCAATCACAATCGCGTCGGCAGTGCGAATCGCCTCCAGGGATTCCTCCAACGGGTCCGCGTCCGGGTCCGTGAGCGTAACCCGGGCAATGCGCTGTTTCTGCGCGGTGATCAGCGACTCGCCTTCTACGACAGTGCCGTCTTCAAACTCCGCTCGCAGCCCGACCTGGCGCGTGGTCGCCGGGAGCACCCGCCCCCGGATGGCGAGAACGCGGCTGGTCTCCCGCACCGCCTCCTCGAAATCCCCCGTGATGTGGAGCATCGCCGCGATGAGCAGGTTGCCGAAGTTGTGACCACTGAGCCCTGAGTCGGACCCCTCCGCCCCGGGTTTCTCCTGCTTGCCGGGCTCAAACCGGTATTGGAAGAGCTGTTGCATCAGGGGCTCGGCATCGGCGAGTGCCACCAGACAGTTCCGGATGTCGCCCGGCGGCAGCATGTTGAACTCGCGCAGCAGGCGGCCGCTGCTCCCCCCGTCGTCCGTGACGGTGACCACGGCGGTGATGTTGCTCGTGTACTCCTTCAGACCCCGCAGCATCGTGGACAGGCCCGTGCCGCCGCCGATGACGACAATCCTCGCCCCCCCCGCCAGTTGACGCCTCCGCCAGATAGTGTCCACGATCGGTTCGTTCGGTGCCGGCGCCACCGCCGACGTGACGGACGCCAGCGCATTCTTGAGGCCGTACAGGAACATCAGGAAGCCCATCGCGGCCAGGGGAAGCCCGATCAGCACCTGGTAGGTCAGCGCCACTGCAGAGTTCGTCTGTGACAGCAGAATGCCGAACTGTGCATAGAGAATCTGATTCAGGCCGTCACCCAGATCGGAGAGTTGGGTAAGCAGCATCAGATCCACGCCTGCCACCAGGACCGCGATGCCGAACAACCCGACCACGAGCCAGCGTTTGACGCGCAAACCGAAACGCAGCCACTTGCTCAACTGGCGAATCTGCTCGCAGCCCTCGACCCAAAACGCAGTCCACGAGGACGTCTGGGAGTGCGGCGCCGGCGGGGGCGGTGGGGGATCAGGGCGTTTCTGCCGGGAAGGCGCGGCCATAGTGGGAGGACGCCTTCAGCGCTTGATGTCGCGATGCTGGACGAGGGGCTGGTAGCCCTCGCAGCGCAGAAATCCCGCGAGTTCTTCGGTTACCATCACGGAGCGGTGCCGCCCTCCGGTACACCCGATGGCGATGGTCAGGTACGCCTTGCCTTCCTGGATGTAGGGAGGGATCGAGAACTGCACCAGATCACAGAGGCGCTCCAGGAACGGCTGGGTCAGCGGATCACGGCGGATGTACTCCACCACACCGCTCTGCTGCCCATCCTGCCAGCGCAATTCCCGCACATAGTGCGGATTTGCCAGGAACCGGACGTCGAACACCAGGTCCGCATCCAGGGGCAAACCATGCTTGAACCCGAAAGAGACGAGCGTAATCACCAGGCCTGCCTGCGGCCCGGGTTGTGAGACGAAGAGTTCCTGCAGGAGCTGCGCCAATGATCGGGGCGTGTGGTCGCTCGTGTCAATGATCTTGTGCGCAAGCGCCTTGAGTTCGGTGAGCAGTTCGCGCTCCCGGTGAATGGACGGGAGGATGCCGCCGGACTCGTGCTCGTGATGCAGCGGGTGCTTGCGCCGGGTCTCCTTGAACCGGTTGATCAGAATCGGGTCGGAACATTCCAGGAAGAGGATCGTGGTATGCACCCGCCGGCGGTGGAGACCTTCGAGTGCCGATTCCAGGCGATCCAGCCCGCTGCCGGCGCGAATATCCACTACACAGGCGATGTCCGGCATGCGCCCATTTCCGATGTCCGCCAACTCCGGCAGCAGGGCGGGCGGGATATTGTCCACACAATAGTACCCCAGATCTTCGAAGATCCGGAGTGCCGCCGACTTCCCGGAGCCGGACACACCGGTGACGATCACGAGGTTCCGGCTGTGGCTTTCGGGACCGACAACCGGGGTCTCACGATCCGATTTCGGCGCTTCCAGGGGTTGTTCTTTCAGGGACGACGCTGTCGCCATAGGGTGCTATTCCCGTTCGTGCGTCGCCCGCAGCATCTTGTTCGCCGCACCGCTGATCAGTCCGACCAGCAGCCCCCCGACGACGGCGCCGAGCAGATTGACGCGAAACACTGACTGGCCGCCCATCGCCGAAAAAACCGGGACGAGAGCGAACATCACTCCGTTGATGATCACTCCGAGCAGCCCAAACGTCAGGCAGTTCAACGGCGCCGTCAGGACGTTCGCAATCGGCCGCAGGACGGCATTGACTAATCCCATGATCACCGCCGCCGCTGCCCAGGCAAATACGCTCCTTGACTGTACTTCTGCCAATCCCAACTGCTGCAGAATCCAGACGGTCACGAACAGGGCGCCGGTCGCGATGGCCCAGCGATACAGGAGTTGCACGGGCCTGGCTCTCTTTCAGGAGTGGAGGGCACGGTGAAGCACTTCCGCCGCGGGACGGGTCATCCCAGGCGTGC
>SYMT01000024.1 GCA_005805375.1 Actinomycetota bacterium
CACGAAAGCATCCACCGGACTACGCACCCAGCCGGCATTGCGGACACGCGGCACTGCCGGAAGCTTCGGCGGCGAGAAGGCCCAGTGCTGCTCCCAACGGCCCCCCTGCGCGATCCATCGGCGCAGCGTGGCAACCTGCGCGCTCGTCAGATGCTTTCCGCTGGACACGGGCGGCATGCGGAGTGCATCGTGCGCGACAACACGCCGGTACAACGGCGCTTTCTCCGGCTGTCCCGGCAACACCATGCGACGCCCACCCCGTGCTCCGGCGCTGTCTTCGGCGATGTCGAGCCGCAGCCCGCCTTTGCGCTGCAACCGATCCGGACCGTGGCACTGGAAGCAGTTCTCGGAGAGGATGGGCCGCACATCCCGGTTGAACGAGACAGGCGCCTCACCCGCCCCGGCGCCGAGCGCGCACCCCACTGCCGCAGCCACCGTGGCCATTCCCACCCCGTGTCGTCCCGTCGATCCGATCATCCGCATGGTTGCCTCCCCGTTTCCGCTCTCTGGGGACACCGCAGGGGCCCTCGGGTTGCGCGGAACCCGCGCAGTTGCGCCCAGACTGGTCGCAAGCCGCCGCCCGGGAACGCCGGCGTCCCGCCGGCCTCCACAGCCCAGCCGCAAAGTGCGCAAGCCGCCACCCGGGAACGCCGGCGTCCCGCCGGCCTCCGCAGCCCGGCCACAGAACGCGGCCCGCGGCCGGGGAGACGAGCGGCCGGCTGTCGGGGCGCGCGACGGCCCGTGGCGCGCGACGATGCGTGAGTCCGGGCGGCGACATCGTTGTGCTTCGGCCTGGCGTCCGACCGCACTGTTCATTGACGGAAACCGCACCGGGACGCTATCCTTCCCCGGACGCCCGGTAACCCCCCTCTCATCATGCTCGTCGGTATTCACCAGCCTCACTATCTCCCCTGGCTGCGCTATCTGAACAAGGTGGCGCGGAGCGACGTTTTCATTCTGCTGGACGATGTGCAGTATGAGAAAAACGGGTTCCAGAACCGGAACAAGATCAAGCCTGCCCAGGGCTGGACCTACCTGACGGCGCCGGTCCTGAAACCGACCCTGCGTCCGATCGCGGAGATCGAACTGGATAGCCGCTCCGGCTGGCGGGAGAAGCACCGCCGCGCGCTGGAACAGAATTACCGCCGGGCGCCTCACTTCGACCGGTACTGGCCGGACCTTGCGGCGCTCTATGACCAGGAATGGACTCACCTGGGCCCACTGAACGAAGCGATGCTGCGGCTGTTCGCGTGCCAGCTCGGGATCGAAACGCGTATTGTGCGCAGCAGCGAGTTGCCCACGACCGGGGAGTCTACGGTCCGCCTGGCCGAGCTCTGCGCAGCAGCCGGGGGGGACACGTACCTGTCGGGGGCCCACGCCGTCGGCGCCTACCTGGACCCGGACGTCCTCGCGCGCGCCGGAATCAAGCTGGCCTACCAGGGCTGGACTGCGCCTGCTTACCCCCAGCTCTACCCCGGCGCCGGGTTCGTACCGGACCTGGCCATTGTGGACCTGTTGTTCAACGCAGGTCCGGACGCCCTTGCTCTCTTGCTCGCGTCCGGCCGCGTGGAGACACCGGCGGAGGGCCTGGGGACGCACGGTTCTGAGGAGGGAATCACGGATGGCGATTGAGATCGGGCCGATCCTGAAGGTGCGCCGGGAACGCGCCCGGCTGACCCAGCAGGAGCTGGTGCTCCACACCCGGATGGAGCGGAGTTCCAGCTACATCAGCGCCATTGAAAACGGCCGTACCAGTCCCACGCTGGAGGAACTGGAGCAACTGTCTCGCTACTTCCGCACTACCGTGATCGAGCTCATTCAGGAAGCGCAAGCTGCGGAGGACCGCCGCGCAGCGTGGAAGGAAGCGGACCCTCCCGCAGACGACGAGCGATTCGACCAGGCCTACCGGGATCTCTCGGAGCCGGACCGGGACCTGACGCTCGATTTCATGGAACTTCTGGGACGCCGCCGTCGAGGCACCTGACGAGCTGCCGATCGAGATGCAACGTGAGGCACTTGGCGCTGCCACCCGCCTTCAGAAACTCGTCCAGGGGCGTGGCGTGGGGCGTGAAGCCCAGCGTGCGCAAATCCGCCTCCAGGTTCGGGCACCCGGTATTGAGCGCTACGTGGCGGCCCAGCACCACCGCGTTGCAGGCGAAGCGAACTGCTTCTTCCTCCACCACGGCGACCAGGAGCGGCACCTCGGCGGCCAGAACGCGGCGCGCGTACTCGTCGAACGCCCCGGGGAAATACGCCGCGGTCTGCCCGTCCAGCGGGCAAAAGCATGTATCGAGGTGATAGAACCGCGGGTCCGTGAGTTCGAGCGAGAGGGTGCGGACGCCGAGCAACTCTCCGACCCGCTGGTGCCCGCGGACCTCGCTGCGGTACAGATATCCGGCCAGGAGCGTGTCGCCGACGAAGAGCGCGTCGCCCTCGCCCTCGAAAGCGATCTCGTCCGGGAGGCGTTGGACGTTGTAGCCGTGTGCGGCGAACCACGCCGCGAAGTGCGGCTCTTCTCCCTGGCGCTCCGCATGCCGGAAGCGGCTGAGCACCGCCTGATCGCCCAGCACGATCCCTGCGTTGGCAGTGAATACCATGTCGGGACAGCCCCGCTGCGGCTCCGCCAGGCACACCTCCGCACCGAGCCGGTCCACCAGCACGGAGCGTAACCCATCCCACTGCCGCTGAGCCGCCGCAGTGTCTGCCGGCTGCCGGCGGTCCATCCAGGGGTTGATCTCATATTCGATCCCGTAGTACGTGGGAGGGACCATCAACACCCGCGGTCTGGGGGACATCAGGCCTCCAAAACAGTGAGTAATTCGTGAAAGAACGGCTCCACGTCCGTCACCAGTCCGATCGCGTGGAAGCTCCCGCGGTCCGCCAGCTTGGTCACCACAGCGGGATTGATGTCCACACACGCGATCCGGCAACTCGCGGGGAGGAGGTTCCCGGCGGCGATGCTGTGCAGCATGGTAGCCACCATCAGCGCGAATCCTACCCCCTCCACCCGCAGCCCCATCTCCCGCTGCGCGTGTACCATATCCACGATTACGTCTGGGAGCGGCCCGTCGTCCCTCACGCTCCCGGCGAGCAAGAACTCGACATTTCGCCGCACACAGGCATGCATCAGCCCGGTGGTGAGGGCCCCGGTCTCCACAGCCGCGTGGATGCCGCCCAGCGCGCGCACCCGGTTGATGGCATGCAGGTGGTGCTGGTGCCCGGCCTCCACCGGCCGGCCATGTTCCACGTCAATCCCCAGGGATGTGCCGTACCACGCCCTCTCGACGTCGTGTACGGCCAGCGCGTTGCCGCTGAACAAGACCTGCACGTAGCCGGCCTCAATCAGCCGGACGACGTGCGGGACGGCGCCCGTGTGGACGACGGCCGGCCCGGCGACAAGCAGCACTTTCTGCCCGGCGTCCCGCGTCTCGCGCATGGCCGCCGCGATGGCGCGGATCACCACCCCCTTCGGTTTCTCCGCCGACGTCTCGCTCGCCATAAACTCGAAGTGGTCCGCCCGGCGCACATCGCGCTGCACCGGACGCACGCGAACCCCGCGGTGTCCGACAACCACCGGATCCCCTTGCCGCACGCCGGCGAACCGCACGGCGCGGGCCGTACTCGCGCCGGCGTCCACTACCACCGCGCAGTCCATGCGCACCGGAGAAACCGGGATGTACCGACCGGCGACCCGAACGGAGCAGGGATGGTTGCTCGTAACGTAGAAACGATCCGGGAACACGCCGTCGCCGGGCGCGGGCGCGAGGTGCACATCCTCCGTATCCACCAACTCTGCGCCATGCTCCTGAATCCGCGTGAGGATCTCCTCCAGCAGATCCGGATCGTCCGCTTCCACACGGATACGCGCGTGGCTGGGGTCCGTGCGCCGGCGACCGATGCGCAGTTCTTCGAGCTCGAACACGCCTCCCCGGCCGGTGATCTCGTCCAGCACCTTCGGCAGCAGGAGCGAGTCAACGATGTGACCCCGCAGTTCCACGATTTCGCCTGGCATTCGTGCCCTCCCATCCCCTATTATTAACGAGGTTTCCGCCGCTGTCCCCCTCGCCGGTGATTCACCGGAGTCCCGCCGATGTCCCCGCTCGCCGACTATTCGCAGGAGTCCCGCCGATACCCCCGGGAACGCCGGCATCCTGTCGGCTTCGCGCCGCTGTGGTGGGCCGCTGCGCTGCGGATGCCGGCGCCAACCCCGGGAACGCCGGCATCCTGCCCGCTTCACACCGATGTCTCCCCACACCGGTGACTTGCAGGCAGCAGCGCCCCGCCGCCCGAAAACCAGGAGTTTCGCCAATGTCCTCGCTCGCCGACGCCTATGCCCGCATCCGGCACGGCCGCAAGATCCACGGGATCGCCGCCGCGCTGCTCCCCTTCCGGAGCGACGGAACGATCGCAGAGGAAGACTTCGCCCGCCACCTTCAGGCGACCCACACTGCGGGACTGCTCAACGCGGTGAACATGGACACCGGTTACGCGAACCTGTTGGGAGATGCCGAGAAGGAGCGCGTGCTCGAGATTACCCGAGAGGCGTTGGGACCGGCAGCGGAGTTCGTTGCCGGTGCGTTTATCGAGGGGCGGCCGGGCGATGTGGTGGACCTGTATCGCGGGGAAATCGAACGCATCCGGCGGTTCGGCGGCACCCCGATCCTGTTCCAGACCTCCCGGCTGCATCCGTGCTCGCCGGCTGAGAAAGCCGCCGCCTACCGGGAGATATGCCGGGGCCAGGGAGCCGTTCTCGGCTTTGAACTGGGCCGCATGTTCGCGCCCAACGGCGAAATCTGGGATGAAGAGACGTTCCGGCGGATGCTCGACATTCCCGAACTCATCGGCGCCAAACACTCGTCGCTGAGCAAACGCGAGGAACTGCGCCGCCTGGAACTGCGGGACCTCCATCGCCCGGATTTCCGCGTCTACACCGGCAATGACCTGGGCATCGACATGATCGAATACGGCAGCGACTACCTGCTCGGGCTCGCGACGTTCTGCCCCGAGCAGTTCGCCGCCCGCGACCGGATGTGGGAGCGGGGCGATCTCGCGTACCTGGAACTCACGGAGGCGATCCAGTTTCTGGGAAACGTCGCCTTCCGCACACCCGTCCCTGCCTACAAGCACTCGGCAGCACACTTCCTGCACATGCAGGGACGGCTGGAAACGTCGCGCACGCACCCGGCAAGCCCCGCCCGCCCCGACTGGGAGCCGGAGATCCTGCGGGCGTGCCTGCAGCGACTCCAGTGAGACACCGGTGGTGCTCCTGCGGAAATGCCCTCTCCTGTGTCGCCGCGCGGTGCCGGGCGGGACCCACCCCTGCTCCGAATCCCCAGACTCCGATTCGGAGTGGCCCGCCACGCTGTACGCGGGGCCCGACCCGGACGAGCCGCCCGCGTACCTCACGCCCGACACGAAGCCTGCACGTCCAGGCAAAGGGCGAGCCCGTCGCAGCATCTCCTGGTTCGAACACTACCGGTGCATCGGTCGTGCGTGGTTTTCGCCCTGAAATCGTCCGACCATCGCCATCTCGGCACGGATCCGGCGAGTGGACCCTTCACGACCTCCCCTGTGCCATGCTACACTGTCGGGGCGTTGCTTCCCTGCGGGGATAGCGGCGTCAGAACGCACCGTTCCGGATGGAGGAGCAGGTGCCTGCCCTGCTGCGGACGAGCCGCGCCGGCAGGTTGCTTTTCCGAGCGAGGGAACGGGAGGGCGTGCCCACCCGTTGCGGTGGGCGGCACAGAACCAACCTGGGAGACTTCATTGGCAGCCGTCAGCATGCGTGATCTGCTGGAGGCCGGAGTTCACTTCGGTCACCAGACCCGTCGGTGGAACCCCAAGATGCGCCGGTACATCTATGGGTCGCGGAACGGCATCTACATTCTGGATCTCCATCAGACGATCCAGCTTTTTGATGAAGCGGCCGCGTTCCTGCGCGAAGTAGCGGAGAACGGCGGGCACGTGCTCTTCGTGGGCACCAAGCGGCAGGCGCAGGACCCCATCCGCATCGCCGCCAAGCGGTCCGGCTCGCACTGGGTCAATGAGCGCTGGCTGGGTGGGATGCTCACCAATTTCGGTACAATCCAGGGGCGGCTTGGCCGTCTGCGGGAACTCGAGCGCTGGATCGCCGACGGAACGATGGATCGGTTCCCGAAGAAGGAACAGCTTCGCCTGGGCGATGAGAAGGACAAGCTGGACCGGTTCCTAGGCGGGATCCGCGACATGAACCGCCTTCCCGATGCGCTGTTCATCGTGGATGTGCGCAAGGAGCGCATCGCCGTCCACGAAGCGCGCCGGCTCGGGATCCCCATCGTGGCCCTGGTGGATACCAACTGCGACCCGGACGTGGCGGACTTTGTGGTCCCGTCGAACGATGATGCTATCCGTGCGATCCGGCTGATGACCGCCCGGGTCGCCGAGGCGATCATCGAAGTGCGCGGGGAGCAGTGGAGTCCGGAAGAGGAAGTGGCGGCGGACGAAGAAGTGGATCAGGAACTCGCAGAGTACATGGCGATGGCGCCCGATGCCGAAGATGCGGACGCCGTCGCAAGAGGGCCGCGCTTCGATGATGACGACCTGCGCAGCGACGTAGGGAGGGAGTAGAAAGAATGGCCATCACGGCAAAGGCGGTAGCAGACCTGCGCGCGGTCACGGGCGCAGGCATGATGGACTGCAAGCGTGCCCTTGAGCAGGCGGATGGGAACGCGGAAGCCGCGGTCAAGTGGCTGCGCGAGAAGGGAATCGCCTCCGCCGCCAAGCGCGAGGGCCGGGCAGCTTCCGAGGGGTATGTCGCGATCTACCAGCATCTGGGCGGCAAGATCGGCGTCATGGTAGAGATGAACTGCGAGACGGACTTCGTCGCACGCAACGAGGAGTTTCAGGCGCTGGCCAAAGAACTCGCGCTTCAGGTTGCGTTCTCCAACCCGCAGTGGCTGAAGGCCGAGGACATTCCGGAAGCGGTGCTGGCGCAGGAGCGCGAGATCGCAGCAAACCAGGCGCGCAATGATAACAAGCCCGAGGCGGCCATTCCGCGCATTGTCGAGGGGCGGGTGAAGAAGTTCGTCGAAGAGAACTGTTTGCTGACCCAGCCGTATGTGCGCGACAATTCCAGGCAGGTCGGCGACCTGGTTCAGGATTTGCGGGCCAAGCTGGGAGAGCATCTGATCGTTCGGCGCTTCGTCCGCTTCAAGGTCGGCCAAGAGGCCTAACATCGTGGATGAGCCGTCCGACAACAGGACCCAGTTCCCCACCCCGGAAGGAGTGGGGACTCTGCGGTGGAAACGCGTCCTGCTGAAGCTCAGCGGGGAGGCATTTGCCGGTGGGCAGGGCTTCGGGATTGATGCTCCCACCGTACGGCGCATCGCGGTGGAGATCGCCGAAGTGGTGCGTCTGGGCACGGAACTCGCAGTGGTCGTCGGCGGCGGCAACATCATCCGCGGAGGCCTCGCCAGCGCGGCGGGCATTGAGCGGACCACCGCGGACCACATGGGCATGCTTGCCACTGTGATCAATTGCCTCGCCCTGCAGAGCGCGCTGGAGGCAGTCGGGATCGCTACCCGCACCCAGACCGGCATCACCATGCAGGCGGTGGCGGAACCATTCATCCGTCGCAGAGCGATCCGGCATCTCGAAAAGGGCCGGGTCGTGATTTTCGGCGCGGGCACCGGCAATCCCTACTTCACGACTGACACCGCCGCGGCGCTGCGGGCCGTGGAAATCCGCGCCCAGGCGCTGTTAAAGGCCACTAACATTGACGGGGTCTATGAACGAGATCCTCGTGAGGACGCGACAGCCCGCAAGTTCACCCGGATCTCCCACGAAGAAGCGTTTCGCCTGCGGCTGAAGGTGATGGACCTCACCGCGTTCACCCTGAGTATGGAGAACGGCATCCCGATCGTGGTCTTCGATCTGAATGAGGGCGGCAACATCCGCCGCGTCCTGCTGGGCGAGCCGGTGGGCACGGTGGTGGGTGGCGTCCAGAGCGATACGGAGTGAGGAGAAGCCGCAATGGCAGATGAGAGCTTTGTTCGGGACCTGGTGCGGGACGGCGACACCCGCATGCAAAAGACGATCGAGTCTACCCGCCACGATCTCCAGGCGATCCGCACGGGACGCGCGAATCCGTCGCTCGTCGAGCGAGTCCAGGTGAGCTACTATGGAAGTGACCTACCGCTGCCGCAGGTGGCGACGGTCACGGCCCCCGAACCGCGGATGCTCGTCATCACTCCGTGGGATCGAAGCGCGCTCCCGGCCATCGAACGCGCAATCATGAAGTCGGACCTGGGCCTGAATCCGAACAGTGACGGCATCGTGGTCCGGCTCATCATCCCTGCGTTGACCGAAGAATCGCGGCGCAACCTGATCCGCAATGTGCACAAGCGTGTGGAGGAGGGCAAGGTCGCGATCCGCAACATTCGCCGCGATGTGATCGAGGATCTGCGCAGCCTGAAGAAGTCAGGCGACATCGGCGAAGATGAGGAGAAGCGCACCGAGGCCGATGTGCAGAAACTGACGGATCGCCATATCCACGATCTGGACGCGATCCAGAAAAAGAAGGAAGAAGAACTGCTGGAAGTGTAATCCGGCGCTCTTCCAGGGACCCGGAGCGAGTCCGACCGTGATACTTCTCTGATACCAGACTCGGGACATTCGGCCGGCCGTCGGAAACTGCAGAATACACTACAGATCCGGACGGACCGGACCCGGGACAAAGGACACCATGAAACGCCTGCTGTTCGTAGTCGCACTAGTCGCGTCACTGTGGGGCTCTCTGGCGGTGGGCTGCCGCGCGCAGGCTCCAGCCTCGCTGCGCGACGAGTTTCGCAAGCTGGTCCAGACCGACCGGGCTCCCGTAGCGTTGAATCCGCGTCCCATTTCGGATACCGCAGTCGGGGACAGCCGTGTAGAAAAGGTCCGCATCGCCACCGAGTTGGGCGAGGAAGCGGTCGTGCTCATTCATCGCCCGAAAGCGGAAGGGCGGTACCCAACTGTCGTCTTCCAGCATTTTCTGGGCGGGTCCAAGGACTACCCGGCGCTGACCTTGCTCTACGGTGCGCTGGTGCAAAGGGGCTTTCTCGTAGCGGCCATTGATGGGCGCTACCGCGGTGAACGCCAGAACGGCGTTTCGCTCGACGCTGCCATGCTTCAGGCCCTGCGCACCGGGAAGGGCCGCCCCTTCCTCATAGACACCGCGTACGATCTCACTCGCCTGCTGGATTATCTCCAAACGCGGCCCGACGTAGATTCGGCGCGAATCGGAATGAGCGGTTTCTCCGAAGGGGGTATTCTCACCTGGATGACCGCAGTGGCGGACGATCGGATCCGCGTGGCGGTGCCGATTATCGGCGTGACTGCGTTCGGGGAAACGCTGCGGATGCAGACTGGCCCGGATGTCGAAGCGCGGGTGCGGCTGTTCACGCCGCTCCTCACGGAATACGCGAAGGATCTCGGCGAACCGGGACCGAACGCCCGCGTGCTGCGGGAGGCGTGGTCGAAACTCGTGCCCGGCATGCTGGATCGTTTCGATGCACCGAACCTCCTGCCCCACGTGGCGCCGCGTCCGATGCTGGTGATGAGTCACGAGAAGGACGAACTCTTCCCGGTGATCGGCGCTCAGAAGGCCGTGGACGCAGCGAAAGTGCGCTACCTGGAGTTGAGCGCCGCGGATCGCCTGGACTTTCGCATCGCGCCGGGTCTCGGGCACGCACCGACGAACACGCTGCAACTGCTGGGCGAGATGACCGGAATGGTGACCTGGATGGAGCGCTGGCTGAAGACCGCAACCGTCCCGGCAACCTGAGCGTTAAGAAACCCCGGCAGCCTGCCGTCAATCATTCAAAGAAGCACAGGACAGGGCTTGTGGCCTACCTGTGTGGAGCAACCTGAGACAATGGGTCGGGTGGCAGATGGGAAAGGGGATCGCGTGAGGCGCGATCCGCTGTCCGGTAGGCCGTTCGGAGAGAGGGACCAGAATCCCCCACCGGACGGTCTTCTTGCGTCAGGTGATTCTACACACAATCAGAACTAGGGCCGTCGATGCGTCTGCCACTGCGAAAGTTGATATTCGGAAGCCCCTTCGAGACAGCCCGCGCCCACCACACCCGGCTGCCGAACGTCCTGGCGCTCCCCGTCTTCGCATCGGACGCATTGTCGTCCGTCAGCTATGCTACCGAAGAGACGCTGCTGGTCTTGGTGGCTGCGGGAGCAACTCAGGCTACGCTCGGGGTGTCCTGGCCGATTGGGCTGGCCATTGCGGTGGTGCTGGCCGTGGTGGTGGCTTCCTACCGGCTCACTGTCCAGGCTTACCCGCAGGGCGGCGGCGACTACCGAGTGGCGAGAGAAAACCTCGGCACGGTCGCCGGGCTCACGGTGGCTTCCTCACTGCTGCTGGATTACATTCTGACCGTCGCGGTGAGCATTTCGGCGGGGGTGGCGGCGATTACGTCGGCGCTGCCGGCACTTCACGGACAGCAGGTGCCGATCGCCGTCGGCTTCATCATCTTCATCGGGATGGTGAACCTGCGGGGCGCCAAAGAGTCGGGGGTGATGTTTGCGATTCCTACCTACCTGTTTATCCTCTCCATCTGCATCCTGCTGATCGCCGGGTTCGTGCGGTTGAGCCTGGGGCACCAGCTCACACCCCCCCAACCTCCGGCCGACACCTGGAAGGATACCGGGCAGTCCCTGTCGTTGTTTCTCATCCTGCGGGCGTTCACATCCGGCTGCACTGCTTTGACGGGCGTGGAGGCGATCACGGATGGAGTGCCCGCATTCCGGCCCCCGGAAGCGAAGAATGCGGCGCGGGTGCTGGCAATTCTCGGTGTCATCCTGGTTACCATGTTCCTGGGCATCACCTATCTGGCACATCAAATGGCCGTTGTTCCCTTCCCGGCGGAGATGGAACACGCGGAGTCGCATCGGCACACCGTCATCTCGCAGATCGCGCAGGCGGTATTCGGTGCGTCGCCGGCCTACTATGTGATCCAGGCGGCTACGGCGATGATTCTCGTCCTTGCCGCAAACACCGCCTTCGTGGACTTTCCGCGGCTCTCGTCCTATCTGGCTCAGGATCGCTTCCTCCCGCGGCAGATGGCGAATCTGGGCGACCGTCTGGTCTTTGCCAATGGGATCATCGGTCTGACGCTGTTGGCGATCATCACGGTCGTCGCGTTTGACGCAAACACGCACTATTTGATCCCCCTGTATGCCCTGGGAGTGTTCCTATCGTTCACTCTGGGACAAACCGGGATGCTCATTCGCTGGCTCCGCCTTCGCCCGGAGGGTTGGCGGCTCGGCGCCATGATCAGCGGCTCGGGTGCGGTGGCCACATGCGTTGTCCTCATCATCATCGCGGTCACCAAGTTTTCGGCCGGGGAGCCGGTCTCCTGGTTTCCCCTGACCACTCCGGTCGGGCTCTGGGTGACCCTCTCGCTGATCAGCTTTGTGTTGATTTCGATGTACCATCGCTGGATGGGTAAGTGGCTGCTGATCCTCTCTGCGGCCGGCCTGGCGGTGTCGGCGGCAGCGGGCTGGATTACGCCGTTGGCGCCGGTGGAGATTCGGCTGGGCGCCTGGCTCGTGATGGCAGCCATTCCGTGCCTGGTCTGGATGAA
>SYMT01000173.1 GCA_005805375.1 Actinomycetota bacterium
CGCGCAGTTGAACGGAAGTGGCAGTACAGTGCGGCCACGGCTGCGAACCGTCAGGGTGGCCGACGCCCACAGCGCCGCCTCGCTCGACCCGTTCCGGGGTGCGGCGGGGCATCCCGGAGCGGGCCAACCGCACCCTCGGCACGGAAAGCCGTACGGGAGGTGGACACGCGTTCGCAGTGGCGGAATGACTTCGCCGGGGTGTCGAGGGCGCGCTACCACCGATCCAGGGGCCAGAGCGGCCGGGTTATGGTGTGGTATTCGAACCGGCGGATGTCGCCGGCGCAGCTCCCCGGGGTCTCTACCTCGATCAGGCGGCGGGCGATCGGGGCGTAGGCGGCGCGGTGCGCGATGGCTCCCTTACAGACCACAATGTTCAGCCGCTGCGGTTCGATGCCCAAAGACCGGAGTTGTTCCAGGTTCCACATTGCGAGCCTGCGCTCCGTGAGCACCAGCGTCACGCCGTCTAGATCCACCACCGCGGTGCGGCCCATGTCGTCCACAAGCCCGTCACGCATCGGCCCACGGTTGCGGAAGACCCCGTCGGAGAGGTGACGCACTCGTCCTTCAACCGCCAATGGGGGGCCGTGCATCGCGTCTACTTTACCTCCCACGATGAGGCGAACGGTCTCGCGCACGCCCGCGCGGAGGCACTCCCCGACCGCGGCCGCATCCGCCAGGAGCACCAGCGCCCCCTGTGCGCCCTGGCGCAGGAGTTCCGCCAGCAGCACGGTGCCGTCGCCGGGAGTGCCGCCGCCCACGTTATCGGCGAGGTCCGCCAGCACCACCGGACCGCTGCCCGGCGCCTCGGCTATTGCCAGGCGCACTGCCTCGGCCGCATCGGGAAGATCGGCCAGGAACGTTTCGCGGCGTTCCCACGCCTCGCCGGCGAGCTCGGCAGCGACCTCGGCAGCGAGCGCTTCCTCTCCGTCGCTCACCGCCAGCATCCCCATCCCCATGCGGGGCACATCCGCATACGCGAATCCGGCCGCCACCGAGACGCGGAGGATCCCGGCTCGCTGTTCGGCGCCGCGGGCGAGGGCGAGCAACTCGGCCATCGGCCCATCGGCGGTGCGCTGCTTCACGATGTGCGGAATCAGAGGGGGCTTGGCCAGGGCCATCCTCGGCTGGATCTCTCCCCGAAGCATGCGCATCAAGAACCCAGCGGCCTCGCGACCGCGGTCGTGGAGATCCACGTGGGGGTACGTTTCGTACCCGAGCAGGAAATCGCAGGACCGGATCATCAGCGGCGACAGGTTGGCGTGCAGGTCGAACGTGGCAACGAGCGGCACGCCGGGCGGCAGGCAGGACCGCACCTCGGCGAGGATCGTGCCGTCCGGATCATCGTCGCTCTCCGTCACCATCGCACCGTGGACCTGCAGCAGCATTCCGTCCAGCGGTTCGGCCGCCGCGATGGAGTCCTTGAGCCGATCCAGAATCGTGTGAAAACACTCGTCGGAGAGGGGCCCCGCCGGCCAGGCCCAGGCATAGTAGGTAGGTACTGCCGCAAATCCGAATTCATCGGCTCCAGTCAGGAAGCCGCCGATTTCGGTGTCCGTGCCCCGCATCGGCGCAACCATCTCTTCGCCGGAGTAGAGGCGCGTTCGTGCGTAATCCTGCAGAGTGGTGAGCGGGCGACAGAAAGTATTGGACTCGTGAAAGAAGCCGCCGATTCCGATGCGCATCTATTTTGCGGATCCGTGGGGAGGCGGTTCCTGGGACAGGTACGCTGCGATCGCCGTCATTTCCTCATCTGAGAGCTGTTGGGCTGAGTATTTCGGCATCGTCGTCTTCTCAGCACCGCTCGCATCCTTCGGCCGCACGTCGCCGCGCACGTACCGCGCGAACCGGTCGTAGAACGAAAGGGAATGCATCTCGGGATGCCCTTTGACCTCGGTGAGGAACGTGGTGCGCCCGTAGCCGGTCAGGTCCGGCCCCAGCGAGCCGGTGCTGAACTCGGCATAGGCCTTGTGGCAGCCCATGCAGGAGCCCTTCTGGAACGCCGCCTTGCCGGCCGCAACCTGCATCGTGCTCAGGTCGTTCTCCCCCCCGGCGGTCACGTGGCCGAACAGGCTCTCTGACGGGGTGGCATTGAGGGTGAGCAATGCCGAGGCCCGCACGGTCAGGAGCGATACCACCAACAGCCCCACGCCCACCGGCAGGACAAAGAGCTTCCGCTTGCGCCAATCCCTCTCGGGGGAGCGATCGAGCCACGGCAGGAGCACCAGCACAGTCATCACCGCGCCCGGGAGGCCGAGCGCCAGCATCCACGAGGGCAGCGGCAGCGCCTTCAGATCGTTAAGGAGCTGGAACAGGGAGAGGAAGTACCAATCCGGACGTGCATGGTAGCCGGCGTCGGCGGGACTGTAGCGGAATTCCAATTCGGCGGGATGAACCGACGACAGCCCGATGAGGAACACCACCACTGCCGCGGAGGCACACACGTTCTTGAATGCACGGGTCTCCGAGAACCGGCCCGCCAGGGTCGGAATCTCATCCACGCGCGTACCCGGCGCAGTGGCGCCTTTCTTCCAGCCCACATAGCCGAACAGGGCGAGCACCGGAACCAACACCGCCGGCAGGAACAGCGTGTGCAGGGCGTAAAACCGCGTGAGCGACAGTGCGCTGATGTCGTCATCTGCAAGCAGAACCCGGCGGATCAGCGGCCCGACGATGGGCACCCCTGCCGGAAAGCTGGTGCGTACCTCGGTGGAACGGTACCCCTTCTGATCCCACGGAAGCAGATGTCCGGTGATGCCGAAGATCAACACCAGATTGAGCAAGACGATCGCGAGGAGCCAGACCAGTTCGCGGGGCGCTTTGTACGCGCCGATCAGGACGCTGCGGAGTACATAGAGGCCCAGCACAATCACCAGGGCGCTGTCGCCGTAGTGGTGGAGGCTCAGCAGGAGACGCCCTCCCGGCACTTCTTCGCGCAGGTAGCGGGTGCTGTCGTACGCGCCGTCCGGGTGCGGCGAGTAATACAGCGCCATGCACATCCCGGTGACTGCCAGCAACCCGATGAGGGAAAGCGCCACGGCTCCCAGCGTGTCCCACCACCCGACGCCCTTCGGTGTTTCGCGGTCCAGCGTGCGCACTGTCTCCGGCCCGAGGCCGCTGCGGTCCTCGAGCCACGCCGTCACACGGCCCAGCATCCCCTCAGGACTCCTTCACTTCCAGGTTGCCGGTTTGTTTGTTCTCCCGGACCTGAAGACGCTCCAGCGGACGGTCCGCCGGGGGAAGCACGATGGCGCCCGTCTGATCGAACTCCGCTCCGTGGCACGGGCAGTGGAACTTCCTTTCTTCTGCCTTCCACTGCACAGCACAGCCAAGGTGGGTGCAGCGGGTCGAGAGCGCGGCCCACTCGTCACCGTCCTTCCACACCACTACCTGCCTGGATTGCAGCGAACGATACCAGCCGTCCTGGCGCGCGAACGTGAACGGGACGGCTTTCCGCTCCGAGCCGAACCGGGTGGCCTTGCCCAGCGAAACCCAACCGTCCGTTTCCTTACCCTGTTTGATGAGCGGCGCCAGAAAGGCTCCCAACCCCGGCACCAGCACCAGCGCGCTGGTCAGAGCCGACACCAGCGCGGAGAGACCGAGAAAGCGCCGGCGGGTCGCATCTGTCGTGGGAGCAGGGGAGGGTGTTTCGGGGGACTCAGACATCGTGAGTGACTCCAGGACCGGTGACGAGATGGAAAGCCGGCACGGGGACGGGAAATCGGTTCCCGCAAACCGTATCATCTTGCCCCAGGGGAGAACCACTGCAACACCAGGTTCGGCGCGCCGCCTGGTCGGTCCGACACGATCGGCCTCTCCTTCGGAACCTCTGCGTGCCGGCCGGGCCGGGGGCGCCGCAACGGAAGCGGCCGGGACGACGGCGCACCCGCGATCCGCCGGTCTGCGGTGGTGGGGCGCGTGCCGTCCAAAGTCCAAAGTCCAAAGTCCAAAGTCCAAAGGGTGTGACTCGGAATTGTGGGTAAGGAATCATGCTGTTCTTAGAAGTGAATTAGGCCGCCCGAGCCGCCCAAGCC
>SYMT01000174.1 GCA_005805375.1 Actinomycetota bacterium
CTACGCCCAGGGGCACCCGGCGTGGCTCGGGTACGACGTCTGGCACGCACCGCCGGTGATCGCTGGCCGATGTGGAGTCGCGCAACTCCGTTTGCGCGCGTCTCTCGCGGCAAGTCCCCGGCGTGGCTCGGGTACGGGGTGCGTGGGCGTCGGGTGGGTCCACTTGCAACGCCCAGAGGGCGCCCGGCGTGGCTCGGGTACCGGGCGGGGGTCTGATGGGGGATGATCCCGGGGTAATCTCGTCCGGTTGGGATGATTGATTCTGCCGGGTTCCCTTACTGCTCTCCACTCTTGCCGCGCCCGGACGACACCTCCTTCACTTCCCGCGGGCGACGAGCAGCGCCCCCGCAGTGATGAGGAGCGCGCCCACCGCTGCGGTGGGCGTCAGGCGCTCCTTCAATATCAGCGCGGCGAGCAGCAGGGTGAACACGATACTGAGCCGATCCAGCGCGGCCACCGGCCCCGCCTTCCCGAGCCGCAGCGCGGCGAAGTAGCAGAGCCACGACAACGCCCCGCACACGCCGCTGAGCGCGATCCACCCCAGCGCCGGACGTCCCACCGTGCGCAGGCCGGACCACTTTCCGAGTACTCCCGCCATCGCGACCAGGAAGACACCCATGATGGCGGCACGGATGGCGGTCCCCAGCGTTGGGTCTACTCCCTCCAGCCCGCGCTTCCCCACCACGCCCACGAGAGCCGCGAATACTGCGGACAGTAGGGCCAGCCCGATCCAGTGGTGTTCGGTCTTGAGCATTGTCGCAGGGCTCCGGCGTGCGAGGAAAGAGTGGAGAGAAGAGAGGAGTGAGTTCGGACCGCCACTCGTTTCTCTCTCCTCTTCACTCTTTCCTCACTACGCCCCATTATTGCGTGTCCGGGACGGAACGAAAACTGTCGGCGTGTGGAATGCCCTCCGGGGGAAAAGTGATGGTGACCATTCCGCGGTCGGCCGTGCTCCACAAAGGAATGTCCGCCGCGCGCAGCCGGGCGGTCGTTTCCCGGTGCGGGTGCCCGAAACGGTTTTCGCTCCCGCAGGAGACCACGGCGAGACGCGGCCGTACCGCCGCGAGCCAGGCGCTGCCGGTGGCGGTCCGGCTGCCGTGGTGGGCGACCTTGAGCAGGTCCGCCTTCAGCGCCGGCCCCCACCGGAGAAGATCCTCTTCTGCCTCCGTTTCGACGTCCCCGGACAGCAGGGCGTGGGCGCCCCGCGACTCCCACCGGAGTACCAGGCAACCGTTGTTCACATCCGCGGTCTCCGTGTGGGACACGACGCGCACCGGGCCCAGAAACTCGAGGCGAGTCTCCCCCACCCGCAGAGTATCGCCGGGAGCCGGTTCCCGGACGGGCACCATCCGGCGCGCGGCGGCCTGCAGCAAGGGTTCCCACGCCGCGGCGGGCCCGAGACGACGGCAGTAGAGGGCCCGGACCGGCAGCGCGTCGAGCACGGCGGTGAGACCACCAGTGTGATCCTGGTGGATGTGGGAGAGGAGCACGCCATCGAGCGCCGGAATTCGCAGCGCGCGCAGGGTGCGGACCAGGCGAGACGCTGCGGCCGGAGGGCCCGTATCCACCAGAAACCGCGTGCCGTCGGCGCCCTCCAGCAGGATGGCGTCACCCTGGCCGACATCCACGGCCCGCACCCGCGGAGCGCCCGGGGCAGGCGCCGGCACGCACTGGCCGGCAATGTGGACCGAGAGCAGCAGTCCAACCCAAACCGCCGTGGCCCGCCGCGACAGGCGGCAGGCGGAGGGTACGGCGATGGCGCCGACGAGGAGCGGCACGGCCCAGGCCGGCGGCGGGAATACGTCCACCGCGCCGAGGCCCGGTTGGGAAAACCACCCGGCCCAACCCCGCATCGCTCCGGCGAGCCAGCCGATCACGGGCCCAACACCCGGCCCGCCGACGAGTACCGCGAGCGTGTGCGCCAGGCCTGCATAGAGAAAGAAGGTCGCCAGCGGCACCAGCACCAGATTCGCGGCCACTCCCACCCAGGCGGAGCGCTGGAAATGAAAGTCCAGGATCGGCGTCAGGGCCAGGTGTACCGCCAGCGAGGGGCAGACGAGCAGGGCGGCGGATCGGCCGAGGCCGGCAAGATGCCGGCGCTCCCGGGAGGCGGCTGACGGCGTGGGTGGACAGAGCAGCGCCAGCAGCGCCGGTTGCAGCCGCACGAGCGCCCAGAGTGCGGCGAACGACAACTGGGCCCCGATGTTCTCGATCACCAGCGGGTGAAATCCCATCAGAAGGAGCGCCGCCGCGCCGAGAGTGTTCTCTCCGTCCGGCTCCCGCTTGAGCAGCAGTGCGAGGACCCACAGCCCACCCATACAGGCGGCGCGCAGCACACTGGCACTCTCCTCGGCAACGGTGGCGAAGAGCAGCACGGCGATTGCCCCCAGGCTCCAGAGGAGCACACGCCTGCGGTAGAAGCGCCAGCCCAGCCACAAAAACCCTCCCAGCACCAGCGTGACCTGTGTGCCCGAAATCACCAGCAGGTGGATGGCGCCCGAGTCGCGAAAGGCCTGTTCCAGCGCCTCCGCCTCGGCCTCGGGGGGAGGGTCTGCATCGCCGATCAGAAACTGGTTCGTGAGGAACGCAGTGGCAGGGGTGAGGCTCCGCCGGTTGGCGTCGAGCATTTGCTGCCGCACCGACCGCCGGATGGTCCGAAGCCAGCCGACCGGATCGCGGCGTGAGGGGCGCTCAAGGCGAGTGTAGCCATACGGGCGCACGTCGAGCAGATAGTGGACCCCGCGCCGCAGCCAGCGCCGCCGGGCCGAGGGCTCTCCCGGGTTGCCCGGTGTCGGCGGCCGCTGCCACTTCCCGCTGAGCCGGATGCGGTCCCCCTCTTCCGCCGTCGCATCCGGGACAGATGCGCCGAGGCGGGCCTGGAGCGGTTCCCACCCCGTGCCGGTCCACTGCCGACGCGCCTCCACCAGCACCAGCCTCCGCTCGCCCCGCACTCCCCAGGTGTGAACGATCTCCCCCTCCAGGGTGACCGGCGCCCCGTGGCGCAACCCGCCGGGAGGTGCGATGGCCGGTAGTGTAAGCCCGCCATAAAGGCCGGCGACGGCCAGCGCCGCACCCGCCACCGGCTGCCGCAGGCACGTCAGCAGCAGGGCGGCGCCGCCACACCCCACCCAGAGCCCGGCCGGCGCCAGTTCGTGTGCCGCGAGGTAGACGGCGATGACCGCCACCCCCGCCAACCAGAACAGGGGTCGCCGGTAGAACCAGGTCATTTGGTAGGATCACATGCGCTGCGCGAACTCCTCGATCGAAGCCGCTCCCACCGCAAGTTCGAGTAACGTGTCGCAGGTGGGGGCGTCCGCCTGCCGGATCCGCTGCTCCACCAGTTCCGGCACGGCCGAGAACCGGCGCTGCAGCACCCGCAGTAGCCACGTCTGGCGTTCCGCTACCAGGCGCTGCTCCGCGAGGGCCTGTTCCGCTGCCAGGCGCTGCTCCGCGACGGTTCGTTCCGCTGTCAGGCGCTGCTCCGCAGCGGCTCGTTCCGCTGCCAGGCGCTGGTCCGTGACGGCTCGTTCCGCCGCCAGGCGCTGCTCCGCGAGGGCCTGTTCCTCCACCAGACGTCGTGCCGCGGCCAGCCGGTCGTCGGTAGCGCGGCGCCGCTCCTCTTCCAGTCGCTGTGCGGCGGCGGCGCGTTCCAGGTCCACGGCGTCCTGAATCCATCGTCCGATCAGTCCCTGGCTCTTAATTTCGGCCAGTTCGTCTTGTGCGAATACAGCGTTCACGACTCCCTCCGACTCCACGCGCAATCCCAGAATGTAGCTGATCCCCAGCAGGTCGGTGGTCACCCGGGGTTCCAGGTTCGCCTTCAGGATCAGGTCGCGCTCCTCGCGCAAGATCTCTTCCGGGTTCCCCTCCACACAGAGTACCAGCAGTGGGGCGAGTTCGACCAGTTCCCCGCTGCGGATCCGGTCCACATGTTCCCACAGGCGAATGGTCTCAAACCGGAACTCGTTGGTCAAGCCCCCACCCTGCACGATATGCACCCCGGGGAAGGACTGGAAGCGTCCCTGGTGCAGATAAATGACCACCAACACCACGGGCATCTGCAACCGGTCGCTCAGGATCAGGGCCTTGGCCAGCCAGAGCACCAGCAGAGTGGGGTCCGGCCGGTACTGATACTCGACGCACAAGGCGCAGCGCTCGGCAATGTTGGGGTGGTCGTAGCGAAACACCTGATCGGCGTGCAGTTGCCGCAGGATGATGCCGGGATCGTCGAAGCGCAGGTAAGCCCGTTCCAGACTGGCATTGGCGAGCCGGCAGACCGCGTGGGGGGCGGTCTCGCCCAGCAGCTTGGCGGTCAGGTCCACCAGGTGGCGTATCTGCCGGCCGGGGGGGGCGAGGCTCGGCAATGCCTCCAGGATGACGGTGAACAGGCCGCGGAGGTCTTCGACCTGCAGGGTGCCGCGTTCGAGGCGCTCGACACAGACTTCCATTTGCTCCCGCAAGGGACGCAGCATCTTGTGTTCTCCAGTGGCGAGTGATCAGTGGCGCGTGGCCTGACCCACCGGAGACACGCCAGGCGCCTCTTGGGCGGAGCGAGTGGTCCAGGAGGCGCCTGGCACATCCGTTCCGGCTACGGGTGAGTGGCCACCGAAGGTTCATTTGCCACGCTTCGACCCGCATCCTTCCGCCTGCTTCGTCCGCCGTCTTCCTTTTTCCTTACTTGAACCCGATGCCGGGCAGGTCGGGGCGGATCCGCAGCACATCTCCGGTTTGGGAGAAGGGCTCGCCTTCGGCCTGCAGCCCGATCAGGGTGTGCGAGTCCAGATCGAGGAAGTCAAAGGCGCCCGTTCCGCAGGCGAGGTGCAGTCCCGCCGCGATGCCGTGGAGCGATTCCAGCATGCAGCCCAGCATCAGCAGCAACCCGGCGGCGCGCGCGATGGCGATGATCTGGAGTGCTCCCACCAAGCCCGCCTTCGCGACCTTGATGTTGATGCCGTGCGCAGCCCCGGTCGCGGCGATGCGCAGCGCCGCCCGCGCATCCACGACGGCTTCGTCGGCGATCACCGGCACGGGGCTCCGGCGGGTCACGGCAGCCAGACCGTCCCAGTCATCGCGATGGACCGGCTGCTCCATCAGTTCCAGGGGAATCCCGGCCTGCCTGCACCGATCTACAAAGCTCAGGGCCTCGTCCGGGGCAAAGCCCTGATTTGCGTCGAGGCGGATGCCGGCCCTCGGGGCGGCGCGCGAGACGGCAAGTACCCGCGCGAAGTCCAGTTCCCGGTCCGCGCCGCCGACTTTGATCTTGAGGGAGCGATATCCCTGTGCCGCCGCGTCTGCGGCGATGGATGCCGCTTCGTCGGGGGCGGAAATCGGTACAGTGAGGTCGCTGCGCACTTCCGTGACGGCGCCTCCAAAATAGGTGGCGAGGGGGATGCCCCACGCACGCGTGAGAGCATCCAGGAGCGCCATCTCAACGGCACTGCGCAGAGTGGGCGCGTTCGGAAACTCTGCGAGACGGCGATGCCAGCGCTCGACGCATTCGATCGGGATTCCCCGCAGGGCCTCCCCCACCGCGGGAATGCCCTGGAGCACGCTCTCGGGGGTTTCGCCGGTGACGTAGGACGCGGGCGAGGCCTCGCCGTACCCTTCCAGGCCGCCGGCGGCGGTCACGGTGACACGCACATTTTCAGCCACGGTCGAGCGTCGCTTCGCGCTCTCGAACGGGCTCTTCATCGGGATCGAGACCGGTTCGGCCCGCAGCAGGAGGATTTCAGGCATGGCTCGGTTGCACTTTCGTGGTGCGAGTGTCGCGGCGCACGCTGGCGGGTGCGGCTCCCGCCGCACCGTACTCAGCGCCTCGCTCTCAGTGTTGTGGGGGCTTGCCGGTGCGGCGGCGGTGGCGCAGGAGGCTTCGTTGAGCACGCGAATTGAGGCGGCGCTCTTCCGGTTGGGCCCCCACACCATCAGCGCCGTGCGAGTGCTCGCGCTTCCACAGGGGGATGTTCTCTACGAGCGCAATCCGGACCTGTCTCTGAACCCGGCGTCGAACATGAAACTGCTCACGTCGGCGGCGGCGCTGGCGAAACTCGGTCCGGAATACCGGTTTTCCACCCGGGTGCTGGCGGAACGGGGTCCCGAGCGACGCGGAAAGGTGCGTGGAGACCTGTGCCTGGTGGGCGGCGGCGATCCCGTGCTGGAAACGGACGATCTGGAGCATCTGGCGGACGATGTCCGCGCGGCGGGCGTGCGCGAGGTGTCCGGAGACCTGGTAGTGGATGACTACCGCTTCGACGACGTCCGGCTCGGCTCGGGCTGGGAGTGGGACGATGAGCCGTTCTACTACGCCGCCCAGATCAGTGCTCTGTCGGTGAACCGAGGGATCGTGACCATCGCCGCCCGGCCCGGTCCCCAGGCAGGCGCCCCGGCCGACGTCCGGATCGAGCCGGTGGCGGGAGAAGTGTCGGTCGTCTCCGAGGTGAGAACGGGTCCGGAAGGAAGTGAGAGCCGGCTGGTGGCCGCACGCCTGCGGGGCAGTAATGAGTTACGCGTGACCGGCAGTGTGCCGGTGGGGGCCGCGGAACCGGTGCGGCAGGTGCGGACGATCGAGAATCCCCAACGTTATGCCGGCGCCCTGTTCCGCAAGCTGCTTCAGGATCGGGGAGTGCGGGTGCGCGGCCGGATCACGCGTCGTCCGGCTCCTTCCGGTGCTGTTGAGGTGGCCACCCGCCCCTCGCCCCCCCTGGCAGAGATCGCCGCCTTGTTGAACAAGCCAAGCGACAACCTCGTAGCGGAAATGTTGCTCAAGGAGATCGGCTATCGTCACCGAGGCGTTGGGTCGGCGGAAGCAGGAAGTGCGGCGATCGAAGCGTGGCTGCGGGAGATAGGGATCAATCCGGCCGGCATGCGGGTAGCGGATGGCAGCGGGCTCAGCCGCCACGACCTGGTCACCGCGCGCCTGGTGAGCAGCCTGTTGCTGCACGCCGAGGGACAACCGTGGCACGCGGCGTTTCTGGCGTCGCTCCCCATTGGTGGGGTGGACGGCACCCTGCGCAACCGGATGCGCAGCACCGCCGCCGCCCAACGCGTGCTGGCGAAAACCGGTACGCTCTCGAATGTGAGTGCCCTCTCCGGCTACGTGACGACCACGGGAGGGCGGCGGATGGTGTTCAGCGTGCTGATCAATCACCACGGCGGCCCCATCTCCGCGAAGAGGGTCGAAGACACCATTGCGGTTGCCCTTGCGGAAGCGCCGGAAGCGGAACTCCGCGCGGCCTCCGCCCCCGGTTTCTCGCCCGAGTGAGGCGACCGGAGCATCCGGTCGGAGCGAGGAAGGAGGAAAGAGTGCAGAGAAGTGAGTGGTGTGCCTCTACTCGTTTCTCTGTTCTCTTCACTCTTTCCTCGCGAGGGGTGGTGCGTGCCTGGGGTGTCGCGGTTCGTGTTTCCGCCGCGCGGTTGCCGTTCCCGTCCCCTGCTCCTCGCGTCATCTCGCGGCCTCCCCGAATGTCGGCAGGGTGCTCTCTACGACGCGGCCCGCCTCCATGCGCAGGCGGTGGTCAAACTGGCCGGGGTCGAATGACTGGCTGTGGGAGATGAGGAAGACCTGGGGGAACTGCCGGCGGATCAACCCTCGGGTAAGGAGGTCTACCAGGTCCTGCGTGCGTCGGTGGTCGAAGCTACTCAGCGGTTCGTCCAGAAAGAGCCAGCCGGGCCGCACGTTGTGTTCGCCGGGGAGGGTGGCGAGGGCAAACGCCAGCCGTAGGGCGAGGGAAATCTGGTCGCGGGCACCGCCCGAAAAGACCCGCTTGTGTTGTAAGCCCCCGGCACTGTGATCGAACACTGACAGAGTGTTGTCCTGTTCGGTCCACTCGGCTTGCTGGTAGCGACCGTCCGTCAATAGGGGCAGCAACTGTTGCATGTTCTGCATGGTCAGCGGCATGACCCGCTCGACGATGGCTGCCCGAGTGCGGTCCACGATCTCGTCGGCCCGGCGCCGGACCGCCAGTTCCAGTTCGGCCGCAGCAAGTGCTTGCTGCTCGGCCCCCAGATCCAGTGGGTCCTCCCCCACTCCCAGGGCCTGGGCTCGGACGCCCCGATCACTCCGATTGGTGCGCACTGCCACGACCCGCGCCTCAACTTCTTGCTCCCACTCGGGGAGCGTGCGCGCCGGGACGGCGGCCAGTTCCGGATGTCGGGCGACGACGGTTTCAGCACCTCCCTCCACCGATATCGTGAGAGTTGCGAGCTGGTTGAGGATGGTGATCTCCTGCTCCTGTGCTTCCGCTTGCCGATGGCGGGTGGTCGCCAGCAAGCCGGTCAGTTGGGATGCTGCCTGTGCCAGCTTCCCGTCCTCAGCGCGAAGGTTGGGCTCGTTCAGTGCGGCCAAGTTGTGCTGGGCCTGCTTCTGTGCCCTGGCCAGCAGCACCTCTGCTTCTCCTGGGGTCGGTGGAACTGGGACCTGCAGGTGTGTATTCCAGGCGGACGCCAGTTGATCATACTGCGTGCCGAGCGCCATCTCACGTTGGCGGAGTGCCTCCTGGGCCGCCGGCAGCCTCGCTGCTTGCTGCTGGAATGATGCCAGCTTCTGGCGTTCTGCGGCCAGGCAGGCCTGGAGGGACGCCGGTTCTGTCGGAAGGGATGCGTCTTCCAGGGTTGGACGCACGTCCTGCAGCGGTTGCTGTGCGGCGGCATTTTTCGCGATCATAACGTGATAGGCAGTCACTCCCAGCACCAGATCCTGTGCGGAGTTGCGGTCCAGTTCGGCGCGCCGGCGGAGCTGAGTCTCGTCTAGGCGGGCCTCAGCTTGCCTGATTTCGTCCAGTTCGGTTCGTGCTGATGTTTCGTGCGTCTCCAGGACGGCCGTCGGAATCCGGTCGCATTCCTGGATGAAGGCGGTGCGCAGGTCACGGGCCGCGCTGGACCAGGCTGGTGGGTCGTCGCCACCCAGGTTCAGTTCCCTGGCTAACTGAAGCGCGAGGGCGTGCTCTGTGCGGACGGCGTCCACCTGCTTGCGATGCCGGTCCTGGATGCCCGGGATGCTGTCTTTCGCTGCCTGACTCCGTGCTACCTGGCTGCGCAGCGCTTTCAGTGTCCTCTCCGGGCCTCCGCGAGCCATCATGCCCGCTTCCCGAAGCACAGCGGTGTCCGCGGAAGCAGTGTGACGGCGCCGGACCAGCGTTTTGTGGTTCTCATGCAGGGCGAGGATCTCCGCATCCAACGCGAGGCGATCTACCGCTGCGAGTCGGGATTTCTCGGCCCGCAACAACCCCTCGGTGATCTGGCGGGCGCCCGTCGCATCGGTTGCGGCGCCATCGGCAGCCCGGCTCCGTTCTTGGGCGGCCTCGACGGTGAGGTCGGGCAGGCGATCCGTCTGCTTGCGCGCTTCCGCAGGCGAAGGAGGGATGGCAATCCCCAGCGCCGTCAGCTCCCCACGCCACCTTCGCTCACGCGCTGCCCAATCCTTCCGCTGCGCGGCGGCGGCGCGGACCTGCGTCGCAAGCGCGTTTTCCTCCCCTTCCAGGCGATCGAGGACGCTCCGGGCTGCTGTCACCGCCTTCCACACGCCGCCTAGTTGGTGCGTCAGCAGCGAGGCCCCGGCGATGGCTGCGACCATTACCACGAGCCCCCCGATCGCCGGCGCGGCCATCTGGGGCAGTGCCAGGCCGGAAATCGCCAACACTGCTGCCAGGACAGCCACGATCACTGCCGTGCGGCGCAGTCCCCCCACGGTACGCTCCCGAGCCTGGGCACCCTCGAATTCCGCCCGCGCTTTCGTCTGTTTCTCGGTGAGTTCTACGTGCCGTCCGGAGTCCGGATCGGCCTCCGCACAGCGTTCGGCGGCTTCGGCCCAGTGCAAGAGCACGGCTCGAGTGTGCGCTTCGCGCAGAGTACGCCGGGCCTGGTCCGCGTTCGACCGTGCCGCCGTCAGGGTCATATCCTGGTGCGCGAGTTGCTCGCCGAGGTGCTCGATCCGGGATACCGTCTCGGCGGCTTCCGCCTGTTTCTCGCGACAGGTCTTCAGGCGGCTCTCCACCCCCTCCAGTGTTCGACCATCCAGTTCGTCTTGCCTGTGTCGTTCGAACGCTGCTTCGAGCGTGGTCAGGCAGGATCTGGCGTTTTCCAATGCGGCCGCTTCCTGCTCGGCCTGGAACAGCTCCGCGCGTCGTTCTTCTGCTCCTTGACTCGCGCGCAGCCACGACTCCGCGTGCTGTGCCAACCGGGCAAAGTGTCCGTCCCGGACGATCGCGGCTCGGCGGTCTGTCAACTGTCGTCTCGCTTCGGCCAGGGCCGATTCCGCCTCCCGATGCTGTGCCGAGAGCCGGTTGCGTTCCCGCTCGCCGGACTGCCATGCCTGGTCCACCTGCTGCCGGTCGTCTTGCCGGGAGATAGCGTCTTGTAGTTCCGCCTCGGCTCGCAGCGCCTCGCCCTCTAACGCCACCACCTGCTCGAGCCGCGTGTAAAGGTGCTCCCACCTCCGGAGTTGGGTTTCATGCGCCGGAATCCGACGCGCGAGCTTCTGCAGTTCTGCTACCTGATCAGCGGCGGCGCCGCGTTGGCGCAGGCCGTCGTTCCAGGCTCTCACGTGCAACGTCAGGTCGCCTTCGAGTGACCGGAGGTGGTGCTTCAAGCGTTCGGCCCGCTCCAGTTCGGTTTCAATCTCCGCGCGGCGGGTGCGGTTTGCTTCCTGCCGGGTCTGCAGGGTCGCAAATTCGGCTGCCAGGCGGCTCAGCGCCTCGCGGCACTCCAGCCAGCGCCGGAACGCTAGGCAGGACCGCGCGTGGTGTTCCTGCGCGATCAATTCGGGCTGTGCGGCATCCAGGCGGGCAAGTTCCACGCGGCGAGCCAGGTCCTGGAGCCGGTCCGCATCTTTCCGCTCAACTCGATATTCGGCCCGTAGTTGGGTCAGGACCCGCAGATTCAGAAGTTCGTTGATCGTCTCCCCTCGGTCTTTCTTGTTCAGCGACTCGAGGCGCTCCAGGCCCTTCTGTTCCACGAAGCAGGTGTTCAGTAGCGCGGACCGGCTGAGCTTCAACTCCTCCTTCAGGCGTGCGCCGATGGCTCTCAGTGGGCGGATGGTCTCGCGGGCGCCATCGGCAGCGGGGCACTCGAGGCTAGCAGTGTGGTTTGCACCCACGCGTCGTGTGATCACAAAGGGGCGGCCCTCAATGAGGAAGTCCAGTTCGACCCGCATCTCCTCGGCACCGTACCTCCGCAGGTGCTCAATGCGAGACTCTTTCTCCGTCAGCAGCGTCTCTCCGTAGAGTGCGAAGAAGATCGCCTCGAACAGGGATGACTTGCCTGCTTCGTTGAGGCCTTCGATCAGAATGCTGCCCTCCGGGGGGAAGCAGAGGGACACTTCCGCTAGTTGCTTGAAGTTCCGGGCCTGGAGACGCCGCAACAAGATCATCGGGCTCCTCCCGTCAGATGGCTGTAGTCCGCCGCGAGACGCTCGGCGGCCAGCCGGCAGATTTCCTGCTCGGTTGGGTCGTCGGCATAGAGGGCCAGTACGGCGGCAGCGACGTTCTGTAGTTCCTCACCTGCGTCAAAGCTGACGCCGTAACCCAGGGGCAGGTCGGCGAGCGCGTTGTAGAACACCAATCCGCTTGTTTCCAGTTCGCAGTGGAAGTTCTGCTCGCTGCCGCGCGCCTGGAGGTCTCCCAGAGGCAGATGGGGCATATGGGTATCCCTCACCCGTCCCTGCAGGCGCAGGCGCAGCAACTGGCGCGGGTCCGAGATCGCCTGGATCTGCCCCATTAGCCACGGGAGCAACTCTTCAGGGTTCTGCTCTGACCGCTCGGTCACCTTCACTGCGAGTGTACGCATCGGTTGGGGGGTGAGTCGTATGTATTCCGCCTCGACCTGCCGCCCGTCCCAGTGCAAAACGTAGAACCCACACTCCAGGTGCTCATCCCCGAAGTTCATGTGCTCGGTCGCGCCGGGGTTCATCAGCATCGCGCCGCTGTGGAGACGGGTGGCGTTGTGGGCGTGCAGGTGGCCCACGCCGATGGCGTCGGTTTGTAGTTGCTCGAGGTGGGCACGGCTGAGCACCGCCTCCTTTTCCCGCACAAACGGAGGGGTCCACTCCTCCACGCCGTGGTGGAGGAGCACCAGATCCAGATCGCCGCTCCGGCTGTGTTCGGCTACGACTCTCTCCAGGGGACAACTCGCCGGGGCAAGATTCGGGTCGTGGCTCATCCCCCAAACGCAGATTGTATGGTTTCGGACACGAATAGTGGTCTTGAGCAACTTCCCACGCCCCTCAAGTAGGTGAATCGCGCCGAGTGCCTCCAACTCCTTGTGGGGAAGCGTGCCGCCGTCGTAACCATAACTGCGCGGGCTGTCGTGATTGCCGGCGATGGCGCACACCGGGACCCCCGCATCCAGCAGGCGCCGAACTTGCTCGGCGACGACCGCACGTTCGGCGTTGCGGGGGTCCGGACGGTCGGACAGGTCGCCGGCGTGGAGGAAGAGGTCGGCGCGGCGCTCCAGGGCGGCGTCCACCACCTGAGTGAACGCCCGCTGCAGCGTGCGGCGGCGTTCTTCCAACCGGTCGGGGCGGAAGCGGGCGTAGTAGGCGCCCAAATGATTGTCGCTGGTCAGAACGGCGGTCAGCATAGCAGACCTCCTTTAGCGCACCATCCGGAGGCGGCAGGGAGCCGGATCCATCACCGTGAGAATCGGCCGCGAAAGGCTGGCCAGCGATACCACTGCCTGCCCAGGGGATAGGCGGGGCAGCCGGGCCCAGAGAGTATCGTCCACCCCACCAACGCTCCGGCGGAGGCGGCTGATCACATTCGAGTCACCGATCTTGTGCAGGACGAAATTGTTGACCAACCCGAGGATCGCGTCCGGCAGATGCTGCGGGAGCTGCGTGACGAAGACCAGGCCGAGCCACCGCTTGCGGCCTCGTTTTGCAATACGCTCCACCTGTTGGTGCAAAGTCGGCATCTTCCCGATGCGACCGGCGGAGAGGAATTCGTGCGCTTCCTCGATGATCACCACGACCGGTGTGGGGTCCCGTCCGAGGAGCAGGGCGCGTTCGTAGGCCGTATCCTGCGCCTTCTGCACTCCCCGCAGGAGGTCGCTGATGATGAGGTTATTTACCAGGGTTGAGTCGCTGTCCGAGAGATCCACAATTGAGACCCGGCCCGCTTCGACCATGTGGGAATAGTCGAGTGGCGGCGCGTTCGGGTTGTCGAACAGATTGAGGCGTTCGATCCGGCCGAGTTTGCCCTGGAGCTTGCGCCAACTGGGGACGGACTTTACGGTTACGTCCAGAAGACGGGCGAGTTCCTCGGGTTTGCGTTGGAACTCGGGGGAGCGCAGCATCAGGTTGGGCTTGCCGGATCTGGCATCCAAGGTGTCCGCCGTCGCGCGCGCCACGTCGTACAGGTGAGAGAGGCGCATTTTCGGATAGCCCTCGTCGAAGTCGTCCAGCGCGCCCTGCACGTACTGCCGATCTGCATCAGTCCAGACATCCAGCTCATCAAGAGCCTTTAGTGTCACATCCAGCGCCTTCTGGAACCGCTCTTCCTGGGCATCGTTCAGGTCGAGGATCTCCAACGCCGTGTACGGGGACAAGGAGGAGAACTGAGGTGAGAACGGCAGGCGGCGCGGGTGCCGGGGGTTCGCGCAGTCACGCCCGACGAGGAAGAAGAGGTGCGTGTTTGGGACGCCGGCCGGGTTCCGTTGCTGCTCCTGTAGAATGCTGAGCATCGTTGGATCGTCGGTAGGCTGATCCATTTCGGTGTATTCACCCTCGGTGTCTAGAACGATCACCGCCGTTCCGGCTGCCTGGAGCTGTGCCACCAGGTTGGCGACGGTGGTGGACTTGCCGCCGCCGGTGGTGCCCAGCACGGCCGTGTGGCGCGGCAGCACGTCCTTCCGGTCGGCCGGAAACGCCACCTCCAGGTTCTCGTGCCCGAAAGCCTCTCCCAACCGTACATTGCCGCCGGTCTTCAGGAACTCCCTCACTTCCTCCTCGGAGAGCGCATAGACGGGGCTGTTCGGCAGGGGGCGGAACCGGGGCGGTTGTACCTGGAGGGGTTGGCGCTCTTCGCCTGCGATTTCTACCTCGACCAGCCCGTGGTACTCGGGGAGAAAGAAGCCGCCCCGGATGGCGGTGGCGACGATAGGGGCCGCGTCAGCCCGGAGGCCGTCCGGGAGCGCGAACGGACCGGCCACTACCACGCCCAGGTAGGAACGCCCGTCGCTGCTGACAATTCGGACGCCCGCCTGCGACGGCAGGCGGCCCAGGTGTGCGCGGGGGAGGAGCACGGCAACAGTGTCATCGTTCGACGCGGGCGTGTCGAACATGGTGCAGCCTACCCGACCGTCCTGAGGAGGCGTGTAGGCACCGCCCGCGGCCTCTCGATCCTCCTCCAGCCGCGCGAGGCTATCAGCCGGCAGCCGACGGATCACCGGGGCCGGCGCAGATCCTTCCTCTTCCACAGCTACTCCCGTACTCGGCTCTGAACTTCCTTCTTCCATCTGCCTTTTCTGGTGCAACCGGGCGCGCATCAGTCGGCCCATTCTAATGAGATCCGCTCCTTCTTCTTCCATAGTTCTTTCTCTTCTCTAGAATCGCGTCTCTCGCTCACCCAAATAGCGGAGCGGCTCGCCGGCAGCGGCGTAGGCGTCCTGAATGGAGGCGCCGAAGCTGCCGCCGTCGAAGGTGTGGCGACACACCTGGTCCGCCAGGTCGATCAGCATCGGAAACCCCCGGTGCAGTTGGAGCACGGAGTCGGCGATCGCCACCGCAGCGGCCTCGCAGGCAAAATCTTTGTGGGCGTAGAAGACCCGGGCCGGCGCCTGATTTCCGGCCCGGTACACGCCAACCACGATTTCGTCTTTCACCGCGTGGAGGAATTCCGTCAGGCGCTGGATTTCCGCCCTCGGGCGCCGCCGGTCTTCGTCCAGCAGCCCCAGCCATTGATCCACGAATTGGACCCCTGCTGTATGCACCACCGCGAATTCCAGCGGGCGCAGGGCGTGGCCGAGGGTGAGGAGCAGGCGATTACTCGGTTCGCTTGCCACATAGACGAAGCGCCGATGTTCCAGGATCAGCTGCCGGAGTGCCGTGATTCCAGCTACTGTGAGATCTGATGGGGTGAAGTCCAGGAGGGTGCGCGGTAGGGGATTTCCGTGTCCCATGCGCCAGCGACTGGTGGAAAAGTGAACGAGTGCTGCCCGCTCGGCGTACTCCATCAACGAGCGGGCGAGGAGCCGCGAGAGCGACTGTCCGGTGTGCGGGTCGGTGTCAGGTAGGGCTCTCCGCTCCAGCAGGGCAAGCGCTTCTTGGACCGGGTCGGTATGCTGCGTATGGAGGTCGCGCCGGTAGAGCCGCTGGACCCAGGTGCCTTCGGCACCCTGATAGGCGACCAGCGACACGCCAATCTGAGTCACGGACAGCACCAGTGATTCATGGGTCGCCAGCGTGCCGTCACAGCACTCTGTCCCCCCGTTGAAGAGGATCCCATGATGGACGTCCGCGACTTCGTCGGGAGTCAACCGGTAGACGCCCTGGGCCTTTGGAGCGCGGCGATCAGTACTGTGTCCCAGTCGGCTGAACACGTCCTGGCGAAACGTCGCCCAGCAGGCACTCTCCTGGCGAATGCTCTCGGCCACGACCTGCCGAAGCGATGCATACAGGGTGGCCAGATCACCTCCCGCCCGCCAGGTACCCATGTCGAGCACGGTCGAGAGCGGCTCTCCCAGGGCTGTGAATGCGTCCAGGGCGCACGTGTTTGGGTACTGTGTCTCTGCCATTGCCTTTCCTTGCCCGGAGGCTCCGCCTCACTCCCTCGGGAAGCCGACCAGTTCCGGGCGTCTGTTGAGTTGTTCGTTGCGGATGCGGGAAGTGCGACAACCCGGAAGCGGAAGTTTCAGCGCATCCCCAGGCAATCCAGCAGCGAGAGGGGTTTGCCGCGTCGCGACAGGAAGCGCCGCGCCCACCGGCCTGCCGGTCCCAGGGGCAGGGCGTACTCTCGGACCAGGATGTGTTCTACCAGCGCCGCGGTATCGGCATCGTTGCGCGGATGGGGAAAGCGGGCTTCCAGGGCCGCGGTCGGCGCCAGCAGTTCGCACGCGAACCAGTCCGCCTCCGCCTCCGCGGCAGCAATTTCGCGTGGCAGAGTCAGACCCCGCCCCGGTTCGCGATCAAGCAGATAAGTGTCCAGAGTCAACGAACTCCGCCCGAGCAGGGCGTCAAGGCGTTCGGATGGTGTGGGAGGGCGTATTCCGTTCAGTACGGCCAGCAGTTCCGGGCCGTAACGTTTGAGCAGATCCTCTCGAGGATAGAGGTGCTCGCGGAGAAAGTGCCCGGCTTCGTGGGCCAGCGTGAAAGCCTGTTCTCCGGCGGCATCCTCAGCGTCCACACAGAGCAGGCCGTAGCCCCGGTAGGCCACGACCGCCCCTCGCAGCCGGCGGTCGTGGCAGCGGAGCAGTCCTGCCGGGGAGTGTACTGCCCGCTGCCAAAGCCAGTCACGTAGTTGTTGCACGGACAGTGCCGGGAGTTCGGCGACGGCGACCGGATAGTAGCGCGGCAGGACCTGCTCCGCCCGCACCGGAACATCCTCGCGCAGGCACGCGGCGGCGCGCAGACGGGCAGCTGTCCCCCGAAAGTCAGGCACCGCCCGGATCTGCCTCGGGATCGCTCGCCGGAGTGGGTGCCCCAACTACTTGCGGATGTAAACAACGAGGAGCGGACTCCTGCCCTTCCTCGCGGGCCCGCGCGGCGAGAAGCAGCCCGGGGACGTCCGTGTCGAGATCGGCGGCAGCCGAAACCGGAAGTGTGGCAAACGCCTCCAGTACCTCGATCCGGCGGAGCAACTCCAGCAACCGGGGTGCGTCTACGTAATGCGCGGCGATGGCGGCCACATCGGCCGCAAATTGCTCCGGGCGGGGAGGACGACAGAGCGCCACCTGATCGAGCCCCTCGGCGGCGCCGTCCAGCGAGCGCGCCAGTTCCTCCCAGCTCAGACCCTCCTGCGCAGCATATCGGCGTAGCCGCAGAGCCAGGAGTGGTACTCCCGTCTCCGCCGCCCGTGCCACGAGCCGTGTCACCTGACGGCGGTCACGAGCGGATCCTCCAGCATGCTTCACAGCAGATACCTCCGAAATTCGTCCCGTCGCCGCCGCACCCGCCTGACGACCCGGTCCCGATGTCGCTTCACCTGCATCTGTTGCTCCTTCAGGGGAAGATGGCCCAGATCGAGCACTGCGGCCATCTCCGAGATCGCGGCGCGACCCGCGCAGACGATCTCCCAGACTCGTCGGTCGCGGGCGTCGGGAAGCACTTCCGCGAGCAATGCCTCAATCTCCTGAGTGCATCGGGGTGCATGCCCCAACTGGCTCGGGCTCTCTACCGGATTGTTCGCTGCGCACTGCTCGAGTTCGACAATCCCGCCGACAGGTATTTCGCGGCGCCGGTATGCCTTCCGCACCCGGTCGGTGAGCTTGTGAAGTGCGACCGTGGTCAGGAAATTCAGCAGGCTCCCGCGCTCCGGATGATACTGCGTGGGGTCCGCCAACAAGTACAGGAGGGCATCATTTGCGCTGTCCTCCAGATCCTCCCGAGGGAGATATCCGTACCGCCGCCGTAAGGCGGACACGATGCGTGGAGCACCGGTGTGGACCAACTCCCGGGACGCAGTGGGGTCTCCGGCGACCAGGCGTGCGTGCAGCGCCAACCACTCCCGGTCACCCATGGCTGAGTCCTCCCGGAACTCAAGTGTCTCTGGTTTCCGCCAAATAGAGGAGACATCAGGAGGTTATGGGAGAGAATTTGGCAGTGAATCTCACTTCCCCCGGGAATCCCCGATGTCCTCTGTAGTGTACCGCACTGTTCGGTATAGATGCAAGAATAGACAGAGATATACGGCCTTTTTCACGGAGAAATCGCTCGATGGACAATGCAGGGAAGCAAAGACCATGGTCAATCCCACTCCGGGTTCAGGCCGACCTCGGTCACCGGGGCAGGTTGGGTTCGGGCGATGCACCGCTGTTTCCGCCGGTAGGAACGTTTGAGGCGCTCGGCGGCCGGGAGGTGGTCGCCAGGCTCGTTGACGGACTGTACGACCGGATCGAAAGGGATCCCCTGCTTCGCCCCGCGTTCAACCGCGACCTGACGGAGGAGCGCCGGAAGTTGACGCTCTTCTTCGAAGAGTGGTTCGGCGGGGCGCCAACCTACTTCACCAGGGAGTGGCCTCCTGGTCTCAAGGCTGCGCATGGGAGCGTCTCCATCAGCCGCGGGATGGCGGGCCGGTGGGTCGGGCACTTCCTCGACGCGTGTGCCGATGCGGTCCAGGATCCCGCCATCTCAAACGAATCCAGCCGTCCATTTCACGGCTTGCGATGGCCCTCGTCAACCGACAGGACGAGCCTGTTCCCGGGGAGCGCCTCCGTGGGAGTGCCTACTGTGCCGACCCTCGATTTGTGCACCCTGTCCAGCGCGACGACCCGGCCGGTATCGCGGCGATCGCCGCCGCACACCCGCAGGTGATCCCTCGCCATGGTCCGAGGCTGCTGTTGATTGCCGCCGTTCGCGGCAAAGCCAGGGCCGCTGAAGAGCTTCTGCACCAGGGGGTGGATGCGAATGCGGTCGCGATGCTGTCGGGGGGTGAGGCGAGCGCCCAGAAACTACCCCTGCTGCAGATCACCCCGCTCTGCGGCGCGCTCGCCAGGCGCCGCGACCCTGTCGTGAAACTGCTCATCGAACACGGCGCTCAGTATGATATTTTCACCGCCTCGTGCGTCGGTGATCTTGACGGCGTGCAGGAACTACTGGATCTGGCTCCCCAACTCGCGGATGTCAGCGATCCTGCATGTGATGTCGCCCAGATTACCCCGCTGCTGCACGCGGTTTCTGCCGGCCAGTTCGCGGTCGCGCGACTCTTGTTGCAGCGGGGCGCGAGTGTCGGCGCGAACAGCGCGCGATTGGTCCGGGTCGCCGCGAACCGGGGTGATGAGGCCTTGACCGAGCTTCTGCTCCAACACGGCGCAGATCCCGCTGCGATTGGCGCCGGCGCCTGGGTGATGTATCCGGCCATCGCCGACAAACTCCTCGCACGGGGCGCGAATATCAACCTGGAGCGGGGCGCCTGGATCGGCTTGTGCTGCACGGGGAATAGCGGCCACCAGGAGAACACCGCGCTCGTCCGAGCCATGCTCCGGTGTGGCGCCGACGTGACAGCGCGGTACAAGGGCCGCACGGCGCTCCATTGCGCCGCGAAAGCCGGCTTCGTCACTTCGGTCGAGGCCCTGATCGAGCAGGGGGGAGACGTGAATGCCCTCAACGATCGTGGGCAAACACCGCTGGACGAGATCGAAAACGCGGGGAGAAGCATCAACGGAGAGCCGGTGCGACGCCTCCTGATCGCCCACCACGCCCGGCGGACCACACACGAGGCGGCATGATCGGAGCAGGGCAGCGGGGAGGCCGGCTGCGCCTCCTTTGTCCCAGCATCGGCGAGCGGGGCAAAACACGCAGGAGATCGCCTGCCGGTGTCCAATATTCCACCAACGCCGGGGGTGAGTCCCGAATCCTCGGCCGGACCCGCCGGCCACACCGCCGGTTCTAAGGGTCAGGGTGCAAGTTCTGGGAGATTTGAGCGGCGTGGCACTCGCGGATGATCGCGGCCCGGCGCCGGAAGGCGTCCCGGACAGCCGCGAGATACTCGCCCAGGTGGTCATAGCTCCGACGCGTGAGGTCCGTGTATTTCACCGTCCGCCACACCCCCTCAATGCGATTCAACTCCGGACTGTACGGCGGTAAATAGTAG
Source organism: Actinomycetota bacterium (assembly GCA_005805375.1). Taxonomy (GTDB): domain Bacteria; phylum Armatimonadota; class SYMT01; order SYMT01; family SYMT01; genus SYMT01. Next base: position 19,737 of record SYMT01000174.1, read on the forward strand.
AGATGGATGTTTGCCGCTGCCAGGGCCGCCCGCGCCGCCTGCACGGCCCGGCTGCGATGCACGCTGTAGTTGTC
>SYMT01000175.1 GCA_005805375.1 Actinomycetota bacterium
AGTGGGCCGACCGGTCGGACCGCTTCGATGGTGGGAGCGACGGACATAACACCACCTGGAGGCCCGCACGCGGGCAGGGCACTCAGAGGAGATTACGCTGCCCGAATCCAAAAGATTCCCTGAACCGCGAAATACGGGCTGAAGTGCCTTCGTGGACTTGTCGAGGGAGAGAGTCAAACGCTCTGCGACACAATTGCCGTACGCTTCGGCTTCCCAGAGTTTCTCGGTCTTCAAGTGTCGAAATACGGCCAATGCCCGCTCGAAATAGGGAAGAGCGCCCGCATGATTGCCGGACGCGGCCGCATTCCAGCCAACCATCATCTGTAAGCGGCCAGTTTCTTGAGTCCACGGCCGAGCGGTTATCAACTGATTTGCGGCTTTGCGCCAGTAGGGATTGGGTGGCGCCACCCTCTGACTCGGATCGGTGGCTGCCAATCCGGAAAAACACTTCGCGGCGACTATGATGCGATCGAGGGAGCGTGGGGCGAGAAAGCCCGATAGATTCGAATCCGAAAGCACTCGTTGATAGCGCTCCCGGGCGGCGGCGGCATTGCCTGTGCGAAACTCTAAGTCCGCCAGCTTCACTTCTACGCTCGCGCCGAACGCGGTAAGCCGCCCACGCTCCCGGTGCATCGCCAGTATCCGCGCAAGCGCTGGACGAAACTCGTTGAATCGAGTGAGCCAGCGCCACTCGTCGATGGACCTATCCAGCGCCTGTTCCAACCCGGGGGAGTCCTTGAGTTGCAATGCGGTCCAGGCGGCCGCTTCGATCAAGCGTAGCTCTCGGTCGCCTCGCTCGCTCTTGGCTCTCTCCAGAAGTCGCTGTACTTCCGGCCGCAACTTTGGCGCCGGCATAGGTGTTGCCTTATTCGGCCCTTTCGCTCTTGCCGCCACCGGGTTCTGGCTCGCTGCCCGTCCCGCGCTTCCCGCGGCATCCGCCGCAATCGCAAGGACGAGTACCATCGCAGCGGCCAGATGGCGCGAGTGGTTTGTTTTCGACATACTTCTTCCCTCTGGTAAAGTAGCTTTTCGTAGAGCTCGCTCGCCCGGAATGGGGCGAGTTCCAACCAGGTCTCGAAACCATGAGCCCGAGGAGGACAGCGACGGATTGGGTGTCGCTGTCCTTCCCCCGAAAGTTCTCCGGACGCTCGCACGGCGGCCTACTGCGGAAACAGCAAGAACGGATAGAAGACGAAGCCGCCACCCTTCGTGGGCACGGTGCAGTACCCCACGATGTGTCCCCCGTCGCCGACTGCTTGCGCGTGGCGCAAAACCGTTTTGGTGCCGAGGCCCGTGGTGATCGAGTTGAGATCCTCCATCTTCGTACCGCCGACACACCATCGAATGGCCCGTTCTTCTCCCAACCGCGTGTAGGAACTACCTACAACAACTGTCGATGGGTAGGCAGCACTCCCATTGTTGATGCCATAGGCGAAGGACGATTGAGAAGACAGACTACCCAGGTCCTGCGTCACTCCGCTGGACGATCGGTACAGCGCGTGCCTGACTCCGTTGACAGCGGCGGAAGTCCCGGCTACGGCGCCCGCATCATTCACTCCCTGCGCGATGACGATGGGGGAAAGGTTCGTGAAGAGTCCATCGACGAACGAGTAAAGGTTCGCGGCTCCGTTGCCATTGCCAACCACCTGTGGCAGGGCGTTGTTGTTCATGCTCCTGCCAAGCGTCGCCGTTCCGAGATCGGTGAAGACTCGGGTGGCGAGGTCGAAGGCGAAGCCATGCGTGGTGCCGTCGAGCAGACTCGTCGTCGAACCCGTCACCACATGACTGTTGTTGATGTCATAAGCATCCACCCCGACGAACTCATTCGCCGCGAACTCCGGCACGGTGTTCAGGTCGCTCATCCCTGCCGGTAGCCCGTAGTTTGCGGCAGGTAGCCAGATGAAACCCGCCCCAACCACTTCGCCGACATCGTTGATGGACCTGGCGCTTCCGCCGTCGCCCACCAGACCGAGATCATTCATTCCCGCCGGCAACCCGTAGGTGGGAGCGGGGAGGTAAACAAATGCGCGAAAGGGGGTTCCGTTAGTTAGGTGATGCCCTCCGACTACCTGCCCGTGTTTGTTCACGCCGTAAGCGGTGGTGTCGCCTCCTCCCAGCCTCCCGAGGTTGACAAAGGTGTAGCCGCTCTGCGCCGCGGCGGGCGACGCCCCGCAAAGGCTCAGAGCGAGCGCCGATAGCGCCAAACCGGCGAACAGTCGCGTGCGGTCCAATCCTACGCGCTGCAGCAGCCTCTTTGCCGTGGCGCGAAGGGCCGTTGCCGGCACAAATATCAGATTTCGTCTCATTCAAGGGTTCCTTTCCGTCTTGGAAGCCATTTCCCTGCCCGGCGTACGGGCCTCGATGAGGCTCTCGCCGACGTGGAGACGATACCGAAGCCCTCTCTACCAACTCTCTACAGGCAAGCGGGAAGTGGAAAGAAGCAAGAGGCAGCGCAGGCCGAAAGTGGCGGCGACGGCGCTTGAGGACGGCCTTTGGAGCCCGACTCGCGATACAGTCAATGCCACGGACGCACTTCGCCAAGTGTGACCATACAGTCCAATCACGCTTGGCGGGGTGAGGGCCGGTCTATTGCGGCGTCAGCAGAAAGGCGCGGTAGATTTTCGTCGTGCTCCCCGCGTCAATGCTCCAGCCGCCACCACAAATCTGTCCCAGGTTGTTGATGCCGGTTGCCGCATCTAGATACCAGGTGCGGCCCGTAGGCTGAGCGAACATGGCGTTGAGGGCCTGCTTTCCGTTGAGCTGATCGTAGACGAAGGCGCCGACGTTCGATCTGCCGACCATCTGGCCAGCCGAGTTGAGCGCGAGGCCAGTGTCGCTGCTGCCGGTCCAGTTGGCGTTAGGAGTCAACGGGACGAACGCACCGGCAGTAAGATCGTAGAGAACTGCGAGGCTGTTCGCCGTTCCCGCGATGATGTCGTGGTTGTTGCTGTCGACCGTCACCGCCATCGCCTCGGCGAGAATCGGCAATTCCGTGGGGGCCGTATCGATCGGCGTTCGGCGGTACCAGCCACCCAAACCGGATGTTCCGACAACAACCCCATTCCGGTTGATAGCCGTAGCCTTTCGCCAGTCAGAACCGGCAGGGCCGCCGCCAAGATCCGTCATCACGCCGTTCGTCCACAGAAAGGCGTGCATTCCGCCGGCCGAAGACTTGACGGACGACCAGCCGACCACCTGTCCGGCATCGTTGATCCCGTAGGCTGTCACCTGCGCGTTCGTCGTCCCGCCCAACGGCAAAATGGTGTTAACGGACACCACGTTGCCCGCTGCGTCCGTCCGCCACAGCGCGGATTTCGGGTATGTCGTGGGCCATCCGGCCTTGATGTTTGCCAGACCTCCGGCTACCATCCCGGATCCGTTGATCTCGTTGCCGAATGAGGCGCTTGAGCCTTTGGGAACCCCGAGGTCCTTCATCGTCCCGGCCGTTGCATTAGGGCCGTTGGGAGTCCAAATGAAGGCGCGTCCGTATCCCCGTGTGTCTTCCGATCTGCCGCATACCTGACCGTTGTCGTTGATCCCCCGCGCGTCGGTGCTACTGTTTGGCGTCAGGGCGCCGAGATCAGTGAGGACATACGGGAAAGTCTGCGCTCTGACGGTCGAGTTGGGCGCGAGCGCCAGCGTCAGAGCGATGAGGGCCGCGCCGCCGAAGCGGACTAGGCTTGTGGTCGGTCGAAACTTGAGCATTGGGGCAGTCTCCTGTGGGCGCGACTACGGCCACCCCAACTGGTCGCCGCGCCGCTCTGGAGCCACTCTACGACCAGACTCTCTACCGACTCTCTACAAGCAAGAGGGAGTTGAAACAAGCGAGAGGCGGCGCAGCCCGAAAGTGGCGACGGCATTGGACAAATCGCCCTTTCGCCCCGCCTCTATTGATCAACAACGCCCTATCGCCGCGGCCTCTTGCAGCGAGAGCCCCGCTCCCTCCCACGCCAGCTTTCCTTGCAGCGTCTCGTCCAGGGCCTCCCTGATCGAGCCGCGCCAGCGCATGAGCACCACCTTCTCGCACGGCCGCGGTTCGAAACCGGACACTTCCCGCTGTGTCTCCATCGCCGCCAGCAGCCGCGCCGCGTCCTCGTACCGGCCCGTCGCCGCCATTGTCCCCGCCAATCCCGTCAGCGCCTCGATGACCGAGCGCGGCTCATCCAGCTCCAGGAAGAGGTCCAGGCTTTCCAACAGCCGCTCGCGCGCGGACTGCGAATCGCCAGTCTCCAGCAGCAGGTGACCCAGGTTGTTCAACGACATCGCGATGCCGAGGCGGTGACCCACCTCCTGACGCAGCGCCAGTGCCTCGCGGCAGAGGGCAATCGCCCGCTCTCGGTTGCCGCGGCTGCGCTCCAGGTTCCCCAGGCTCTCCAGCGACATTGCCAGGCCATACGGGTTGCCCAGCTTCCGCTTGAGCTGGATGCTCTCGTTCAACAGTTCCGCCGCGCGGTCCGTCTCGCCCCGCTCCAGGTGCAGCACGCCGAGGTTGCTCAGCGCCATCGCCGCCCCGCGAGAGTCGCCCAACTCCCGGTAAAGGGCCCGCGCCTCCTCATAGAGTGCCTGGGCGGGTTCGGCCTCGTTGAGGTCCAGCCGGACGTTCGCCAGGATCAAGAGCGCCTGGGCCAGTCCTGCGGTTGTGCTCGCCGACGGCTCCGTCCCTCGCCAGAGAGTGAGGCTCTCCGTCAGCGCCTCCACGGCGGCAGGGTAGTCGCTCTGGTCGTGAGCCAGTGCCCCCGCCCCGGTCAGCAGCCGCGCGCGTAACGAATTCAGAGAGCCGTCCACAGCCCGCAGCGCCGCCTCACACCAACGCCGCCCCTCGGCCAGGTGCCCCCGGATCGACCAGAAATACCAGAGGGCGGCCACCAATCGGGTACCGGACACCGAATTCCGGGTCCTCTCTGAATCTCTCCGTGTCTCCGTGTTTCCGTGGTGAAAAGCGCGGGAAAGGACGGCGCGAAAGTTCTCGTGGTCGGCTTCGAGCCTCTCCAGCCAGGATGCTTGTTCAGGACCTCGGAGAGCGGTTTCGCCTTGCTCCGCCCGGCCCAGGTAGAAGGCCGCATGACGCTCGATAGCGCCGGCTTCCTCTTCCGCTTCCATCATGCGCTCCTGCGCATAGTCCCGGAGTGTTTCGAGTAAGCGGAAGCGGAGGCCATCCGGACCCTCCTCCGTCTGCACCAGGCTGCACTCCAGCAACATGGCGACGAAATCGATGGCCAGCGGCTCCTCGCAGACCGCCTCCGAGGCCGCAAGATCGAAACTGCCGCGGAAGACCGCCAGCCTGCGGAAGAAACGCTGCAAGTCCTGAGACAGGAGGCGGTAGCTCCAGTCGATCGTCGTCCGCAGCGCCTTCTGGCGGTCCACGACCCCGCGCCGCCGGGTCGTCAGCAGCTCGAAGCGGCCCGACGGGCCGGAGGTCAACTGCTCCAGCATCTGCGCCGGCGAGAGGACCTGCGCGCGCGACGCTGCTAACTCCAGCGCCAGCGGGATTCCCTCCAACCGGGCGCAAAGCTGCGCGACGGCCGGCGCGTTCTGGTTCGTCACCCGAAAGTCCGGACGAACGCCTTGCGCGCGGTCAACGAATAGCCGGACGCTGTCGAACACGGAAAGGGCTTCGGGTGCGGCCGCCTCCGCGGGGGTCGAGAGGGGTGGGACGGGCAGCTCGCGTTCCCCCGGAAGCGCGAGAACGCGCCGGGAGGTCGCCAGGAGGGTCAGCTTCGGCGCGAGTTCCAGCAGCCGTTGGACCACCAGCGAGGCATCGGCGGCATCGTCGCCCCGGATGAGTTGTTCCAGGTTGTCCAGCACCAGCAGCGACGGCCGCTGCCCGAGAACCTCCGCCAATTGCTCGAGAAGATCGTTTCCCGGCTCCTGCTGGACTCGCAGGGCGGAAGCGAGAGTTTCCGGCAGCAGCCGGGGATCGGAGAGGTCCGCCAGCGGAACGAACCAGACGGCCCCGCCAAAGACATCGACCAGTCTACCGGCCGTCTCGATCGCAAGCCGCGACTTGCCCGCGCCGCCGGGGCCGGTGAGGGTGATCAGCCGTTCTTCATCGTTCGACGCGCGCAAGAGCCGGCACAATTCGGCGAGCTCCGTCTCTCGTCCAAAAAACCGGGTCGTTTGCACCGGCAGGTTGCCGCGATGCGCCCGTTCCGCGCGGATCGGCGGGAATTCGGCAGGCGCTTCGCTCGCGGGCTCGACCTGGTAGAGCCGCTCCGGCGCTTCGATGTCTCGCAGCCGGTAGACGCCCAGGTCTCGCAGGCGTACCCCGGCCGTCAGGTCGCGCCGCAGCAGCGTGAACGTCGCTTCGGAGCAGAGCGTTTGCCCGCCGTGGGCCGCGGCGAGGACGCGGGCGGCGCGATGCAGCGTTTGTCCGCGATAGTCGCCGTCTTCCAACTCGGCATCGCCGGTATGCAGCGCCATGCGGACCTTCGGCGCCGCGAGGTCCCCCGGACAATCGAGCTGGCTCAGCGCCTTTTGGGCGGCGAGGGCGCACTCCAACGCCTCGCTCGCTCCGGCGAAGGCGACCAGGAACCCGTCGCCCGTTTCTTTGAACTCGTGGCCGCCGTGGCGCTTGAACTCCCGGCGAAGGGCGGCGTGGTGCAGCCCCAGCACAACCCGGAAAAGCTCGCCCTCCTGCGCCCAGCGCCGGGTGCTGCCTTCGATGTCCGTCAGCAAGAAGGTGACGGTCCCCACCGGCAACGTGACCGCAACGGGACCGGAGGGTACCGGCGCCGGCGCGGTCACCAGCGGACCCGGCGTCGAGGTCGCCTGCCGGGCTTCCAACGAGCGCATCTGGGCTTGAAGCGCCGGGCTGGGCCGGGCGGCCAGTTCCTGCGCCAGCACGCGCTCCAACTCGCGGTATTGACGAATCGCCGCTTCGACCTGGCCACTCGCAACCAGCAGACGGATCAACTCCGCGTGGAGCGGTTCCCGCAGCGGATCGAGGCTCACGGAGTGCCGGGCCAGTTCGAGCGCTTCCCCGGTCTCCCCCGCTTTGGTGAGAATCTCCACCTGGCGCCCGATCGCCTGGATCAAACGCTCCGCCAGGCGCTCCTGTTCCGCCAGGACCCACTCCTCGTAGAACTCGGGCAGCAGCGGCCCGGCGTACGTCTCGATGGCTTCGCGCAGATGCCGGCTTCGCTTCGTGTCGTCCGGCGCCTGCGCGGCGAGGCGCAGCGAGCGCTCGAATTCAGCCACGTCGGTCGTGAAACTGTCCGGGTTCAGCTCCAGGGTCGAACGGTCGGCGACGATCACCGACCCCGCGGCGATCCCCGGCGGCTCCAACACGCTCCGCAGCGCCGAGAGCGCCATGCTCAGGCTGTGGCGCGCGGACTCCAGTTCCGCCTCCGGCCAAAAGACCTCGATGACCGCGTCCCGCGGGATACTGCGGCGATGGTAGGCCAGGTAGGCGAGGACGCCGGCCGTCTTTTGCGTCCGGAAGCGGCTGACGACCCGGTCTTCCTGCCGGACCCGCAGCCGTCCCAAGAGTTGAATGTGCCAGAGGGCGTCCACGCGCGAGGCTCCCGTTCCTGTTCTGACTGTAGTTTAGCAGTTTGCGGGGCCGGCCGGGGTGTAATCAGGCCGCCAGGGGCAACTCGGGGGCGTTTTCCGCGGTTCCGGGTCCCGCTGCTGAAATCGGAAAAGTGCGCGCGCCGGCCGGCGCGTGCGAGAGGCACTGCTGCCGGCTGAGGGTCAGATACCCCAGCGGTTTGCGCCAGTCGCCGTAGATCGGCGGTGGGGCGGCTGTCCAGCAGCGGAGCCGCAGCAAGCTCTGCGCCCAGAGACACAGGTGGAAGAGCCGCTCGATACTCGGTGCCCGCCGTACCTGGTAGGTCGACGGGCCGCAGTGCTGTTTGGCATCCCGGAAGCCGGTCTCGATACAGAAGCGCGCCGCATAAATGCGGAAGATCGCTTCCGCGGTCATCCGCACATCGGTCGAGAAGAGAAAGACCAGCGGTCCGGACGCCCATTGGACGGCGACCAGACGGATCTGCACCCCCAGGGTCCGCTGCCAGACGACGCGGCTCTTCCACTGTAAGGACACCTCCTGCCCAGAGAGGCGCAGGGTTCCGGCATGCCACCGCTGGCGGGTGGCGGCCCACTCCCGGGCCTGGTGTTTGGTCCCGTAACGCCGGGCCCACCCTTCGTGCCGGGTTTCCGCACCGGCGGCAGATCGTAGAACACGGTGTCGCGGCGCAGCCGGGAGACCACCTGCCGGCCCGCCGCACACAGGCTCTGCACGAAGGCGTGCCTGGCGTAGGCGCCATCGGCCACCAGCACCAGCACCTGCCCGGGAAGCAGGGGCAGTTCCCGGGCCAACTCCGCGGCGAGCGCCAACTTGGGGGCAAAGGTGCGCCCGGCGGGACAGGATTTCCGTTGCACAGAGAGCGCCGTCCCGATAAACAGCGCCACGAAGTGTTCCCGCGTCTGCTCGGCCAGCCCGGCTAGACAGACCCAGCAATGACCGTGGGAAAGGTGTCGGGGATGCTGCCGGCTGACGGGATCGTGATGCCAGCCCAGCCCCAAGAAGTGCTTCCCGCTCTTGGGGCAAACGGTAGCCTCCACGACTGCAAAAACGCGGCCGTCGGCGCCTTGGCAGGCCGGCCGACACAGGGTCCAGAGTTGCTGGCGCACCGCCGCCAGCAACCAGGCCCCGTGGCTCAAGAAGCGGTAGAAACTGGTGAAGTGGCGGTCTACGAGGCCGGAAAGGATCACCTGCGTGACCCACAGGCGGCGGTCGAGGTGCGCGAGCACGAACACGAAGGCGCAAAAGTAGCGGAAGCCCGGGCGGGTGAAGAGGGGACGGAACGGTTCGAGCAGAACCTGCCACTCGGGAGACGGCACCATCTTCGGATTCCTCTGGGTCGAGTTTTCTGAAGGTGCGTCGGGCCGCCTCCCATCCCTGCTTTCCCTGCGTTACGCCGCGTGCTCGGGGGCAAAACCGCTAAACCACAGAGGACTTGATGATGCACCGAAAAACCACCGGCCTCCGGCTGATTGTAGGAACCTTCGCCGCCGCGGCCGCGCTCGAGGGGTACCCGGGCGCGTGCGCGGCTGCCGCTGACGATGCCGCCCTGTCGAAGATCCTGGCGGAGATGAAGGCGCCGGAGAAAGCGGTCCGCCTGTCCGCGATCGGCAAGCTGGTCCACTACGCCGGGGGTGAAGAGGCAAAGGTCCCCGCTCTGGCGGCGCTCCAGGACGCGATGCGCGATCGGGAGCCGGAAGTGCGGGCGGTGGCGTGTACCGCGACCGGCAACATGCGCGAACTGGCGGCGCCGGCGGTGCCCGCGCTCGTCCGCTTGCTGCGGGATCGCGACGCCGAGGTGCGCCAGTGCGCGGTGCGGGCGCTGGGACGCGTCGGCCCGAAGGTGGAGAAGGCAAAGAAGGACATGCTGCGTCTCACCCGCGATGACGACCCGGTGGTCCGCGTGGTGGCCCACGGCGCGCTCATCCGGGTGGGTGAGTCTCCGGACGAGCACCTGCCGCCCATCATCGCGGGGATGAAGAGCGAAACGGCGGTCGTCCGGCTGAAGTCGGCGCACGCCTGTGAACCTCTGGAGTCGCTGGCGGCGCCCGCCGTCCCCCACATGGCCGGACTGCTCCGGGATCCGGATGACCGCGTGCGCCATTATGCCGCGCGGGCGCTGGTGAACCTGGGTGAGACCGCCCGGCCCGCCCTCGCCGCCCTCAAGGCAGCGCTCGTCCGGGAAACGGCTGCGGACAACCGGGGACTGATCCAGGCTGCCCTGCGCCGCCTCGAACCCGCCGGGGGCGCAGCGGTCGCGCCGCGCACTCCCCGCTCGTTTGCCTCCTGCCTCCGGTGGGGTGGGCAGCCGATCGGCGCGCGCTTGAGAGCGTCGGGGTTGAAACTCGCCCCCACCACGGTCTGATGAACCGACGACGATTGCTGGCGACGGCCGCGGCCATCGCCGCCGGGCTGGAAACGGAACAGGCGGCCGGGGCGCCCGAGGCACTTTCGGCCCTGCTGAGCCGCGTGCGCCGCGAGCACGAGGTGCCGGCCCTCGCATCGCTCGTGATGCGCGACGGGAAGGTGCTCGCGCTCGCCGTCGTGGGCGTGCGCAAGCAGGGCGATCCCACACCGGTGACGGTCCGTGACCGGTTCCACCTCGGCTCCTGCACCAAGGCAATCACCGCGGCATTGGTCGGGCTGTTGGTGGAGGAGAAACGCCTGCGCTGGGAGTTGACCCTGGCGGAGGGGTTTCCCGATCTGCGGAGCACGATGCGACCCGACTGGCGTGCTGTGACGGTGGACCACCTGCTGCAGCATCGTTCCGGGATTCCGAGCATGAGCTGGCCCAAGGGCAAGACGTTCTCTGATATGCACGCTCTCCCCGGCACGCCTCGCCGGCAGCGGCAGGCCTATGTCGAGTTGATTCTGCAGGAACCTCTCGACAGCCGCCCGGGCGAGAAATACACCTATTCGAACGCCAACTACGCCCTCCTCGGCGCGCTGGCCGAGCGCGTCACCGATTCTGCCTGGGAAGACCTCGTCCGAAACCGGATCTACCGGCCGCTTGGGATCACCACGGGGGGATTTGGAGCGATGGGAACCGCCGGACGGGTGGAGCAGCCCTGGCAGCACCGGCGCAGCACCGGCGCGTACGTTCCGATCGAGCCGGGGCCGCGCAGCGATAATCCTGCCGTGATCGGTCCGGGCGCCACGGCACATATGGCGCTGGAGGATTGGTCCCGCTTCACGGGCGCTGTACTTGCCGGCGCTGCGGGCCGCTCCGGTCTGCTGCGGGCGGCCACGACTGCGCACCTCGTCACGCCGCGCTATGGGGGCAACTACGCCGGCGGGTGGCTGGTGCTGGATCGTCCCTGGGCGGGGGGACGGGCGTTGTCTCACGCCGGCAGTAACACGCAGAACTTCTGTGTCGCGTGGCTTGCTCCGCTGCGCGAGTTCATGGTCCTCGTTGCGACCAACGCTGGAGGCGACGATGCCTTCCCGACCTGTGACGCGGTGGCCGCCGGCGCCATCCGCGAGTTTCTGACCCAAGGAAAGGTGTAATGCTGAACGAAGAGTTGCTGCAATTGGCTGCGTGCGTCGGCGCGCGCCTCAAAGAACGTGGCGAGACGGTAGCGGTGGCGGAGTCCTCCGCGGGTGGGCTCATCTCTGCGGCCCTGTTGGCGGTGCCCGGCGCCTCGGTGTACTTTCGCGGCGGCGGCGTGGTCTACACCACCGCGGCGAAACATCGTCTGATCGGGATGACCGACACCGCGATGGGCCGCGCCCGCCCCGCCACGCAGACCCACGCCCTGGAGCTGGCCCGCGCTGCCCGCGCTGCCCTGGACACCGACTGGGGCATCGGCGAAACCGGCGCGGCGGGCCCGGACGGCAATCGCTACGGCGATCCGGCCGGACACGCCAGCATCGGCGTCGTGGGTTCCACAGAGCAATCCGTGGTGGTGGATACCGGCGTCCCGGACCGCCCGGAGAACATGGTAGCCTTTGCAATAGCAGCCCTGCGGTTACTTGAGACAGCGCTGCGGTGAGGAGTGAGTATTTGGGCCCCACTCACTCCTCACCGGGTGGCGGCGCCCTAAATCTCGCCCAGCGCCCGCTCGATCAGGCTCCGCGCCAGCGACTGCGCGCCGGTGTGGGAGTAGTAGGACGTGGACATGTCCAAGAACGCCGCCGCGTAGTCCAGTCGCTCATCGGCGCCCTGCAGGAACCCGGCGAGCGACTGTCCGACGCGTTCCGGTGAGAGGCCATGCTGGGCGACAAAGCCGCCGATCCAGCCGCCCACCGCCTGCATGCTGCTCCCGAGGAAGCCGAGTTGACCCAGGGTGTTGCCGCCCGGGATGAACTGGCGGATCTGCTGAAACGTCTGGTTCCCTTCCAACTGTGCGGGCGGGAGGTTCTGGAGGGTCTGCAGCACGCTCTGGGCGACGTCCGGGCCCAGCGGCAGCACGCCGTCGAAGCAAATCAGGGCGGCCATCCGAATCAGCGACTCGCGCTCATAGGCGCCCAACGCCGCCACGAAGTCCCCGAAACTATCTCCGGGGAGGCCGTTCACCTGACAGAAGGCGAGGACCTCAACCGCGAGTTTCAGGGAGAGATCCAGTTTCTGCGCTGAGTCGGCCTCCGGGGTGAGCCGATTGAGGAACCCGAGGAACGGAATCTTCTCGCCAACCTTGTTGGCGAGTGCCGCTGCCCCAAGCGCCGTGTCGGTGCGGTCCACCGTCTGATAGAGCCACAGAGCGCGCTGGTAGCCCTGGGCCGGATCGTTGTAAAGAGTGACGGCGCGATCCCGCACCTGAAAGACGAGCTGAGGATCCGTCTCGCCGGACACGTCGCGGATCATGTTCTCGAAGCCGACGACGTTCCGCCATTGCCCCGGTGCAATCCAGTCGAGTGCCTGGAGTGCGCGCACGGTCAGATCGTTGGTGGGCAGGGAATCGATTACCTGATAGATAGGGACGCTCATGCTTGATCTCCGATGCCTACAATCCGGCGATGCCGGCGAGATTGAACTTCTGGAGCCAGGCTTCCCGATCCTGGGCGCTGAACGTCGGTGCGTTCGAGCGGATCTGCACCTGGTAGCGGTCGTTGACCAGGATGGCGGTGGCGCCGCTGCCGACTTCGGCCGCCGGATACCCGGCGATCTGTTTCCCGGCCGCCTGGAACTTGCTGCGTGCGCTGGGGTTCGCGTTCGTGTCGGAAATCGAAAGCGTGGCCAGCTTCTTCCCGCCGGACATCAGGTCCGCCTGCGCGTAGCCCGCCTTCTCCTGAGTAAAGACGCGCTCGTAGCCGCCCCCAGAGTTGGGGAAAAGCCTGTTGAAGGTACTCCCGGCGGTGGTCTTCTGACTGCCCCCCGAACTGGAGGGCGGCGCCGCGCCGGCGCGAGCCGGTGGCGGGGCGGATGGGCCGGCGGCAGGCGCATCCCCGCCTCCGCCGCATCCGGCCAGCAGCAGGGCGAGCGTCGCCCCGGACAGCGTGAACCAGTGTCTCACAAGCAGACTCTCCTTCCGGACCTGCGGTCCGGTACCACCGCGAGGACTTCATCGCCCCCAGTCCGGCATACGCATTCTACAGACGACTCAGACGCCAACGGGGGTTCCTACCGAGGAGAGCCCTGTTGGATGGTCAGGGGCACGTCCGCCGGTACGTCGCGGCGCATCGTCTCGGAGCCGTCAGGCCAGCGGACGGTCACCCGGTTGCAGCGGCGCGCTTCTCCCAGGCCGAAGTGGGCGCGCGGGTCGTGGGCCGAGAGGACGCCTCCTCCGGTCCGGATCTCCTGCACCTGCGTGCCGGCCGTAGTTTCGATGGTGACCCGCGCGCCGATCGCGTCTCGGGGTGGTGTGCCTGTGACGGGGCGCACACGCAGCCAGTGGGCGTGCGGAGTCCGCTGTCGGCTGCCTTCGTTGAGCAGCAGCAGCGCCGCGCCTTCCAGATCCAGCGCGGCGATATCCACATCCCCGTCGTTGTCGAAGTCGCCGAACGCGGCGCCTCGGCCCACCACCGGCCGCCGGAACACCTCGCCGGCAGCGTCGGAAACATCCGTGAAGCGACCGTTGCCCCGGTTGAGGAACAGTTGCATCCGCTGGGGCATCCCCTGCTCCGGATCCACCTGAGAAATATCCTGCACGTGCCCGTTCAGGAAGAATAGATCCAGGCGGCCGTCGTTGTCGGCATCGAAGAAGCGGGCGCCGAAACCCACGCGGCGCGCAGTCGGGGCGCTGAGCCCGGCGGCCTGGGAGACTTCGCTGAACAGACCCGCGCCCTGGTTCCGGTACAGAGAGTTCGGCTCCATCCAGAAGTTGGTGACCACGAGGTCGAGACGTCCGTCGTTGTCGAAGTCGCCGAAATCCGCACCCATGCCGCCCTGTACCGCGCCGTCGCGGTTGTAGGCCGTGCCCGAAGCGACTCCCACATTTTCCATCCGGCTCCGGCGCGTGTTGCGGAACAGGTCGCAGGGCATCTCGTCGTTGGCGACATACAGGTCGGGCCAGCCGTCGTCGTCGTAGTCGGCGGCGGCGGCGCCCCAGGCCTTGCCGTGTGCCTGATCGAGGCCAAAGCGGGCGGTTGCGTCCGTGAACCTGCCGTTCCGCTGATTGTGGTAGAACACGCCCTGCTCGGCCTGGTAGACGTCCGGTCCGCAGGTACGCCGCACGGAACCGTCGGCCGAACGGCAGTACTGCGGTTCTGACGCGTTGAAGCGGACGTAGCGACAGACATAGAGATCCAGGAACCCATCGCGATCCAGGTCCACAAACACGGCACTGGTCTGGAATCCACCCTTGCGAATCCCGGACCCGGCCGTGGCATCGGTGAAACGGCCATCGCCAGCATTACGATAGAGTGTACAAGTCTGGTAGCCGGTCACGAACAGGTCGGTGTCCCCGTCGTTGTCGTAGTCCCCGGTCGCGCAGCCGATCCGGAAGCCGGTCCCTCCCAACCCCGCCTCCTGTGTCTTCTCCGTGAACGTCCCAGCACGATTGTTTCGGTAGAAGGCGCAGCGGGGCTGCCCCACCAGAAAGAGATCGAGCCACCCGTCGTCGTCGGCGTCGAAGAAGGCGCCACCGCTGCCCGTGGCCTCCAGGATCGTGAGCGGTCGTTTGCCCTCCACCCCCTGCGAGAACCGGATGCCGCGCTCGGCCGCCACATCGCGAAACTGGGGGACACCCGGTGGGACCCGCACCGGGTCTGCAGCCGGCGGGGTCCGCACCGCGGGCGGACCGCAGCCGGCGCAACCCGCGATGAGGACTATCCTCACCAGGGTGCTTTTCCACCGTCGCGACTGCGTGTGCAATGTCTCGGGTCTCGGGTTTCGGATTTCGGGCCTCTGGGCCCGTGAGGGGGAGGACGGCAACGCCCCGGAGCGTGCGGCGTAGTTTGGGGAAGTAGGGTCAGATAGCGGTTGAAGGGTTCGTAGGGTGCATAGAGTTCTTGAGTTTGCCGGTGGGGGGGCCCTTGCCGTACGTCACACACCGCTGTCGCACACCAATTCCTGCCGGGCACGCGCACTCTGGCACACGTGCGGGTACTGTGGGGGGCGCCGTGGCGAGCGAACGGGAGGACCACTTGCTACGCTCTGGGGATACGCGGTGTGGCTCGGGTCCAATGCGTCGTTCGCCGTGGATACTTCGTTACTCACTTCTGACCACCCGATCCCCCAGGAGGTGGAGTTGGGCCAGAGCGTTCCGCATACTGGTGTCGTGGGGGCGGTAGGCGAGACGGGCGTGCAGGCGCCGGACCTGATTGCGGTAGTCGCTGAGGCGGCGAAATGTGGCCCGGTGCGCCTGTGCCTCGCGTGGGCGGCCCAGGCGGGCGAGCAGGCCGGCCAGAGCGAAGTGCGGCCCTTCGCGGCGCACCAGCCACAGTTCCCGCTGCGGCCAGTCCGTGGCGGGGGGCAGCGCTTCCGCCGCGCACGTCCGCAGGGTGTGCCGATACTCCGATGCGGCCTCTTCGAGTTGGCCGCGGTCCTCCAGGATGCCTGCCAGCGCGTACCGCAACACCGGATCGCCGGGCAGCAGGGTCACGGCGCGTCGCATGGCGGCTGCTGTTTCCTGGGTCGGCCCGTCCCGATCTGAGAGCAGGCGCGCGCGTCCAGCCAGGGCCTCCGCATCATCGGGATTCAATGCGAGCGCGCGCTGATAACCGGCGTCGGCCTCTGCGTGTCGCCCCAGCACGCGCAGCACGTCGGCGGAGAGCGTCTGGTGCGGCGCAGAGCGACGATTGAGGTCCACTGCGCGCAGCGCGGGCGCCAAAGCGCGTGTGGGATCGTTCGCTGCGAGCCGGCACCGGGCGAGTTGATACCACCCCTCGGCCCGCCCGGGAGCCCGCATGCTCACCGTCTCCCAGGCGGCCGCGGCACCCCGCCAGTCTCTGCGCGCAGCATATGCACGTGCCAATTCAGCCGGAAGTGCCGGGTCGTGTGGGTCGAAACGCAGGCCATCTTGCAGCAACTGTGTCGCCCGATCCGGATCTCCGGTGGCTGCCAGCACCCGGGCCAGGCGAAGCCGCGCCGGAGCCAGACGGGGATCGAGGGCCAGGGCTCGCTCCAGCAGTCGAATTCCTTCCGCGGGGTCTCCCGCTCGCCCGCGGGCCACCCCCAGGTGCGCCAGCGCCAGCGCATCGTCCGGATGTTGAGCCAGCCACGCACGGAGGCCCGGCTCCTGCATCCGGCCGAACTGATGATTCCGGTACCACGGTGTCTGCGTTCCTGCCGCACCGAGAGCGGCCAGCACTCCCAGCCCGGCGGTCACCTTCCAGAAAAGGGCCGGGCGGGATCTATCCGCCCGGCGAGGGGCCCTACAGGCCGTTGTGTCCCCAGGCGGTGGCGTCATTTGCCAGGCTGTCGCCCTTCTGCCACTTTACGTGCCCGTCCAGGAACGCGGCGTTGGCGCCTTCGGAATGCCAGATAGGCACGCCCGCGCCCCAGTCGTTGGGGTTGTTGCTCAACCGGCAGGCGTAGATGGCCGGTACGCGCCGCGGATCGTAGCAATTGCGCCCCAGATCAAGCGGGCAGTAGTGGGTCCAGAAGTCAATCCCATCCGTGATCATCAGGAGTGACGCAGGCTGGGTGATCGCCGGGATCGACCGCGGATTGGCCCAGCCTTCCGTGAAGATGTGGTTCATCGGCATCGAATAGCTGGCGCTGACGCCGCTGGGCGAGTACCAGAAACGGCGGGCCGTGATGGCGCTGGGACACCGAAAGATCTGAATGTTTTTGGCGTACGGCTGGATGAAGTCCACCCACACCTGACGCCTCCCGGGGGCATCGGCGTAGACCGGCGGGTAGATTTCGTCGTAGTCCTGCGCGTACATGAGCACCCCGAAGCCCATCTGCTTCAGGTTGCTCTGGCAGGACGCGCTGCGCGCCTTTTCCCGAGCCTGTGCAAAGACCGGGAAAAGGATTGCAGCCAAAATTGCTATGATGGCTATTACTACCAGGAGTTCGATGAGGGTGAACCCCCGGCGCCACTTCTTCAGAAGGCGTTGCACAGGTGTCTCCGTTGACGACAGGCAGCAGGTGCCTGGGCGAATCGTGTCCGTCCGGCAATGTTATCCGCAATGCCGGGGGATAACAGGTCCGAACGGGTGTGACCAGGATTCGTAGGTAGGAAAAAGGAGTCATCATCCCCGGTTCCGGCGAACCTTTCGGTGTCAACGACAAGGAGGAACCGGAGATGACAGAAGTACTTTCGGCAGAACAGGTAGTGAGCCTGCAACGGAC
>SYMT01000176.1 GCA_005805375.1 Actinomycetota bacterium
CCCGCGCAGTCTCTCACCATGCTGAACGACCCATTCGTCATCGGGCAGGCAGCCGCGTGGGCGAAGGCAGTCACGGCGGACGGCCTGGAACCGCAGCCGCGCATCCGTGGGATGTTTCTGCGGGCCCTGGGCCGCCCGCCATCCGCGGCGGAAGTCACCGGGTCCCTGGAATACCTCCAGGAACTCGCGACCGAGCACCGGGTAGCTGCCGGCGAGTTGCCGCGCCATGAACGGGTGTGGCAGGACTTTGCGCAGTCTCTCTTCTGTCTCAAGGAGTTTCTCTATGTCCGGTAACCGTAGACCACTCACCCGGGAGGATGTGCTCGCGGAGTGCTCGACAGGTTTCGGGTCGGCAGCGCTCTCTCTGTCCGGTAACCGTAGACCACTCGCCCGCCGGGACCTGCTCGCGCACTGCTCGACGGGTTTCGGGCTGGTGGCGCTCTCCGGCCTGCTGGCACAGGAGGCCGGGGCTGCGCCGGCGCGAGGAGACGAGCATGGGACGGGCCGCACGCCTGCTGCGCGCCCCGAGGCTGGGCCCGCAGCGGCAGGCGGGGCGAAGGCCCCGCACTTCCGCCCCCGGGCGCGCAGCGTGATCTTCTGCTTCATGTCGGGGGGCGTGTCCCACGTGGATACGTTCGATCCCAAGCCGCGGCTCAAACTGGACCACGGCAAGCCGATGCCGGTCCCGGTGAAGCCTACGATGTTCAACGCCAACGGGAACATCATGGCGAGCCCCTGGGAGTTTCGGCGGTACGGGCAGAGCGGGCTCCCGGTGAGCGACCTCTTTCCTTACGTTGGGTCCTGCGCGGATGACCTGGCCGTGATCCGCTCGATGACCAGCATCGCCAACGAGCACGCACAGGGAAACTACTTCGTCCACACCGGGTTTTCCCTCGCAGGCTACCCCAGCGCCGGCGCCTGGGTGACCTACGGACTGGGGAGTGAGTGCTCCAACCTGCCCGGCTTCGTGGTCCTGGCAAGCGGCGGTGCCCCCCTGGGCGGAGCGCCGATCTTCGGCAGCGGCTTCTTGCCGGCGGACCAGCAGGCGTCGCTCATTGATCCCACGCGCGCCGAAGCCCTGAACAACATCACGCGCCGGGAGACGGAAAGCCTCCAGCAGAAGCGCCTGCGGTTTGTGGAGCGGCTGGATCGGCTGGCGCAGGGCCAACAGGGCGACGCGCAAATCGAGGCCGCGATCCGCAACTACGAAACGGCCTACCGCATGCAGTCCGCGGTGCCCGAGTTCACGGATCTGAGCGGTGAGAGCGATGCAACGAAACGACTCTACGGCATGGACTCCCAGGTGAAAGAGACGGCCGAATATGGCCGGGAATGTCTGCTGGCGCGCCGTCTGGTGGAGCGCGGGGTGCGCTTCGTCGAATTGACGTGTCTGCCGCGCCCGTCGGACCCGGGGCAGATCGGCAATCCCTGGGACCAGCACGGGGGGCTGCGAGCCGGCCACGCCGAGATGGCCCGACAGGTAGACCAGCCGATTGCCGGCCTGATCCGTGATCTGAAACAGCGCGGGCTCCTCGACGAGACGCTGATCGTCTGGGCGGGAGAGTTCGGGCGCACCCCCTTCGCACAAGGCAGCGACGGTCGCGACCACAACCCCTTCGGCTTCAGCGTCTGGCTGGCGGGCGGGGGGGTGAAGGGGGGCTCGGTCTACGGCGCCACCGATGAGCTCGGCTATCACGCCGCAGAGAATCCTTCCACCGTCTACGACCTCTGGGCTACCGTGCTGCACCAGTTGGGGCTGGATCACGAGCGACTGACGTATCGCTTCGGCGGGCGGGATTTTCGCCTGACCGACGTGCATGGGCATGTCTTGAAGGACATCCTCGCATAGCAGCCGGCGCCTCCGGCGAGGAGTGAGCGGAGAAGAGTGAGACATCAGTAGGGCCCGGACACTCGCCCTCACTTTTCTCTGCTCTGTTGTCTCGTATCTGCTCTCTCGTCGTGGCACGCGGGCATGCCCAGACTACGGGGAGAAAACGCACGCAGGGAGACCCCGGCTCCGCAGCGAAGGAGTTCGCGCACCTTTGGGCAAGAGCAAACCACACTCGGTGGGGGCGCCGGCATTCCCACCCGCTCAGCCCCGACCGGGCATGGGAGACCGTCATGACGCTGAATGATCTGGACACCCCGTTTCTCACCGCCGATCTCGATGTCGTCGAGCGCAACATCGCCCGCTACCAGGCGTACTTCGATCAGCACGGCATTCGTGCCCGACCGCATATCAAGACGCACAAACTCCCGGTCCTGGCCTGGAAGCAGGTGCGTGCCGGCGCCGTGGGGATCGCCTGCCAGAAGGTCGGCGAGGCGGAAGTGATGGCGCAGGCAGGGTTGCCGGATATCTTCATCGCCTACAACATCGTGGGGGAACAGAAGCTGGACCGGCTCGCCGGCGTGGCCCGGCAGTGTGCGCTCAGCGTGGCATTCGACAGCGAGTTCACGCTGCGCGGGTACTCGCGGGCGGCGGTGAAGGCCGGCGTTCCCATCGGCGTGCTCGTCGAAGTGGACACGGGAGGAAAGCGCGCCGGCGTCCAGACGGCAGACGAAGCGGTCTCGCTGGCCCGTCTGGCGACAGAATTGCCCGGGGTGGACTTTCGCGGCCTGATGACCTACCCGACCGCGGAGCAGACGGCGCCGCTCTTCGAAACGATCGTCTCGATGTTGGAATGGGACGGAATTCCCGTGCCCGTGCGCAGCGGCGGCGGCAGTCCGAGGCAGTGGCGTGCCCACGAGACACCAGTCTGCAATGAGCATCGGGCCGGCACGAACCTGTACTGCGACCGGAATCTGGTCGCCACCGGCGCGTACGGGTGGGAGGATTGCGCCCTGCGGGTGATTACCACAGTGGTGAGCCGCCCGACCCGTGACCGAATGATCATTGACTGCGGCTCCAAGACCACGACGAACGATCCGCATAGGACAGGCGACTTCCATTACTTCCCGGACCTGCCGGACGCGCGAGTGGAGCGAATGTCCGAGGAGCACGGTCACTGCGACGTCAGCCGTGTGGAGGCGCCTCCCGCGGTCGGAGAGCGGCTGACCCTGATTCCGAACCACGCCTGCGGGACCACCAACATGCACGACTGGGTCGCGCTGCACCGCGGCGGGCAGGTTGAGGCGATCGTCCCGATTCCGGCACGCGGCAAGATCCGATAACGGCCCGGACCGCGAACGGGGAGTACGCCGGCCGGAAGGCCTGTCCGCACTGCCGGTGTGCGACTGCGGGACGGACGCAACGCAGCCCGAACCGGCCGTGTCCGCCGGGGTGGAGCAATCGGCGGTGATAGCTCCTCACGACTCGGTCGGCCATGCATTATCAGTGGAACCAGGCAGCGCAAGGATGCACGTCCGATGAAGCTTCAAGTCAGCTGCGCGATGTCTGCGTGCATTCGCCCGGCACTGGAAGCCATTCCGGCGGCGGCGAGGACGCAGCACTACGGCCATCCACGCTCCCCCTCGCGGGAGCGGGACGGCGCTCCGACCTGCCGGGGTCGTCCTTCCCGCAGCACCAACGCGTGATGGCTCCGGTACACGCGAAGACGAATGCCGGCACGCAGCAGGCCCGCCCACTTGATCGGATACTTCCGCAGCCGGACATCACCGAGCGGTTCGCCATCCAGGTGCGAGCGCCCGCCCCGCTGGTTCTCGAAGTGGCGGCCGGTCTTGACCTGCAGGCCCTTCCACTCGTTCGCGGGATCTTCCGGCTTCGAGAGCAATTCATGGGCGCCGCACCGCACCCGCGCGCCCGGCAGGGGCTGGTCCAGGACCTCGCCGGGCTGGGCTGGGCGATCCGTGTGGCGGAGCCGGGGCGCCTGATCGTCGGGGGCGCCGCGTGCCAGCCGTGGAACCCGGATGTCGTGTTCCGGCCGCTGGATCCGGATGGGTTCGCGACCTACACGGAGCCGGACCAGGTGAAGATCGCCTGGACCCTGGAGAGCGAGCCCCTCGGACCGGAACTCACCCGCTTCGCCACGGAAACACGGGCCGTGGCCACGGACGCTGCCACGCGCAAGAAATTCCGCCGCTACTGGCGGTGGTCCCGCTTCGGCATCATCGCCATCCGATTGCTTCTCTTACCCGCCATCCGGAAGGAGGCGGAACGTTGCTTCCGGCGCAGGATGGATGGTTCGGCCCCGTAGGCTGAAACTGGGCCGCTCCGCGCGTGCCGGGGCACCGGTCGCACGCCGCACCGGGCCTGCGGATGAATTGCCGGCTGAAGCGGGTTTCCGGTAATGTCGAGCCGGACCAGCGAGGCTCGTCAGGGCAGCAGAGTCTCGTAGAGCTGTGCCTGCCGCGCTCGACCCGTACGGTAGCGTTCGTGGTGCTCGGGATTCGGCACAAAAACGCGCCCCGTCCGGCCGGGGAGCGCGGCGGGTTCCGGGATCAGCCCCAGGCCCTGCAGCGCCAGGAGTGCGGCTCCCCGCGACGACGCCTCCGATTCTTCGGACGCTGCCACGGAGCGCCCCAGCACATCGGCGAGGAGCTGCGTCCACGCGGGCGATGCGAGTAGGGCTCCTCCGCTCGCGACGATCTGGTGCTCGGGCGCCGCAGCGGCATCCAGCCGTTCGTGGATGAGTGCAAAGCGATAGGCGACCGCTTCCAGCCCGGCGCGCAGGATGTCCATGGGGGAGGTATGCCAGGAGAGCCCGACGATGGCCGCCCGCGCATCGCCGCGCCAGCCGGGACACCGTTCTCCCGCTAGAAAGGGGAGAACCGTCAGGCCATGGGCGTCCGGTGCGGCCTCGGCAAGCACCGTCTCCAGCGCCTCGCCTTCGGGCACACGCAGCGTTTCCGTGAGCCAGGAGAAGAGATTGCCCCCGTTGCTGAGCGCCCCGCCGAGGAGGTAACGCCGGCAATCCCACCGGTAGCGCCAGAGGCCGGCCGGAACCGGGAGCGGTTCGCCGGAGCGCAGCACCCGCATGGCGCCGCTCGTACCGACCATGACTGCCACCCGCTCCGGTCCGGTGCAGCCGCTCCCGACGTTGCTGCACGCCCCGTCTCCGGCCGCGGGGAACCACGCCGCCCGATCGAGCCCGCCGAGGCGGCCCCGAAACTCGGCGCGAAGCCCGCGAAACGGAGTCGGGGTGTCCACGATCTGTCCGAGTTGTGCCTCACCCACGGGAAGGGTCTCCAGGACGCCGGCATCCCAGCACCCCTCCGCGTCGTGATACATCCCCGTTCCGGAAGCCATCGAAATACTGCACGCGGCCTCACCGAACAGGCGCCAGTGGAAGTACTCTCCGGGTGACATCCAGCGGACCGCCTTCCGCAGCCACTCCGGCCGATGCCGGGCGATCCAGAGAAGCTTCGGCGGGACATAACTGGTGTGCTGCACACAGCCGGTGCGTTGGTGGACCGCCTGCCGGTCGAGATGCTCTTTGAGAAAGTCTACTTCCGCGGTGCTGCGCGTGTCGGCCCACAGCAGGATCGGCGTGCATGCCAGCCCATCCGCGCCGACCCCGAGGATCGAGTGCCAGAACGTGCAGAGCCCCACCCCAGCGAGATCCGCCGCGCGCGCCCCGGACTGAGCCAGCACCTGCTCCACACAGTGCAGCGAGCGCTGGAAGAGCGCTTCCGCATCCATTTCCACACCCCCGTCAGGAGTGGTGTCGGGCACGTGGCTCTGGCCGGAAGACATCCCGGGGACCGCGCGTGCGGAGGCGTCGTAGAGGGAAGCGCGCACCGACGAGGTGCCTACGTCGAGGGAGAGGACGAACGACATCAGGAGGGGAACTCAGCGTATGATGAACGGGCCGCTCGTTGCATCGGCGGCCAAATACCGAGGGACGAGACGATGGAAGCCCGGAGCGATTCCGAATTGGACCGGCGCACCCTGTTGAAGGGTGTGACTGCAGGAGCGGTCGGCGCAGGCGTCGCCACCGCCATGACGGTAGAGGCGCCTGAGGCGGCGGCGCAGGACAAGGGGGCTGTGCGGGATCCTAACCTGCACACCGAGGCGATCAAGTTCAAGAGCGGCGAGGACATGATTTCCGGGTTCGTCGCCCGCCCCAGGGCGGCCGGCAAGTACGGGACGGTGATCCTCATCCCGGACATCTTTGGGATGACCGACTACGCCCGCGAGACCGCGGCCCAGATCGCGCAGGCGGGTCTGGCGTGTCTGGTCGTAGACTTCTACACCCGGGCCGGCCAGCCCCCGGCTGACTTCGCCGCCCTGCGGGAGTTCGTGCCGAAGAATGCTCCGGACCGCCAGATTGTGGGTGACGGGCTGGCCGGGGTGGCCTACATGAAGAAGCAGTCCTTCACCAACGGAAAGTACGGTGTGACGGGCTTCTGCATGGGAGGCCGGATCACTCTGCTGCTCGCCGCTTCGTCTCCGGATGTGGTGGCGGCCTCGCCCTACTACGGACCGGTGCGCGCCGCCAATCCCGTCCAGATGTCCGCGATCGAGATGACGGACAAGATCCGCGGCGCCGTCCAGGGACACTACGGGGCGACGGACATGAATCCGAAGCCAGACGATGTGCGTGCCTTCTACGAAAAATTGAAGGAGACGAATCCGCACGGCGAGTATTTCATCTACCAGGGCGCCGGACACGCATTCCACAGCTACAGCCGGCCGTCGTTCAACGCCGAAGCGGCGGCGACGGCCTGGGGCCGCACACTGGCGTTCTTTCAGAAGCATCTGAAGTAGCAGCCATCTCCTCCGGTCTCGGGCCCTTGCGACCGAACCCGAGACCGGGGAACATCCCCCAGACGCAGCCGGGGCTGGTTACCCACTCCCCTGCACCAGTGCCTCCCGGTCGCGAATGGTGTTGTAGCCGCCGCGGGCGCGGACCACCACCCAGATGATGCCGAAGGCGATCAGGAGCACCAGCGGCAGCCCGGCCACATAGCGGAACGCAATGGGCGCCGCCGCCGCTTTCGCCGCCGCTTCGGCCATCCCACCGGCAAGATTGGCTTTGGTCGCATCATCGGTGATGCGACCCATGAGGGGCAGTACGAACTGGATGGCAATGTTGCCGAACGTCGCCATTATTCCCATCAGGAGCGCCCCGCCCTTCGGGAAGAGTTCGGTGGTCACTCCCAGCATGGTGGGCCAGATGTAGCAGATGCCGAGGGCGAAGATGGTGGCTGCAAACATCGCGACTACCGGAGACGTGGAGTAGCTGAGCGCGAACAGCCCGATCCCCGACAGGAGCGACGACACCCAGAGCAGCCCGACCGGAGACAGTTTGTGCGCCACCGGGCCTGCGAAGAACCGCAGCACGAACATCAGCCCGCTGACGTACGAAAGGAGCAGCGAGCCGGACATCCCGACCGTCTGTGAGAGCGTTTCGAGCAACTGGTTCGGCGCCAGTTCCGTGGACGCCGTGAGGATCATGCAGAACAGGAACCCGAGGAACAACGGGTTCAACGCCTCGCGAAACATGCTGGCCGACGAGACACCCGAGGCGACTCTTTCGGTGCTCGGGAAGGGCTGCCCGATCAGCAGGAACAGATAGATCGCGGCGGGGATCAGAATGACCGCGAGTTTCACCTGCCAACTGAATCCGAGCGCTCCCAATCCGGGGGCGATCAATCCGCCCAGTACGAGCCCGCCGGGCCACCAGGCGTGGAGCACGTTCAGCTTGTGAGTCTTGTCCTCCGGGTAGAGCGTGGCGGCAAGCGGGTTGATGACGGCTTCCACCAACCCGTGAGCGAGCCCGACGATGAACATGCTCCCCCAGAGCACGTTGTAGGCGCCGAGGGTGCCGCTGAGTTCGCGGGTGCAGATCGTGGCCAGTGTACCCACTACGTGGAGCACCCCCGCAAGAAAGAGCAACCGGCCCATCCCTACCCAGTCACACGCCGGACTGCCGATGAACACGGTCAGGGCGAACCCGAGAAAGGCCGCGCCTGCGGCGGTGTTTACGGTTTCATTGCTCAGCCCGAACGTGGTCACCAACTCGGGGATGATCGCTCCACGAATGCTGAAGACGAAGGCGGCTGTGACCAGCGAAACGCAACTCAACAGGAAAAGGCGCGACGGATTGTACGCCCCATGACCCGATGCAGATCCAGTGCCTCTCAACGCCTTACTCCCCCGATGCCCGCCGCTTCCACAATGGTCTTCTTCGTCAATTCCCGGCCGCCGGCCCGAATTCCTTCCCGTCGGCGTGCAAAACGGTGGCGGTCGCCCCGTTTGGGGTCATTCAAACTTCACTACGGCGAAATACACCGGAAACGTACGGGCAAAGGCAGAGAAATACCCTCCCACTATCCTTCCCAGGCAACTCTCTGGGGTCCTGCGGCGGACCCCGGAGCGAAACTCACAAACCCGAAGGGAGGCAACAGGTGAACACACGGGCACGATGGGGGTTAGCGCTCAGCGCGGCGCTCTTGGTGCTGGCGCCCCATGTGGCGCTGGCGCAGGATGCGGCGGCGCCGGCGGCGGCGCCCGCGATTGACAAGGGAGATACGGCCTTTCTACTGGTCTGTTCGGCACTCGTGCTGCTGATGACCCCCGGACTGGCGCTCTTCTACGGCGGAATGGTACGCCGCAAGAATGCGCTCGCGACGATCATGCAGAGTATGATTGCGATGGGCATTATCACGCTGCTCTGGGTAGTGTGCGGCTACAGCCTGGCGTTCTCGCCGGGCAATCCGGTACTCGGCGGTATGCAGTGGTTCGGCCTCAACGAGGTCAGCGGTTCAGGACCGAGCGACATCTACGCGAAAACCGTGCCGCATCAGGCCTACATGGCCTATCAGATGATGTTCGCCATCATCACACCGGCCCTGATCAGCGGCGCATTTGCAGAGCGCATGAAGTTCAGCGCCTATCTACTCTTCATTACGCTGTGGTCGCTCTGCGTGTATGTTCCCCTCGCGCACTGGGTCTGGGCGAGTGACGGGTGGCTCTTCAAGATGTCCGCCCTGGACTTCGCGGGCGGACCGGTGGTGCACATCAGCTCCGGCGTCA
>SYMT01000177.1 GCA_005805375.1 Actinomycetota bacterium
AGCGAAGGCCGTCCGAAAGGGCGGCCTTTTCCATTTTCTGCCTCGATAACTCTTCCGTCGGAGTCCACCTCCTGCCATGGCGTTACTCGGACTCGGCATCCTGACGGTGGCCATCTGGGTCGGGCTCTGGCTCTGCCGGGCCGCCTTCTGGCGTGTTGAGTTCGACCCGGTTCCGCCCGATCCCGACGAGTGGCCCCCTGTCACTGCCGTGATCCCCGCGCGAACCGAGGAAGCGACCCTGCCGGAGGCGCTGCGCTCACTCTGGGCGCAGGACTACCCAGGCGGTCTGCGGGTGGTGGTGGTGGACGATCAGAGCGAGGATCGCACCGCCGCGGCAGCGCAGGAGACGGCACGCGCGTTGGGCCATGCGGACGACCTCCTGGTTCTGACCGCGGCGCCGCTCCCTCCGGGCTGGGCCGGTAAAGTCTGGGCGATGCACTCCGGGTTGACGCACGGGCTTCCCACCGCCGACCCCGCCCGGTACGTGCTCTTCTGTGACGCGGACATCTCCCACGGAGCCGGAACTCTGCGAGAACTCATCGCGCGCGCCGAGGGAGGGCATCTGGACCTCGCGTCCGTGATGGTGCGCCTGGAATGCCGGACCCCGGCCGAGCAGTTCATGATCCCGGCCTTCGTCTGGTTCTTCCGCCTGCTCTATCCGTTCCGCAAAGTCAACGATCCCCGCGATCCCCTGGCGGGGGCGGCGGGCGGAACGATGCTGCTGCGCCGGGAGGTCCTGGCTCGAATCGGGAGCCTGCAGAGCATCCGGGGCGCCATCATTGATGATTGCGCCCTCGCCGCTGCCGTGAAGGCGGGCGGGCACCCGATCTGGCTCGGGCTCAGCGCCGCCTCTCGCAGCACGCGTGGGTACGGATCGCTCCGGGAAATCGTGGACATGATCGCGCGCACGGCCTACACCCAGCTCGGCTATTCGCCGGCCCGATTGGTCGGGTGCGTGCTCGGCCTGGGGCTCACGTTCGTGGGGCCGTGTGCGCTGGCGATCGGTGTCCGGGGTGCATCGGGCCTGCTGGGCGTGGCTGCCTGGGCGCTGATGACGCTGCTCTACGCCCCGATGCTCTGCTTCTACGGGCAGAGCCTGCTCTGGGCGCCGCTCCTGCCGCTCACCGCCTGTGTCTACCTCTACGCGACCCTTCTTTCCGCCTGGCGCCATCACCGGGGCCACGGCGGCCAGTGGAAGGGGAGACAGTACGGAGATGCCGCTTCGTAGCGGCGCATCCCTTCGACGCTGATTCTTTCCTCCCGCAACACGATCGTGCCGGCGGCAGGCGCGGGGTTGTCCCGAGGTGATGCACCTGTTTCGGCACAAAGTCGGGTCCTGTCACGGCGACCTCGTTGGCTCCCCTGGGATGGCCCCGATGCCGTCCCCGACCTCCCTGTGTCATCCGCTGGGGATTACCATCTGGTGCAGATTCCGCAACTCCAAACGAATTTGCGGGTCTTTCGGGCCTACTACTTCGGCGCGCGCGCGGTTTTCCGGCATCGGACGATGAAGCACAGACTGGCCGGGTATGGTGCGGGTCGGCCCAACGGGAAGCGAAACCACTGCGTACTCCCGCTCTGCCTTTCGACCCGTTCGGCGAGTCTCTTCGGCTGTGGCGTACCGATCCCAGTTGGTAAACATGCCGTCGGCACTATGCGGTCGATTCTTGAAGGCGCCTGGTTTCGGGATGCCATTCGGTAGCAAGTCGTTCTCGTGGACCCGCATGAACAGGCGATCTTCGTCCGGAACCTCTTCTTCCAGCAAACTCTCCGTCATTCCAGAAGCCAGTTGAGCAGCAGGGGAACCACTTTTGCTGTCGGGCCAGCGACTCGGTTCCCCTGATCTCGAATCCCAGACTGGAGTGGCCGTAGTACCGCACCGGAGAGTCAAGTTCGGCAGGGACGTTGAGCAGCACCTGCCCATCGGGGAAGTCCCAGAAAATGTCGATACTCCCCTCAGGACCGTTGTCGAACGCCGGAATCGGGATCGTCTGGTGATGATGGCCCAGATAATCCACGGCGCCGGTGAGGAGCAGGGTGGCCGCGCGGTCCCACGTATCAGAAGAGTACGGCGGGCTTCCCTGCCCGTCCCAGTCCGGTTCCAGTTCCAGCATCCACCGGGATTGGCGGATGCTCTGTGCGAGTGCGGTCAACTCTGCCGGAACCCTGACCCCACACAATTTCTGATCGTCGCGTACCGCCGCAGGCGACGAACGGTGTGGGACGATCGTCCAACGTTCTGCCGGCCGGGCCCACGGTTCCCAGTGGCGGGCGAGTTGCCCCAGTGAGGGACCTTCCCGTCCCCGTTGTGATGTTCCGTCCGGCGCTGTGCTCATAGTGGGTCATCCCGCTTCGGCGTCAGTGCCGGCGATCAGGTCCCCGGGCGTGCAGGGGAGGCCTGAACCTCCCACTGCCGCGCCGTCCGAAGTCATGCTCCTCCGTGGTCTACACTCCCCGCACTTTCGTCCACTCGCCGTGGGCCGCACTGCTCTTCACGGCGGCTTCGATGAACGCCATGCCGGCGGCGCCGTCTTCCACCCCGGGGTGCGGGTAGGGGTCGGGCACGGTCTCGCCGTTCCGGCGGCGGATCGCGAACTGGATCGTCTTGTGCAGGTTGGCGAGGGCTTCGTGGAAGCCTTCCGGGTGGCCGCTGGGCACGCGGATGTACGGTTTCACTGCGTCGGGGAAGTAGCCGTATTCAGCGCCGAGGCGATAGACGCGCACCGGCTCTCCGCCCCGGTAGACTTTTAGCGAGTTGTGGTCCGTGATGTTCCACTCGATGGTGCCGGTCTCACCCACCACGCGGAAGCCGTTGTCGTTCTGCGCGCCGATGGTCACCTGCGAAGCGGAGATGGTGGCAATGGCGCCGTTGTCCAGGCGGGCAAAGACGGTGAAGTCGTCGTCCAGGGCGCGCCCGGACACGAACGTAGTCAGCCGGCCGGAGACTTCCGTGGCGGTGAGGCCCGCGACAAAGCGGATGAACTCATACGCGTGCGTCCCGATATCGCCACCGCAGCCCGAGGCGCCGGATTTCGCCGGGTTCACCCGCCATTCGGCCTGCTGTACGCCCAGATCCTCGGTGCGGCCCGCCAGCCAGCCCTGAGGATACCAGGTCTCCATCTTCCGCACCCGGCCCACTTCACCGCCATGCACCAGTTCCCGCGCGAGCATCACCATCGGCAGTGCGGTGTAGGTGTAGGCGACCACGAAGGGGAGCCCGGTGTCCCTGGTGATGCGGACCAGATCCAGAGACTCGTCTACGGTGATCGTCAACGGCTTCTCGCACAGCACCGGGAAGCCGGCCTCCAGCGATGCTTTCGCGATGGCATAGTGCGAGTCGTTCGGTGTGACGATCGTCACGTAGTCCATTCGCTCGCCGGGCGGGAGTGCCTTCTCGCCGGCCAGCATGGCGGAAAAATCGGGATAGCCCCGGGTGAAGAAGTGTTCCTTCGCCGCCTCCAGCGAACCGGCGGCCGAGGATCGCAACGCGCCGGCGGTCAGTTCGGCGGTGTTGTCCATCAGGATCGCGGTGCGGTGCGGCCCCCCGAAGAAGTTGCTGGGTCCGCCACCCCCGACCATTCCGACTTTCAGCTTCCGTGAGAGAGCCATAAACCCTGTGCCTCGTAGTCAGTCTGCCTGCGGTCACCCCGTTGGACCGCGTGTGTGCTCAGTTCCCCTCCGATTCGCGGGCGTCCTCCCGGAGTGGGCATTTGGCGGCTGCGATGCCCTGCTTCCCGCTCGGGCGGAACTCAGCCGGGAACGGGGATTCAGTCCGCCATTCCCCTTCTTGCCGCCGGAGGACCGCATGTCCCGAAACGCGGAACACCGCGCCGGGCTCGACCAGGCGCTCCCGTCCGGCAGCGTAGTGGGTGGGATCGCGAAAGCCGATGTCGAACGTGTCCGGCCCCAGAGAAACCAGTGTCTCGCCTCCACTTTGCCGGACCGACTGAATCACATAGGCGGGATCTCGATCCGATGCTGTCTCAAAGCGTACCAGTTCGCCGGCAAGAGCGGACTTTGTGGGGAGCGACAGGCGGGTGCGGAAACCAACGATGCCGTCGGAAAGATGTTCCAGGCGACTGACCGTGCCGAACGCCTCGCGCCGGGCCGCAAGGAGCCCCTCCGGCAGGTTGAGCGTTTCGCCCTCCACCAGCGTGGCGGCGACCAGCGCGCCTCCCCGGCGGCGGATGTGGGCCACACGGCCGCGCAGTTGCGTCCCGTCCGGTGCCGTGACCTCAGCGTCGGGGGAGAACCCAACCAGCAGCAGATCCGAGACGCCGCCGGGAAGGGTCACTTCAATCGCAGCCGCATCCGGCGCCGGGCGTCCCCCGGGTCCGACGAGGGGCAGCGACCGCACCCGGGATAGGAGCGGGGATCCGGCATACGGCTCGATAACGTTGCTGAAGATGGTTTCCAGTTCGCGACCGGCGGCCCGGCGGCGGAGAAAGCAATAGCCGAGGCGCTCCACGGCGCTGCGGCTCGAAGGCCTGGGGTTCTCGGCCAGAATCACCTCATGCAGATCCGGGGTCAGGAGATGCAGGCAGAGGCTGCGGGGCTTTCCGTCCGGTCGCCAGCGCGGGTGTACGTCCCAGGTCAGGCGGGCGGAGCCCGCAGGCCCCGGGCCTCGCCGCACGCTTTCCAGGTAAGGGTCCGCTTCTCCCAGGCCCGCCGGGCGGCCCGTGGAGGCGAGGCTCAATCCGTCTACGGTGAGAGCCCCTTCCGGCCCGTGCCAGCTCTGGAGGTGTTCAATGCCGCCCTGCACGCGGAACAGGTCCCACAGATACGTCCCTCCATCCGGGAGCCCGATCATCAGCGTGAGCCGGCGATAGTCCCGTGCCTGTGGATAGACCGAGCCGGACACCTCAGCGGCGCGAAAGCCGGGAAGACGCTGGAACAGGCGCGTGCGGCCGCCCCAACGGCGCTCCTGGCGCCTGCCATCCACCAGCACCGTGTTGTGACTGATCGTGTTTCCGGTCCATTCGCGCAGTTTCGGGTAGAAGCGAGTGGCGAAGTCCGGATACCCGAGGTCGGGCAGAAAGTCCACTTCGCCCGCGATGAGGCCCAAATTGAGGCAATCGGCATGCCCATGCCCATAGTTGCGACCGAGGGCGAGCCAGGCCGCCGCGGCGGTTTCGCCCTCGCCGAGTTCCAGGGCAAGCAGCCCGAAGCCGGGCAGCAGGCGGCCGCCGCCGCGCGCGGCCGTCGCTCGCTGCGCGGCGGCGGCGATCCGCACCGGCCATCGCTCCGGTTCCGGTTCGTAGACGTCCCGGCAGGGGTTTTCGGCGCCGCCGCTCCGCTGAAGAGCGGCGGCCATTTCCGGGTCTCCCGTGCGGCGAAATGCACCGAAGAGCAGTTCCGGTTCCTCCGGCGGGCCGATCCGGTTCATGCACGCGCCGAAGTCGCCCACGGCGGGAATCCAGCGATTCAGGAGGGCCATCCGCCCAGGGGCGGTGTAACTGCGGCGGAGGGCGGGAAAGTCCCGGTCCAGATTCCAGCGGTCGTAGCGCCGGTATCCGCCGAGGAGCTCCGCCAGTTGATGAAACGCGCGACCCCACCCCCACCCGTAGCCCGGCGCCCCTTCCTCCCCGAACCCGTCCCGGTCCATCCGGGCCAGCAAGGTGTACGGAATGCCGGCCCCCCGGGCGAGAAGATCCAGTCGAGCCAGCGGGAAGTCTCCGGCTCGGAATCGAGGGCGACGGCGCACCACGCGGCGGCGGTCTCGTGGATGCCGTGGTTGCCCCGGATCCGTCCCTCGCGTACTGCTTCCAGTCCTACGCGGAGGATCCGGTCCTCGATCCCCGCGCAGAATGCCGCGGGGGATCCCTTCGGCGTCGGGAGGCTCCATCGTTCGCCCTGTGCGGTCAGAAACCCCCAGAGCAAAGGGTCGGTGTGTACGCCGGGAGCGAGTTGATCGTACGCACGAGCCAGCCCGGTGAGAAAGACGCACTCGGAAATGCGTCCCCACACTTTCCCCGTCCCACTGTCGCCGTCCGAATGGTACCACCCAAGTGCTGCAAACGGCTCCCACGCCATTGCCGGGTAGGCATCGGCGATCCGGTCCAACAGTACCACGCCCCGGCGTGCATATTCGGAATCGCCCGTGAGCACCCAGGCATCGCCCAGTGCCCGCGCACCGGTGAGGATCTCTGACCAGAGTTGGTCCAGCGCGAAGGGGACGAAACGGTGGGGAAACCGATCGGCGTCCCGGTAGCCCCAGCCGTCATCCACTCCGAAAGTATGCAGCGGATCCGCGGGGTCGGGATGTTCCGGGTGAAAGAGCAGGCGCCGGTCGGCGCGCGCGGGCGTGAAGAACCCGTCCGGACCGCGTCCGCTCTCCAGATAGGCCGCGAAATCGTTCTTGGGAAACACCTCGCCGCAGTGCGCACACGTGCAGCGATACGGGAGTTTCCAGAAGTCGGCGGAAAAACCCCGGTCCTGGCCGCACGCCGGGCACGCTTTCCGCCGGAATCCGCCCGAGGCGTGATCGCGGGTCATGACCACGTCCATCGTGCGCCCGAGGGCGGGCCCCGGCACCAGCTTCCAGATCGCCTCCAGCGACAGCGCCCGCCAGCGGGCTGCCGCAGCCACCGCCTGATCGCGCTGCTTCGCCGCCCACGGGTAGCGGGCCACGTTGCGCCGAGCGGCACGGATCCGCTGTCGCGTGAACCAGCCGCCCTGCGTCTTCGCACGCGCCGGGCGGTTCGATTCCTCGTCCGGGAGCGAGGCGGAAGTCACACCCGCGAAGGCTACCAGGCAATCTCGGCGGTTCATGGCTACTCCCCACGCTCCTCAGACCGGGGAACGAAGAAAAAACCTGGGCGTCTCGTTTCGCTTTCCCCGGCTCGCTCGCCACATACGTGTTCCGCCGATCGGCTCAGGCCAGTTGGGGAATCACCCTTCCACCGAAGTCCGTCAGGCGCTCGTTGCGCCCATTGTGCAGCACGCTCAAACGCACGTGGTCCAGGCCGAGCAAATGGAGCACCGTGGCGTGGAAATCACGCGGGTGAACGGGATCCTGGACGGCGCGGTAGCCGATCTCGTCCGTGGCGCCGATCACCTGCCCCCCCTTCACCCCGCCCCCGGCCAGCCACATCGTGTACCCGTAGGGGTTATGGTCCCGCCCCTTGCCGTTCTGTGTCACGGGGGTGCGCCCGAACTCGCTGCCCCAGATCACCAGGGTGCTTTCCAGCAGGCCACGCCGCTTCAGATCCTTGAGCAGCGCGGCAATGGGCCGATCCGTCCAGCGGCAGAGCTTCGTGTGGTTCTCCTGCACGTTGTCGTGCGCGTCCCACTGCACGTTGACCGGGCCGCCGCCGGAATAGAGCTGCACAAACCGTACGCCGCGTTCTACCAGCCGGCGCGCCAGCAGGCAGCGGGAGCCGAACTCCAGGGTTTCCGGATCATCCAGCCCGTAAAGGCGGCGGGTCTCGTCCGGCTCACGGGTCAGGTCCACCGCCTCGGGGGCGTGCTGCTGCATGCGGAAGGCCAGCTCATAGGCCGCCACCCGAGCGGTGAGCTCCGAGCCGCCGTCACCCAGATGCAGCCGATTCATCTCCTGGAGGTAGTCGAGCATGCGGCGGCGGCGGTCCGTGCCCACCCCGGCGGGCGAGGCCAGGTGCAGGATCGGCGTGCCGCCGCTCCGCAGCAGCGTGCCCTGATAGACTGCCGGGAGGTAGCCCGCCCCCCACATCGGGGCGCCGCCCTCGGGGAGGCCCTGCGGCTGAGTCATCACGCAATAGGCGGGCAGGTTGTCGGAGACGCTGCCGAGACCGTACGTGATCCAGCTTCCCATGGACGGGTGGCCCGCGAGCGTGCGTCCGGTAAGGAGCTGGTACATCGCCGGGGCGTGGACGAAACTCTCCGAATAGCAGGACCGGATCACTGCGAGGTCATCTGCGCAGGTCGCAAGGTGTGGGTAAAGTTCGGAGATTTCGAGGCCCGATTGCCCGTGCTTGCGAAAGCGCCAGTTGCTGCGCATGATTGGCGTGCCGGGTTTGATGAACTGGCTCTTGATCTCCCCGAAGCTGCTCGGGAGCTGTTCGCCGTCCAGGCGGTCCAGTTCCGGCTTCGGGTCGAACGTCTCGATGTGGCTCGGACCGCCGACCATGAAGAGAAAGATGACGGACCGGGCGCGGGCCGGGAGGTGGGGTGAGATTGGGGCCAGCGGGTTGGACCCGGTCGGGGTAGCCGCCGGCGCGGGCCGGGGCAGGACCCCATCCGCCGCCAGCAGAGAAGTGAGCGCCAGGCTGCCGAAGCCGCCGCCCGCACGGAACAGTACATCGCGCCGCGTCAGCGCCGGGGGCAGGTGGGGCAACCGGGAGGGCATGGTGGTCGGTCTCCGGGAAAAGGCTACTTCCAGGTCAGAAAGTCGTTGCGGTTCAGAGTTGCCAGCGCGAGATCGCACCACGCTTCCAACTCCGGTCGGGACACGCCGGGCGGGAGAGTGTCTTCCGGCGGTCGATTGCGGCCGGCCGGAAGCGTGGTCTGGTCACGCAGGAAGCGCTCTGTCGCCGCCTGTTCGGTGGGAGACGGAGAGCGGCTCAGCGTGAGCGCGAAGAGCCGCTCAACACGGGCGGCCTGGCTTTGCGGTGCCTCGCGGAACAGCCGGAGCGCCAGTGCCCGGCTCTGCGCGGTCATCAGGTCACTGTTCAGGAGCGACAGAGACTGGAGGGCGTGGACACTCTCCCCACGGGCGCCGCAGGGGGTCAGCATGTCCGGTTGGTCGAACACCACGAGGAACGGCAGGCGCACATTCCGCTTGTGTAGGAGGTAGAGGCTCCGGCGCACATGCTGGGTCGGGTCGGGCGTGATCGGCCAGAGGTTGTCCGGTTCGCCCTCTGTGAAAATCGTGTCGTACACCTCCGGCTCCAACGGCACGCGCACGGCAGGCCCTCCCACACTCCGATTGAGCGTTCCCGCCGCCTGGAGCACTGCGTCCCGGACCGCCTCTGCGTCGAGGCGGCGCGTGTTCATCCGCCAGAGCAGGCGATTCCCCGGGTCACGCTTCGCCATCGCGGGGAGGACCTTCGATGATTGCCGGTACGCGGCGCTCGTCACCAGCAGGCGGTGCAGGGACTTGAGCGAGAACGGCACGCGCATCCCGGATGTTTGCCCGGTGAATGTTGTCGCCAGCCAGTCCAGGAGAGCCGGGTGCGTGGGCGCCTCTCCGTGGCGGCCGAAGTCGTTTGGGGTGCCGACGAGGCCGCGGCCGAAGTGGTGCTGCCAGACCCGGTTCACCAGAACGCGTGCTGTGAGCGGATGGTCCGGACGGGTGAGCCACCGGGCGAGCCGCAGGCGGGGCGCCTCACTGCCCGGCGATGGGGTTGTCGCCCCCGTCAGTGTCTGCGGAAGGCCCGGCTGCACCTCGGCGCCCGGCGTCTTGAGGTCTCCGCGAATGAGGACATGGGTCTTCGTCGCCGCAGAAAGCGTGTCACCGACGCCGGGCGCAATGGGAAGGGGAGCGGGCTGCTCCAGGTCCAGCGCGTGCATTTTCTTCCGGAGGGCGGCGCGTTTCTCCCGGTCGGATGGAGACAGCGATGCCACCAACTCGTCCCAGTCCACCTTGAGCATCGTCTCCACGTCCTGGGCAAGCCGGCGCTGTTCCGGGGAGCGTTTCGCCGCGTCCACAGCGAGCGCGGCGACGTACTTCGCCTCCAGCTTGCGGCGCTTCTCCTCCCGCAGGCGGGCCCGGTACGGCGCTTCAATGGCGGCAATCGCGGCGCGGAGGGGGGCGAGCCGCTCCTGATGCGCGATCACCAGCGCGGCGTGCGCCCTGTCTGCCGCCGGGTCGGGGGCCCGATAGTCCTGGTTCGCAGTGCGCGCAAAGAAGGCCTCGAGACGGTAGTAATCCGCCTGAGGGATCGGGTCGAACTTGTGGTCGTGGCAGCGAGCGCACTGGACGGT
Source organism: Actinomycetota bacterium (assembly GCA_005805375.1). Lineage (GTDB taxonomy): Bacteria > Armatimonadota > SYMT01 > SYMT01 > SYMT01 > SYMT01. The sequence goes on from SYMT01000177.1 coordinate 9,904, forward strand.
CAGCCCCATCACGCCGGCCCCCACGCCGGTGACTGCCTCGGTGAGCCACTCCTGGCGCAGTTCCGCCGGGTCCGCGTTGCCGCCGACGACGTGCTGCGGGCCTGCACGCAGGAACCCGGTGGCCGTGCGCAGTTGCGGGTCCTTCGGGTCCAGCAGGTCCCCGGCGATCTGCGCTGTCAAGAATCGGTCGTACGGCAGATCCGCATTCAGGGCCTGTGCCACCCAGTCCCGATAGCGCCAGGCCTGTGGTCGCTCCCCATCCCCTTCAAACCCGTTCGTTTCGGCGAACCGGACCACGTCCAGCCAGTGCTGCGCCCACCGCTCGCCGTAGTGTGGGGAGGCAAGCAGGCGATCTACGACCTGCTCATAGGCATCCGGCGCGGCATCCCGGACGAAGGCATCGGTTTCCTCCGGCGTGGGCAGCAGCCCCGTGAGATCCAGCGTAATCCGCCGCAGGAGGGTCCGACGATCCGCTGGCGGGGAGGGCGAGACGCCGCGCCGTTCCATCTCGGCCAGCAAAAAGGCATCTACCGGAGTGCGCACCCACGCACGGTTTTTCACCGCCGGGACGGGGGGCCGCGCCGGAGGCCGGAAGGCCCAATGCGTACCCGGCGCGGCATTGGCCGGCGACGTGCCGCCCGCCGTGGCGGTCCGGGCCGCGCCCGCGATCCCCGCGACCCCGACAAGTACCAGGAGCACCCCGACCCCGCGCCGCATCCCGGTCGCCGATCCTGTTCGCATACGCCTCTCGCCTGCCCTTGCACCGCTTGTTGCCCAATGGGACACTCCGTGGCTGGAGGGGTTTCGGGTGATCGCCAAAGGGCCCCCGAGACGGTGCGGAGTTTGAATGCATTCGACGTTCGGGAGAACGCCACACACCTGCCCGCCGTTCAGGCAGGATCAGATGGAGGGGGTTGCACCGTGATCACCCGGGTTTGACGGGCCTGCGGAAACGATTGACCGGCGTGGAGTGGCTTCTCCCTGTGGGTGCGGCCCGAGGTTGAGGGGGATACGATCGAGGTCGCAAACCGGATGGTGGAGTCGGGAGAGTTCGCGGCGGTCGAGCCGGAATGGATCGAATGCATCGGGGGCCGGTGAGCTTCGATCCAGCGGGGCCTCACAGAGGAAAGCGATAGAGACCCGGTAACGGTTGAGCCTCGTCGCCCGAGCCCCGCTGCGCGCGCGCTCGTTACTCGCTTCACGCCCCGGCGAGTGCTGGGGAAACGCCGGTCAGGCGGCCCGTTCGGCGGGGGTACGGCGGCGGAGTTCCGCTTCCTGTTCCGGGGACCAGTAGCCGCAGTCCAGTTCCAGAAAGACGCTGCTGTACGGCACCCGCCCGGTGGTCTTGAGCACCACGACCTTGAACTCCTGGGCCACCGCTCCCAGGCGGGTGATCAGGTCCATGTGGGGCACTGCCTGAGGGTTGAACTCGGCCAGTGCGGTGTGGAGGTCGCGGTGGGTGGCGGTCCAACCCGGCGCAAGCTCTTCCGTCAGATACTCCAGCTCCGCATCCAGGTAGACGACGGGGCGGACATGGCGCGTCTTTCGTAGTTCCTCAAGCACCGTGCGCACTACGACCAGGTGGTCCCGTCCGGTCGGCAGCACCTCCATCGCGCCGACCTGGGCGGGATATGCAGAGTCGGCAACCAGAATCCAGTTGCGGTGGCCGAGAGCAGGAAGGCGCTCCAACAGTTGAGGAATCCAGGACATGGTGTGGTACCGGGACGCGGATCGAGAGATCTCCGAGAGGATACCATGCGCACAGGTGTTGGGGCAGGTGCCGATGCGCCGGCCGAGGAACCAGCATCCTGGTACGCACGCGTCGCCGTGAGCCGGAAGGAGCGGGGGATGAGACGACGGGAACTGCTGGGATTGTTGGGGACGGGCGCATTGGGAGCGGCATGCATTCCAGCCGCAGGGGTGCACCCGGCGGCCGCCGCGGAGGGTGAGCAGCATCTTCTCTATGTAGCGTCGCCGGGCATTCGCAACTACACGGAATGGGGCGGCGTCGGCGTGCTGGTGTTCGATATGGCGCGCGACTACCGGTGGGTGCGGCGGATTCCCACGCTGCCGGAAGTCGCCGGACAGCCTGCCGAGAACGTCAAGGGGATCTGCGCGTGCGCCCGCACCGCGCGTTTGTATGCGAGCACCATCAAGCGCCTGATGTGTCTGGACCTCCTGACGGATCGGATGTTGTGGAACCGGACCTACGAGGGCGGTTGTGACCGCATGTCCATCACTCCGGATGGGAAGTGGATTTACCTCCCGTCGCTGGAGGGAGCGTTCTGGAATGTGGTGGATGGAGAAACGGGCGAGGTCGCGCGGCGCATTGAGCCGAACTCCGGTGCGCACAACACCGTTGTCGGCTTGAACGGGCGCTACGCCTATCTCGCGGGGCTCAAGTCTCCGCTGCTGCCGGTGGTGGATACACGGACGCAGGAGATCGTGCGCCGGGCCGGTCCGTTCAGCCACGTGATCCGGCCATTTACGGTCAATGGCAGTCAGACACTGGCCTACGTGAACGTCAACGATCTGCTGGGCTTCGAGATCGGTGACCTGCGCACCGGGAAACTGCTGCACCGGGTAGAGGTGAGCGGGTTCCAGCGGGGGCCGGTGCGCCGCCACGGCTGCCCGAGTCACGGGGTGGGGCTCACCCCGGACGAACGCGAGGTCTGGGTGGTGGACGGACACAATGAGCACGTCCACATCTTCGACAACACCGCCATGCCGCCGCGTCTGGTGGCGAGCCTCCGCTTGCGGGAGCAGCCGGGTTGGGTCACCTTCACTCTGGATGGGCGCCGGGCGCTGCTTTCTACGGGGGAGATCATTGACGTGAAGACCCGGAAGATCGTCCACGCGCTCGCGGATGAGCTGGGGCGACCGGTACACAGCGAGAAGGTGGTTGAGATCGTCTTCCGGGACGGCAAGCCGGTGCGAAACGGGGACCAGTTCGGGCTCGGGCGGAAGCAGCGTGGTGGATAGCGCCGCGGCGTGTAGAAGGAGGCGCAGGCGCGGCGCAGATCCGGCGTACATCGAGACCACCGGCGGGCGGCAAGGACGGAGTGATTCGGAAGTTCCGCTCCGATGATCCGGCGATGCCGGTGCGCGCAGGACGGGGAGCTCTGCTATCCGGAACAACAAGCTCAGGGAGAGAATACCATGACAGTGTCTCTGACCACAGAGATGGAGCAATTGGTTCAGGAACAGGTAGCAAGTGGTCGTTATGCTTCGCCTGCCGAGGTGCTTCGGGAGGCGTTGCAACTCTTGAGTGAGCGGGACGGGGCGCGATGGAAGCAGTTCATCGCGCTGAAGCAGGACATCACAGTTGGCGTCGAGCAGTCCTTGCGCGACGAGGTGATGGATGCAGAGGAGCTCTTCGAGCAACTCTTGCGCGAAGTGCCGGGCGCTTCGCAGGACGCCTCAGACCGGTGAGCCGGTGCTTCTTCACGCGGAAGGCGCAGGAAGATCTTCGGGAGATCCGCGCCTTCGTCGCCAACCGAGACACTCCGCAGGCCGCCGATCGGTTGCTCCGCATCCTGCGAGACAAGTGCCGTGTGGTCGCAGAGACACCGGGAGTGGGTCGTCCACGAGACGACTTGTCCCCTGGAGTGCGCAGCGTGGTGGCGGGGAGCTATGTGATCTTCTACCGCACAGCGGGTCATCGGATTGACGTGGTGCGGGTGTTGCACGGAGCGCGGGACATTGAGCACGTGTTTCAGGCAGCCAACGATTCATGATCCCCGAGCCTGCTCCAGCAAGGTGGCCGAGATCGTCTTCCGGGACGGCAAGCCGGTGCGAAACGGGGACCAGTTCGGGCTCGGGCGGAAGCGGGGCGCCTGATGGCGCCGTGGCGGTGCGAGAGGAGAAGTAGGTGCCGTTCTCACGAGCAGAGGCCCTCGCCTGGCTGGAGACGGAACACCCGGAGGCAGCCGCGGTGGTCCGCGAGACGGATGGGATCGGGCATGAGCAGGCGCCGGTCGAGCAACGGTACTCGTACGTGGCCCTTTTCGAGGGATTGATCCGGGAACTGGAAGGCCGCCGGCGAGTGCGGCACCCGGCGTTGGGGCTTCTCTGGCTCGCGCTGGGGCGTTTTCAGGCGGAGGTGTTTCAGGACGAGGCTGCGCGGAAGAGCTTTGAGCGGGCGATCTCGGTCACGGATCGCAGTGCGGGGCGCGGGGGGCTGCTGGCGGCGGAAGCCCATGAGCGGCTGGGGGAACACCTGGCCCGCCAGCCCGAGTTGGAAGGCGCCCGGCGTGCGTTTGAGCGAGCGGTGGTGTTGTTCGAGAAGAATCTCGGGCCGGAGCACGACCGGGTCGGTGAGGCGCTCTGGAGCCTCGGGGCGGTGCGCCGCGCCGAATGGACTTTGCCGGCAGCGATTCGCGACTATGAGCGCGTGCAGGCGATTTTCACGCAGACCCGGGGCTCGGACCACTCGGACCTGGATCTGGTGGTGCGCAGCCTCGAGGCGCTGCGGAAGGAACTGGCCGAGGAAGGATAATGCTGCGGATGCCGGCGGCGGCGTCTTGCCGTCCGCCCGCGGCAACCACGGCGCTCGGAGCCGGAGTTGTGAATGCGGATGCCAGGTGTCTTTACAGTGACCGACCTGGTGCGCTACAATCTCCCCGCACGGGCGATTAGCTCAGGGGGAGAGCGCCTCGTTGACACCGAGGAGGTCAGTGGTTCAAATCCACTATTGCCCATGGAAACCCAGTGCGGAAAAGCCGGGTCGCACGACCCGGCTTTTTTTGTCTCACCGCCCGGCCTGAAGAAGAGGCGCCCACCATGCCGTCGCCGTTTCCGGGGATGGACCCCTTCCTGGAGAGTCCCTACTGGCAGTCGTTCCATACCCAACTCGCCAGCGAGATGGTGCGGCAGTTGAGCCCTCAGGTGCGACCCAAATACGTGGCTCTGCCCGCCGAACGGGTCGTGTGGGAGATGCCGGACGGAATTGGGATCAGCACGCGGGAGTTTCAGCCGGATGTCGAAGTCCTCTCATCCCGGCGCCACGTCTCGCTCCCCGGGACAGCCGTGGCAACGTTCGCACCCCCGCCGGTGCGCCTCGTGACGCTGATGCCGGAGCGCTTCACGCAGACTGCCGTGGAGATTCGGGATGTGCGGGGGCGGCAGTTGGTGACGGCGATCGAGATCCTGTCGCCCACGAACAAGCGAGGAGACGGCTGGAAGGAATATCTCCACAAACGCCGGCGGGTGTTGATCAGTCCGGCGCACCTGCTGGAACTGGACCTGCTCCACGAGGGCAAGCGCATCCCGATGGAGCAACCGCTGCCGGACGCACCGTACTTCGTGTTCCTCAGTCGTGCGGAGGCACGTCCGGTGGTGGATGTGTGGCCGGTCCACCTCGGTGACGTGCTCCCGATCGTTCCCGTGCCGCTCCTCTCGGGGGACCCGGATGTCGTGTTGGACCTCCAGGCAGCCCTCACTGCCGTCTACGACACGATTGGGTACGGCGACCTGCTGGACTACGCCGACCCTCCGGGCGTGACGCTCTCTGCCGCTGAATCCGCATGGATGGAGGGCTGCCTGCGAGACGCGGGTCTGCGTCCGATCGGCAACGTGTGACGCGGCGTCGCCCACCCGGTTACAATCTTCACGGAACGCGGTGTTTGCTGTGTTCCCAGCTTCACAAGTGAACAACGGCCAGAACTGCTGGGGGAGCTACGGCTGAGAGGCTCGGACTTGTTCCGGGGCGACCCTTCGAACCTGATCCGGGTAATGCCGGCGCAGGGAAGCGACCGATTGGGTTTCGCACCTCAAGAGCGCCTGCCGACCGGAACAGCAACGCTTTTTCTGTCTCGAGGAGGCAACGGAACACCATGTCGGCCCAGAATGGAGCCATTGGCTTGTCGGCGGCACTCAATGGCCACGCGCTGCAGAACGGTGCAGGCGCAGCCACCAGGCCGCTTCCCAATTCCCGGAAAGTGTACGTAGAGACCCCTTCCGGGCTGCGCGTGCCGATGCGCGAGATCGGCCTCTCCGGCGGGGAAGACCCCTTCCGTGTGTACGATACCAGTGGTCCCCACGGTTGCCCTGTCCGGGAGGGGCTCCCTCGCCTCCGCGAGACGTGGGTTCGGGACCGCGGCGATGTCGAGGAGGTCGCCCCGACCCATACCACCGCCGATGTCTATGCGGCGATTCCCGCCACGCTCCGGCGTCCGGTCCTGCGGGGCAGGGGCTGCGTCAGCCAGATGCATTACGCCCGCCGCGGCATCGTCACCCCCGAAATGGAATATGTCGCCATCCGCGAAAATCTCGGCCGCCAACAATTAGGGACAGTCCCTATTTATCGCGACGGCCAGGATTTCGGCGCGTCGATCCCCGATTACGTCACCCCCGAGTTCGTCCGCGACGAGGTCGCCCGCGGCC
>SYMT01000178.1 GCA_005805375.1 Actinomycetota bacterium
CCGTACGTGTCCGTCACCCCGCCACTCCCGTCCAGCTGCAGCCGCGTGCTTCCCTGCGGATCAAATGCGAAGTACCGCGTCGCCCCACTCCGCCGCCCGCTCACCAGCCCGCCCCAGTAAGCCCGGGCTGTCCGTGTAGCGCGCCGCTTCCGCCAGCAGGCCGTCCGCCTCCAGCAGCACATTCTCCCCGGCTTCTGCCGCCGCTTCCCGTCTCCCGCGTAGGCGTACGCTCGCCGCCTCCTCCCGCAGGAGATTTCCGTTGCCGTCCCGTGTCAGCACGGTGGGCTATCCCCCTCCGCTTGGGATAGTGGCTCGATAGGCACGCAACCCAAATCACTGTTGCCCGTGTCGGCACCATCGGCAGGCGCATCCCAGGTCATCTTGTCTCGGATGACCTGGATCACCCTCTGGGCTTCTTCGCCCACGGAGTGCAGGTACCGGACCTGACTCTCATCCTCCAAAAGCGCCTCCAAGGGGCGGAGTACGCTTGGGTCTCCCAGTTCCCCCAGAGCGTACACCACCCAAAAACGTACGTCCGGAGATGAGTCGGTCAGGCAAGCCAGCAGATCCTCCAGGGCCGTCTGGTCAGCTAGCAGTCCAAGGCTTTCGGCAGCCTGCGCACGCACGGTGTCGGAAAGTTTGTCATTGCGCAGGATAGTGCGCAGAGTCCATCCCACGCCCGCACTGTTCCGCCCCTGCCAACCCAGTGCGTAGATGGCCGCTTCGGTCACAGCAGGATTCGGGTGTGTGTCGGCCAGAAATCGGAGTTGCTCGATTACGCTTTCAGAAAGGGTTGTCCCGAGGCCGAGTGATGCTCCGACTCCCAGGACTTCGCCTCTCCCCAGGTCGCTCCGTACGAGATGCTGGAGCAGGGGCTGGATGCCAGCCGGATCCTCGAGCCGTCCCAGTACCTCGATCGCCGAATTCCGGATGACCTCGTCTGAATGAGCGAGGAGCCCGACCAGACGCTCAAACGAGTCGACTCCTTGCAAGGCCAGAGGCTGCAGGAGGTTCTCGGCGGCGTCTCCTCCGAGCGTCTGCAGTAGTTTGCCTCTAGCACCATCAATGAAGGGTTTGTCCATGTTCGTCTCGCCGCGTGGTAGCGCCTAGTGTAATTCTATTGCCAGCACCTCTTGACCGTACCGTGTTTCGGGTGGCAACGTCCACCGTGCCGATTGATCGCCTGGCAGGCTGCGTCCCTGGCATTCTTCGCCGCACTCTGCTGCGTCTTTCCGGTGCCGATCGCGGATGTGAGTTCTCCACACGGCGGTGTCGGTCCGACTGACTTACACGTTGCCTCACACTTCCACGGTCGTGCGCACAACTCGGGGTCGGGGTCGGGATCGGGATCGATGCCCCAGCATCCCAACGCGAGACTGTGACCTACCAACGCAGACACACAAGCGTGGCAACAAAGGTGGCGGATAGTCTCCCCCAACGGTCCCATTTCCCCCAATCCGATCCAGATATCATTGATGCACTGCACCCAACAATCCGTCTTAAAGCCGCAGTCGCTGCAGACCGCAGCCGCGGCACCAAGGCAATGCCACGCAACCAATAACCGGCCACGGAATGGCGATTTTTCCGGCGGGACCTTGCGTTAGTGTGGGGCTTGCAAACGCGTAACCGTAAGGGCTCCACCCGGCTCGATTGCTCCCCTGAAGCCCAGTCGGATCACCCTGAGGGGGGTTAGGGCTGTCGAAACACGGGTGAACCTGCCCCGGGATGAGCAACCACAGCGGATCCCGCGAAATCCACCGCCCCGTCCCCACCTGCAGGTACCGGGCCCGCACATAGAGCCGTTCCGCCCCATCCCGGTAGTACCCCACGCTCCCCTCGTACCGATACGGGTTCCCCGTCGCTCCCGTCGCGTATTGTTCCACCCCGAACGCCGTGTACCCGTACGTGTCCGTCACCCCGCCGCTTCCGTCCAGCAGCCGCCGCGTGCTTCCCTGTGGATCGAATGCGAAGTACCGGGTCGCCCCACTCCGCCGCCCGCTCACCAGCCCGCCCCAGTAGCCTGGGTTGTCCGTGTAGCGCGCTGCCTCCGCCAGCAGGCCGTCCGCCTCCAGCAGTACGTTCTCCCCGTCCCACACGAACCAGGTGACCGCGCCGCCTACCGTCTTCTTGCGCCGTTTCCCATCCCCGGCGTACGCGTAGACCTGCGTCTCCCCCGGCGCGGCGACCGACAGCAGCCTGTCCTCTCCATCCCAGGTGTAGACCGTGACGGCGCTCCCCGTCGCCTCCTGCACCAGGTTTCCGTTTCCGTCCCACGTCAGGAGGGTGGGTGAACCGGGTGCCCTCTGGGCGTGGCGGATCCACCCGGACCAACGCGTGCGCCGCGTTGTACGTCGAAGCTGTGCGCGTCCCTCCATCTACCTTCGCCAGCCGGTTGCCCACCCCGTCGTATTCGTACGCCAGGTCGTAGGCGCCCGTCCCGCTGCGCTGCTCCGCCGTCAGTTGGTCGGCGGCATCGTACCCGTAGGTGACCCGCGCCCCGTCCAGTTCGAGCACCGTGCGCCGGTTTCCTGCCGCGTCGTAGGGTGTGACCAGGATTCGTAGGTAGGAAAAAGGAGTCATCATCCCCGGTTCCGGCGAACCTTTCGGTGTCAACGACAAGGAGGAACCGGAGATGACAGCAGTACTTTCGGCAG
>SYMT01000179.1 GCA_005805375.1 Actinomycetota bacterium
CGCGATCCACCAGGTGCGCCAGGTTGTAGAGGTGCCCGACATCGTAGCACTCGAATTCGAAGCGGGTGCCGCAGCCCTTCCCGATCCGCTCCAGGATCGTCTCGATGTCGGCGAAGGTATTGCGGAAGATGAAGTCACGGGAGTTCTCCAGGTAGATGGGCTCCCAATCGTGCTGGAACTCCCGGTAGCGCTGCAGCATGGGATAGAGGCCGAAGTTCATCGAACCCATGTTCAGCGAGCACATCTCCGGCTGCAGTTGCAGGCCGGCCTGCATCCGCTGTTCGACGGTCATGTTCTGCCCGCCGCCGGTCGTGATGTTGACCACGGCATCCGTAGCGGCCCGGATCTGCGGCAGGAAGCGCAGAAAGTCTTCCGGTAGGGGAGAGGGCCTGCCGTCGCCGGACGCCCGCGCGTGGAGGTGCAGAATCGCGGCTCCCGCCTCCGCCGCTCCGATGGCGGACGCGGCAATCTGCTCCGGCGTCACCGGCAGGTGCGGGGACATCGAAGGAGTATGAATCGCGCCGGTCACGGCGCAGGTGAGGATGATCTTGCTCATGGTTGTCCTGAAAACGCCCGGGAAGGGAGCTCACTCACCTCCCCGCAGCACGCTGAACCCACATTATTCACGCAGATAGTGTGAAGATACTCTCCAACCTCCGGCCGCCGCATGGGGTCTTACAACCCGTGCCCGGGAACGCCGCCGTCCTGCCGTCCTCCGGAAAGCAGCCACACTCACGCACCCGGGAACGCCGCCGTCCCGGCGGCCTCCGGAAAGCTCCCCACCCCGGAGCGGAGGGAACTCCCACAGCGGTGTACAACAATCTCAATGCAAAGCGGAACGCAGTGGATGAACCCCAGAGCCACCCGAATCAGCTATCGTCTCGCAGTCGCAGCGATCCTGGCGACCGCTCTCGTGGGCGGGGCGCCGGCGCGCGGGGCGCTTTTCGGGTCGTCCGCCGGCGCCTGCGAGCCCACGGCGCAAGAGCAGTACTTCCTGGAGTTGCTCAACACCGCCCGCACCAATCCGCTCGCCGAAGCGCGTCGCCTGAACGTGGATTTTACCGCCGGCGGCAAGTTCGGCGTCGCGCCCCGTCCGCCCTTCCGGCTGAACTCCCAGTTGCTGGCCACGGCCCGAACGCACAGCCGCTCGATGGCCGATTCAGCGTTTTTTGGACACAAGGACCCACACGGACGCGGCCCGCTGGAGCGGATGCTGCTGGCGGGGTACGCCGCGACCGGATGTGCCGAATCCATTGCGGCGGGCGATGAGACCCCGGATAGTGCTGTCGACCGCCTCTTGGTGGACGACGGGATCCCCGACCTCAAGCACCGCCTGATGCTCCTGGGTGTCGGCGACTATGCACAGTTGGATGAGGTCGGGGTGGGCATTCATCAGGGCTCGGGGCCCTATGGGAGCTACTACACCGTCGAACTCGCGCGTGACGCCGCCCCCAGCCCGTTCCTGGTAGGGGTGGTCTATCGTGACCGAAATCGCGACGGCGCCTATGACGCCGGTGAAGGCCTCCCGGGTGTGCGCGTGGAACTGGGAGACGGCACCACCGAGACCACCACCGGTACTGCGGGAGGATACAGCGTCCCGATTGAGGAACCCGGTTCCTACGTGGTCACGCTGCGGGGGCCGGGGATGCCTGCCCCGCGCCGGATGCCGGTGCGCATCGGCAGTGTGAACACAAAGCTGGATCTCGTCCTGCAGTAGGGGTTGTGTTCCACACCCCCGTTGGGTCGGCGGCAATCGGAGTTGCCGGACTCCACATCTCACCACTTCTCGCGCTTCCGGAGGCAGCCGCGTGCAGACCGATCTTTTCCCCACTCTCGATACCCCCGCGCTCCTCGTGGACCTGGACATCCTGGAGCGCAACCTCGACCGGATGCGTGACGCCCTGCAGGGGACGGCCTGCGGCATCCGGCCCCACTTCAAGTCTCATCGCATCTCCGCCATCAGCCGGCGGCAGATCGAGCGCGGCGCCCACGGGATCACCTGCGCCAAGCTGGGCGAAGCCGAGCGGCTGGCCTCGCTCGGCTTCGACGACCTGCTGGTCGCCAACGAGCTCGTGGGGCCGCACAAGTGGCGCCGCCTGGCCGCGCTGGCGGGGCGCCGCCGCGTGCTGTGCGGAATGGACAACCTGGAGGTGGCGCAGGCCATCGCCGCTGCGGCGCGGGAAGCGGGCACGGAAGTCGGGTTCCTCCTGGACCTGAACGCCGGACTGAATCGCTGCGGCATCGCCCCCGGCCCCGGGGCGGTGGAACTCGCAACCCGGATGGCCGCACTCCCTGGGCTGCGCTTTCGCGGCCTGATGGCCTATGAGGGCCACGCCGTGCTGATGGGCCCGGCCGAGAAGGAAGCGGAATGCCGGGAGGCGATGGCGCGCGTGGCGGAAACCGCGCAGCACTGCCGCGATGCCGGGCTCCCGGTTGAGATCATCAGCGCCGGGGGGACCGGCACCTGGGATGTCACCCGGCGCTGTCCGGGCGTCACGGAACTCCAGGCGGGGACCTACGCCCTCATGGACATCCTGTTTCGGGAAGGCGCCGGCGCCCAGTTCGACTACGCCTGCACGGTGCTGACCACGGTCATCTCCCGCCCCACGGCCGATCGCGCCGTGACCGACGGCGGAAAGAAGGCCATCCACCCTTCCTTCGGGATGCCCTACGCAGTCGGCTGGGAGGGGGTCGAAGTGCAGGGTCTCCACTCGGAGCACGGGGTGCTGGGCGTGTCGGGCGCCGCACAGCAACTCCGGGTCGGCGACCGCGTGCAATTCATCCCACGCTACGTCGAGGGCACCACCAACCTGTACGCCCGCGCCTGGGCCGTGCGCGGGGGTGCGGTAGTGGAAGAGTGGCCGGTGGATGGGCGGGACTGTTCCCAATAGTCCCGCGTTTCGGGCTCGTCCCCGACGCCGGCCCTGAAGCGCCGATGCTGACCCAAACCGACCTGAACTCGATCCTGAAGACCCTGGGTCGGGTGATCTGGCCCACGCTGCTCCGCGCGGCGGGGGCCACGGTTGTACCCGCCGAGGCCCGCTTCGAAGATGTGACCGTCACGCAGATCCCGGAGCACCGGTCCGATCAGGTGCTCATCTTCGATCCGCCCGTCCACCCCGAAACGCGCGGGTTAACCCTCGAATACACGGTCAACCCACCCACGCGGCCGATCCTGGTAAAATGGAGCCTGAAACGCTTCGGGCTGGAAGATCTGCTCGGGCATCCCATCGCCCTGCTCGTGGTCTACCTCTGGCGCGGAGACCGGCAGACCTTCGCCGACCGCCTGCGCACCGAGGTCACGGAGTTCGAGGAAGTGTTTCACTTCCCCACTGTGAAGCTCTGGGAATGCCGGGCCCGCATCGTGAGCGGCGAACTGCGCGAGTTGGCGCCGCTGCTCACGCTGTGCGAAGACGAACCGACGGTGGCGACGCTGGAGACGGCGCGGGCGCTCCTGCTGGATCCGGCGATCCCGGCCGAAAAGCGCCCGCTGTTGATCGGAGCGACGATGGCGGTCGGCCTGCGCGATTTGTCGCTAGAATTGGTGCAGCAGGTTTTCTGAAAGGAGGCATCCATGCTCAAAGAAGTTCCCCTCATTCAGGACTGGCTCGCGGAACAGGAGGCGAAAGGCAAGGTCGAAGGCAGGGCGGAAGGCGCCGCGGAGCAATTGCGGAAGGTGCTCCGGCAGCTTGGGGAAGCACGGTTTGGAGAGCCGAGCGCAGCGGTCCGCACGCGTCTGGAGCGCCTGACGGATCTGGCGGAACTGGAGCGCCTGACGGACCGGCTCCTCCAGGTCGAAACCTGGAGCGAGTTGCTGAAGTAGGCCCGACCCGGCAAAGCGCGCTTGCGGCAGTTGCTGGAGGGCCTTTGACCCGACAGGCCTCCCCGGCGCCCCCAGGACAGGCGCCGGGACGATCAACAACCACCAGGTTCAGGGGTGGGTCGGGTGTGCGATCCCTGGGTGATGCTTCAGTCCTTGTCCTGCTCCACAGGCAACACTTCGCGGACGGTCACCAGCAGCGGCAGCCGGCCGTCATTGCGATGCACGAGAAGCGTTGCGCCTGCCGGCAGCCGGCGCAACGTGAGCGGCTCAGTGCGTTCCGCTCCCCCTCGGGCCGCGTTTTCCTGCGCCGGCGCCACTGCGCCCGGCTGTGAGGCGGCGACGAGTAGGGTGACCGTGCCGTCGCCGTTCAGGCGCGGGCAAAGGAGCACATCCGCCGCGGGATCTCCTTCCCGCCGCTGCCAGCGCACGAACGCCGGTTCGTTGTTTCCCACTATCATTTCCAAATTGAGGCGAGTAGAGCGGGCCCTGGCCAGCAGCGCGGTGAGTTCCTCGTCGGATTGCAGCACCAACGACCGGGGGGTGGAGCGGGCCCTGGCCAGCAGCGCGGTGAGTTTCGCATCGTTTTGCACCGTCACGGACACGGTTTCGGCGCCGTCTGCTTGCTGCGCCGGAAGTGCGTCCTCCGGTAGATCCACCAGCCGCACCTGCATCCGGATCCGGCGCCGGGGAACGTCGAGCAGGCGAAAGATGGTCCGCAATCCCAGGAGGGCCTGAGGCGTGCCGGTGGCGGTCAGGCGACCCTGCGTCGGGTCCGCCGACCAGGCCGAAATGCCTTTCGGCACCGGGTTCATCCGCGGTCCTCCCAATCCGCCCCCCTGCCCGTCGCGACGTCCCAATCCGAGCAGGGGGTCCGTGTGCCGATCCAACAGGAAGTCCTGCACCCGACTGATGGGCACGTGCCGAAATGTGAACACCTCCGTCTTCACCTCCGGCTCCGCTGCCTGGACTGCCCGACCCCCCAGCAGCACTGCGCCGCCCGGGCCATCTCCCTGCGGGCTCCAGCAGCCGGGCATGCAGCCGCCGTCGGCGCAGCCTAACACCAGCAGTCCAACCGCCCAACGCACCGCGATGTGTTGCTTCATGATCCCTCGCCTCCGAGTAGGCAGCACTGGCACGAATACCGGCGCAAGAGATTGGACACCCAATCTGTGCAATTCGTTTCTCAGAGGGCCCTGCGGCACGCTCGCTGCTGCTGGATCCGGCGATCCCGGCCGAAAAGCGCCCGCTGTTGATCGGAGCGACGATGGCGGTCGCCCTGCGCGATTTGTCGCTAGAATTGGTGCAGCAGGTTTTCCGAAAGGAGGCATCCGTGCTCAAAGAAGTCCCCCTCATCCAGGACTGGCTCGCGGAACAGGAGGCGAAGGGCAAGGCGGAAGGCGCCGCGGAGCAACTGCGGAAGGTGCTGCGGCAGCTTGGGGAAGCGCGATTTGGCGAACCGAGCGCAGCGGTCCGAGAGCGTCTGGAGAACCTGACGGATCTGGCGGAACTGGAGCGCCTGACGGACCGGCTCCTCCAGGTCGAAACCTGGAGCGAGTTGCTGAAGTAGGCCCGACCCGGCAAAGCGCCGCTGGGTCCGGATGAGCAGGGAAGGTCTGTAACACTGGCAGCGTGGGTCGGGCCGGGCTCCCCGATCCGGGCCATCGGTTCCTGGGTCTGGAATAAGAAAGCCGGGCCCGCAAGGACCCGGCTCCCGCCTATAGGACGGCTGGAGGGCAATGGATGCGCCCGATCAGCACTTAAACCCCATCGCCTTGAGCTTCTTCGCCCATTCCGTCTGCTTGGCCACATCCTTGGTGCGCTCGTACTTCGCCTTCTTGAGGGCGTCGTAAGACTTGGTGCCGCAGGCGTTGAGGTCCCCATCCGACATCTTGGCTTCTTCGGCTGAGGTGTGGCACTTCTTGCAGTCCAACTTCAGGACCGGCTTGTACGGCTTGGAGGCTTCCGCCTTCTGCACCCCGCCAAAGAGCGACACCCCGAGCAGGCCCGCGAGCAAGAGCCCGCTGCACAGCATTCTCTTCATCTCTGTAAACTCCGTGGAGTGCGTCCGGCACTCCGGTCTGGCCGCGGGAAGAGAGCAACCGCCGTCGCGGCCACTCTCCACGAAAAGGCGGCGCCTTTCCGCAGAACCTGGTTCGTAGCCGGGCGCACCGTTTCCTGCAAAGGAGCAGCCGACAGGCCGCAATCCTGGAGGTGTTACCGGGAACCGGCGTGGACCGGATTGGGCAACGAACTCTGTTGGCCCGTCACGTGGTCCGACCCGAGATCCAGGATGCAATTTGCGTGAAAACCCGGAAACACTCGCCGGTGAACACA
>SYMT01000180.1 GCA_005805375.1 Actinomycetota bacterium
GCTTCTGGACTGGCTCGCGGCCCGGTTTGTGGCGGACGGCTGGTCGCTCAAGAAGCTGCACCGGCGCATTCTGCTCTCGGCGGCCTACCAGCAGAGCTCGGCCGCCCCCCCGGATCAGGTCGTCCGCGACCCTGAGAATCGCTGGCTCGGCCGGTTTTCGCCCCGGCGTCTGGATGCGGAGGAAGTGCGCGACACCATCCTCTCTGCGGCAGGGGCGCTCGACCTGACGCCCGGGGGCCCCGCCACCGCCGATCTGAACAGCCCGCGCCGTTCGCTGTACGTGCAGACCGCCCGCTGGGACCGCAGCAACTTTGCGACGCTGTTCGACGCCGCGAACCCGGATGCGAGCGTGGAGGCGCGGGCGGTCAGCACCGTGGCGCCGCAGGCGCTCTTTCTGCTCAACCACGAGTTCCTGCTGGCGCAGGCGGCGAAACTGCGCGACCGGCTGCTCCGGGAGGAGCCCACGGACGACACCCGGCGTCTCGACCGGGCGTATCAGTTGCTCTTCTCCCGCCTGCCGGCGGCGCCCGAACGCCGCGTTGCGCTTCAACTCCTCGCGCGGCCCTCGAAGGGGGATGCAGGAGAGGCCTGGCGGGATCTGGCCCACGTCTTGCTGTGCAGCAACGAACTCGTCTATCTGGATTGATACCGCAGCGTAGATCGGGCGCCCACTCATGGGACCGAGCGTACCTGGAGGGGAATGCGATGGGGATGGGAGATATGGTTTCTCGACGCGACTTGCTCGCACGTTCGGGTACGGGCTTCGGGCTGCTGGCTCTGGCCGACCTACTGGCAGGGAACGCCGCCGCCGCGGCCTTCCCCGACCGGGCGACGAACCCGTACGCCGTGCGTCCGCCCCGGCACCGGCCGCGGGCGAAGCGGTGCATTTTTCTCTACATGCCCGGCGGCCCGTCGCACACCGACCTGTTCGACCCGAAGCCCCGCCTCATTACGGACAACGGTAAGCCGCTGCCGTTCGAGAAGCCGAAGTTGGAACGCACCCGGACGGGCAACCTCCTCGCCTCTCCCTGGAAATTCCACCGGCGCGGCAGGTCCGGCATCGAAGTCAGCGAACTGCTGCCCCGGGTCGGCGCGTGCGTGGATGACCTGTGCATCATCCGCTCGATGCTGGCGGACAACATCAACCACAGCGGCGCGGCGCTGCAAATGTGTACGGGAGAGCAGGCCTTCTCGCGGCCGGCGCTCGGTTCGTGGCTCGTGTACGGGCTCGGCACTGAAAACCAGAACATGCCCGGGTTTGTGGTGGTGAGTCCGGCCGAGGTGTTTCAGGGCGCACAGTTGTGGGCCTCCAGCTTTCTTCCGAGCGCCTACCAGGGCACGTTGGTGCGCGACCTGAAGAATCCCATTGCCAACATCCACGATCCCCTCGGCGACGGCCCCCGCCAGTGGGGCAAGCTGGATGCGCTGCGGGCAATCAACGAACTCCACAAGCACGGGCGAGCCAATGAAAGCGCCCTGGACGCCCGCATCGCCTCCTTCGAGCTTGCCTTCCGCATGCAGACTGAAGCAAGCGAAGCGTTCGACATCGCTCGGGAAACCCCCACCACGCAGGCTCTCTACGGCGTGGGCGACCCCGTGACCGACATGTTCGGACGCCAGTGCCTGATGGCGCGCCGGCTGGTGGAACGGGGCGTGCGGTTCGTCCAGCTCTTCGACGCCCCGGTGAACAACGCCTGGGACCACCACGGCGGCCTGCGTGAGAACCTGCCGAAGCGCTGTGCCGCCGTGGATCAGCCCATCGCGGCGCTGCTTACGGACCTGAAGGCGCGCGGCTTGCTGGATGACACGCTGGTGCTCTGGGGCGGCGAGTTCGGACGCACTCCCACCGCAGAGGGGACCAACGGCCGGGAGCACCATCCCTTTGGTTTCACGATGTGGCTCGCAGGCGGGGGGGTGCAGGGAGGGATCACGCACGGCGCTACGGACGAGTTCGGGTGGCATTCGGTCGAGGACAAGGTCCACGTCCACGACCTGCACGCGACCATCCTGCACCTGATGGGTTTCGACCACACGAAACTCACGTACCGCCACGGCGGCCGGGACTACCGGCTGACGGATGTGTACGGCAACGTCGTGCAGCGGATCTTGAAGTCCTGAGCACTGGCCTGACGTGGCTCACTACCAGAAGGTGAAGTACCCGCGCGATCGTTCCTGACCTTCCTCGTCCCGCTCAAACACTGCGATCCCCGACTCCCCCTGACCCTGCAACCGGAAGACGAGGTGTCCCAGCGGGTCCCGTCCGGCTTGTGTCCACTTCATGATCCCGGCAAAGCTCTTGACTTCGGCGAGTTGCTGGATGTTCAACTCGCGAGCGGTCAAGCCCTGAGGGGATTGAAGGAGTGCAAGTTGCGAGGCGGACAGACTGTGGCCGAAGCGGACGGTGGAGAGGAAAGCGCGGTTTCGAGTCGCCTCGTCCTTCGTCCGCCTCCGCCCGGCCAGGTTCAACAGATACACCCGGTCCTGTTTCTCCCAGGAGCCTCCGAGCGCGACCGATAGCGAGCGGAGGAGCTCCAGTACGCGACGCTGTTTGCAGGCAATCATCCACGGACGACTGACCATACGCAACTGGGAGCGCTCCAGCCCGGTTAACCAGTAAACTAGCGGGCTTGGGGAGTGACGACCGAGTTGCCCGAACACTCCGATCAATTCCGTACTCACCATCGCGGCGGTGACGCGTCGTCGGAAGCGGGGAGCGTCTTCCTCTTTCGGAGTGGGAGGGACGTCTCGCAGGGGCAGATCGGGGTGCGTTAGTGTCCAGATCCCCTGCGCGTCACGCCAGCGCGCCAGCGGGGCGACCGCCCGAGCCGTCTCGTCCAGCACCTCTCGGACGGTTTTTCCACCGAGTGCCGTCAACTGCTCCGCGGTGAGTCCCCGGATTGCGCCGAGATCGGCAATCACGTCCTTTCCGGACGCCTGATGGAGCCCATAGAGCAACGCGGCGACCTGGTTTCCACGGCCATCCTGCGTCAGCAACGCCGGAACTGAGGCAGGGTACACGAGCCGCCGTCCCAGTTCGTCTTCCCCGGCAATCTCGACCGTCCTGAGCAACTTCGGCCTGGGTGCGGCCGCTCCCGGGTCGTCTTGCACACAGGTGGCGCCGGCGCACGCGGCAGAGCAAGTGACGCTGATGACTGCAACTCGCAGGGTCAGGATGCGTGCGCGTTTCACTGTAAGTACTCCTTGAGTGTTGCGTGAGGTGCAGGCGCTTCGCCCGAACAGGTTGACAGTCACGCCGGAATGGTCTCCCACGGGCTCCAGTTGAACCGCCACCGCACGGAGGATGCGCCGTGCCAGGTGGAGTCCCGCAACTCCGATTGCGGGTCCAAACCTGACCACCTGGACCAGCGGCGCAGGGACGATGCACGGGGCCATCTGGAGTCCCGCAACTCCGATTGCGGGACCAACCCCGACCACCGCGCGCCTCCCCGCACGGAGGGCCCGCCGTGCCAGGTGGAGTCCCGCAGCTCCGATTGCGGGTTTTTTCCGGATTGAGTTTTCCGAGTTGGGAGCCTCCGGAGTCGGGCAAAGGGCGGCCTGACTGGGTGGTTCCCCCGGCAATCCAGATCGCCCCCGACTGGCGTCGGATCCCTTCCGGACGTTCAGGTTGCACTCCTGCAGAGCCGTGCATCCCCGGAAGCAGTGATGAGACTCTCCCCGGACGCAGTGATAGGATTTGTGCGCCGCCTGTTCTCACTCCCCCGGCGCCGATGAGCAGGCAGGCGCCGATCCCACGGGTGGAGCACGCGCCCGAGCCGGTGGTCCACCAGCACCGCCATGAGGTCACAGGGGTTGTTGAACGTCGGCTGGCCTTCCAGTTTCATCAGCGCGGACCGGCAGAGGGACGTGAGTTGCGCCCAGATCTGGCGGCAGGTTGGGTAGTCGCAGCGCGCGTCAGGCCGTTCGCTGTGCGCCAGAGGAGTGCGCCAGGGGCGCGGCGGACTCCTCTTTTGCTTTCAGAGTATTTTTCGCGCTCGGAGCCAGGCCCCCGCTGGACCTTTCCGAACTCAGTGGGAGGCGCGAACTGGTCGGGTTTGGACCCGCAATCGGAGTTGCGGGACTCCATGTGGCGCGGCGTGTCCTGCCTGCGGGGGAGGCGCCACGGGGCGCGAGGTGGTCGGGTTTGGACCCGCAATCGGAGTTGCGGGACTCCACATGGCGGGGTGTCCTGCCTGTGGGGGAGTGCAAGTGGGGTCCGGTGGGGCCGATCCGGGGGGGGACTGTCGAACTATGGCGCACTGCATGGTTCGTACTTTCCACCTAATAGTGTGATGAGGGGTTCACCTTTTCCCGCCCGGAAGCCGGTGACGCATGTTTGAGGA
>SYMT01000181.1 GCA_005805375.1 Actinomycetota bacterium
ACTGAGCTACACCCCTTCGAAGTAGAACGGGGAGTTCTACCGGCCTGAAGGCTACCGTGACTCCCGGTGGGCCGTGTGCTTGCGGCACTTCGGGCAGTACTTCCGCAGTTGCAGCCGATCCGGGTCGTTCCGCTTGTTCTTCGACGTCGGGTACGTCCGCTCTTTGCAATCGCCACAGGCGAGCACAATGATGATCCGATCTTCCTTTTTCGCCATCTTTGTATCCTAGCTCCAGTTCCCCGAAGGCCTCCCATGGGAGTCGAACCCATGACCCCGTTCTTACCAAGAACGTGCGCTACCACTGCGCTAGGGAGGCATCACCTTCAACCGGTTACGTGGACAAACCTCGAATGCGCCTGCTGCTGCGACAGAATCAGTGGGCAGGAGTGGAGTCGAACCACTGAAGCTTACGCAGCGGATTTACAGTCCGCCCCCTTTGGCCACTCGGGCACCTACCCATACTGCAGCGAAAGTGAACCCAGCTCCGGACAAGCCGGCGAAGGGAATCGAACCCCCAACCGGCGGTTTACAAAACCGCTGCTCTACCATTGAGCTACGCCGGCAGAGGAATGCTCGGAGGGTCCGGCAACCTGCGTGCTCACTTTCGTGCCGATGTTCAGTTGTCAAGGACCCCGGCCGCTGGAGTCGGATAGCGTCAACGTGTCAGATTATAGGCAGGTGCCGGGCGGATGTCAAGCGCAAGCGAGAACGCGATGGTGTGGCGGATGGGGTAGACTGACCGTCATGACCAGCACTGTCTCGCGCGACAATCTCCAAGTCACATTGCTCCGGCGGAGCCGGGCCGCGGCGCGCCTTTCCCTCACGGGGAACGTGTTTCTCGTGGTGCTGAAAGTCACCGCTGGAGTGTTGTCAGGCTCGGTGAGCGTGCTGGCGGAAGGGCTCCAGTCCACGGTGGATGTTGCAGCCTCAGCGCTGATTCTCTTCACTGTGTGCGCCGCTGCACGTCCGCCAGACGCCCGTCATCCCTACGGCCACGGAAAGTTCGAGCCTTTGGCCGCATTGGCGCAGGCACTGTTGATCCTTGGGTCGAGTGTGGGGCTACTGAGCGTCGCCTGGGAGCGCTGGCAGCATCCCGCGGTGCCGCGGGTGGACTGGGGTATCGGGGCGCTGCTCGTCTCAGCGGGAGTGAACCTTGTCGTGTCGCGGCGGGTGACCACGGTCGCGCGGGAGACGGGTTCGCCTGCCCTGGCTGCGGAAGCCGCGCATCTGCGAGGCGATCTCCTCGCCTGCGCCGGAGTGGTCATGGGACTCGTACTCGTCCGCATCACGGGGCAGCCGCGGCTCGATCCGCTCATCGCCGGCGTGATGGTGCTGTTTGTGCTGCGCGAGGCGGTGCGATTGGCACGCGTGGCGCTGGGTCCGCTGCTGGATGAACAGTTGCCTCCGGAGGACCTCCACTGCATTCGTCGCGTCCTGGAGGGGCATGCGGAGGTGCGGGCCTATCATCGGCTGCGCGGTCGCACCGCGGGGGCGCGGAGGTTGGTAGATGTGCACGTCCTGCTGGATGATACTCTTCCGTTTCCGGTGGCCCACGACCTGGTCGAGGAGATCGAGGACGAGGTGCGTCGGACCTTCCCGGATGTAGACATCACGATCCACGCCGAGCCCTATGAGGCCGAGATGCGTCATCAGATGCAGTACCATCGCGACGAACCCCTGCCGGGACCGGCGCCGCCCGCGGCGCCGCCGTCCGAAACCTAAGCTGTGTGGTAGATGTTACTGCGGGTGCCGTGGGCTGGACGCCGACGGGGTGGAGACCGTAGAATGGAGTGATCGGCGCTCGGCCGATCCTCCGGCGAACCGATGCGTATTCCCACCACTCGTGACATCCGCCTGTTCGGACTCATCAACCAGACGTACACTCACTCCCTTCTGGACCGGTTCTTCCCCGTCGTGACGCTCCTGGGTTTGGGGGGAGTGCAGTTGCCCCTCGTGGCGATGGTCTGGTGGTTTCATCGGAATCAGGCGCTGGGTGGGAGCCTCGCCGCAGCGGCCATTCTCGCTTTCCTGCTTGCGACCGCCGTTGTGCATCTCATCAAGCGTCGGGTGAAACGGCTGCGTCCGGTGGCGTACACTGAGGTGCGCTTTCTCGTGCCCGTGACCCGGCACAATTCGTTTCCATCGGGGCACACGGCCACCACTTTTGCGCTGGCCGCCGTGGTCGCGTGGTACTTTCCGGCATGGGCGATCCCGCTGTTCCTGCTGGCGGCAGTGGTCGGCTACAGCCGGGTTTATGTCGGCGTCCATTTCCTTTCCGACGTGGTGGTCGCCGCCGTCATCGGCCTCATCTCCGCGGCCGCCGTGCTGCTTCGGTTTGTACTTGGCTGAGTTTCCCTCGGCACGGCGATCACAGTTCAGGTTCTTGAGGTGGGAGTGACGTATTCCGACCGCCCTCGTAGGATAGGGCGGAGGCGTCGGCGGTGGAATCATCCGCCGCGTGACCATCGTCGAGACCGTCCGCATCGCTCCGTGGTCGGGGATCGGTGCAGTCGCACTCCCTCCCCTGCGGTCTGCACACGCCCAGCACTGATCTTATCCAGTGCCGCGCGTACGATGAACGGCAGGGGCGTGTCGTTATCGCGCCGCCGGGTGTTCGGCGCTGCCCACCTCGGGCCAGACACGCCCCAGCAGTGCCCCAGCGGGGGCGCGCACCGCCAGGTCCACTTCGCTGGACAGCAGGGTCTCTTCTGGATTGATTTCCACCACGCGGGCGCCCAACGCAGCCGGAAGCGAGTGGATCCCGTAGTCGCCGCCGACGACTCCCGATGTTCCGATCACGAGAACCAGGAACGCGGGACCGTCGTTCCAGCCGGTTTCGATGAACTTCTCGATGCTGCGGAGGTGGGTGGGGTTCAACATTTCGCCGAACCAGACGACGCCGGGGCGCTCCAGGCCGCCGCACGCGCAATGCGGCAGCACTCCGCGCCGCACGTCCGCGAGCGACGGCGGGGAACCCAGCGGCCGTTGTCGCCCGCAAAGGGTGCAGCGCACCTCGTCGAGGCTGCCGTGCAGGTGGATCGCGTCACGACTGCCGGCCCGCTCGTGGAGGTCATCCACGTTCTGTGTGACCAGCAGGAATGCCGGGTAGTGGCGCTCCATCGCAGCCAGCATCTCATGGGCCGGATTGGGAGATACTGTGGGGAGGGCGTGCTGCCGGGCGGCGTCGAACTGCCAGACGAGGACCGGGTCGCGGGCGAACCCTTCCGGGGTCGCTACGTCTTCGATTCGATGTCCTTCCCAGAGTCCGCCCGCGCCGCGAAACGTGGGGATGCCGCTCTCGGCGGAGATGCCGGCGCCGCAAAAGACCAGTACGCGACGGGCTTCGCGCAGCCACTGCACTAGCGTTGTCTCGGGAGTCATGAGATGTATGGTAACCGTTCCCTCCGGTATTGTCGCATCACACTGTCTGTTCCGGTGGTGGTAGGCCTGCTTTGCCTCTCCGGGTCGGCGCAGGAGCTGCGGCCGATGCTCCCGGCTGCGCCCGGCTATGTAACCCAACTCCCGCCGGAGCGCGCCTCCGCCCGCCTGGAACGGCGCCGGCGGGTGGCTCTCCGGCGCGCGGGCCCGGCAATCATCGTCCACCGGGGCGCCGCTGCCTTTGCGCCAGAGAACACGCTGGAAGCCTACGCCGCCGCCATGGACTACAGCGCCGACGGTTGTGAGGTGGATATCCGGCGGACTGCCGACGGAGTGCTGGTGCTGTTCCACGACGACATGCTCGACAGCCTGACCACCGGGTTCGGGACGGTCGAAGAGGCCACTTACTACGAACTGCTGAGTCTGCGGCCCCGTCGCGTCTACGGGACCGCGACTGCGCAGACGCGACCCCCGACGTTGGCGGCGCTGCTGGAACTGGTGCGCCGACGGGCGATGCTGCTGCACCTCGACATCAAGCGCCCCGGTCTGGATGGGCAGATTGCGGCGCTCCTCGACGCAGCCGGCGTGTGGGACCACGTGGTGGCCGTCAACCGCGACACTGCGCCGGGTCTGGCGCGCGATCCGCGAGTGCGGCTGCTGGCGTACAAGGGTCCTGGCCTCTATGAAGGTCGCCACGATCTCGATCCGACCGCAGTCCGCGCGCAGCTCCAGCGCCCCGGACAGCTCGTGATGGTGGACGATCCGCGCGTAGCAGCACAGGTCCTCGGGCGGGAGCCGGTCGCACACGTGCCCCTCCCTACCGGACTCCGGGCAGAGTGGCCGGCCCGGTTCTCACGGCCCCGGCCGCAGCCGCTGGGCGAGTGGCCGGTCTGCCTGGCGGGACCGGCCGGCGAGTTCCCTCACTTTGCTCGGTCATGGCGCGACTGGCTGACGGCAGTTCCCGCGCTTGCGGACGTGACGCCGACGGAGAAAATCGTGGCGTGTGCGGTGGCGATCCAGCGTCTCGGAGAACCAGCAAAGATTTCGGGGAACGACGTGCGCAAGCTCGAGCAGCGGGTCTGGGAGCGCTCGCTGCACGCGGATTGGATGTTCCACGGGTTGGACGGAGCCCAGGCAGCCCGTGTGCTCGGCAAGCACGGGTGCGTTGGGGCAGCTCCGCTCCTGGTGCGCGCCTACCGTCGGGCGGATCCCGCGCTCCGCCGGGTACAGGATCCGCGGTTCGCAGCGAATCCGCTCGCCTGGACAGACTTCCGGGTCAAGATGGCGGTGCTGCCGGCGCTGGGCCGTCTGCGCTGCCGGAGCAGCCGCGAGTTTCTCCGCGAATACGTGGCTCTCCCCGAGGCGCGGGCCCGAGAACTCGCTCCGCTGCAATATGAAGAAGCGACGCGCGGCTTGCTGAACCAGGACTTGCCCCGGGCAGAGATCGAGCAACTCCTGCGTTCCGGGAATCTTGCGGTGCGGGGGGCCGCCATCCTCACGTGCGTGGACGAGCCTGCTCCGGTGCGCACGGCCGCTCTGCGGGGCGCGGTCCCCTGGGCCTCGTCCCTTCCATCGGCCGCGGGCGCAGCGGAGTGACTTCCCGATGTATCTGACTGAGGCTGTGCTGGAACCCGTCCGGCGCGAATTCGGCGTCCCCCGTGAGGCGACTGCGGCGGCGGTCTTCACTCCGCGTGAGTTCGGCCTGCTGCACTATTGCCGCCGCAAGAACCGCGCGCATGACATCACCCTCATGATCCGCGACCACGAAGGCCGGTTTGCTTTGATCCGCAAGCCGGTCTATCCTCCGGGTGTGTTTCGGCCTCCGAGCGGGGGCGTGGAGCCGGGAGAGGCGTTTTCCGCCGGGGTGCTGCGGGAAGCGTGGGAGGAGACCGGATTGGAGATCTGCCTGGAACGCTACCTGCTGCGCTGCCGCGCGGAATTCTCGTGCGGGGACGAGATGCTGCCCTGGACCACACACGTCTTCGTGGCCCGTACGACCGCCACAGTGCTCGATCCGCAGGACCGGCACGAGATCGCAGAGGCCTGCTGGGCGACCTCCACGGAAATGCTCGGCCCCTATCGAGACGCGATGCTCGCGATGGGGAGCGCGGGGATGCGCTACCGGGTGGACCTGCAGGACCTGGTGCTTGCCCTTCTTGGGAAGGCGCAGTGGGACGGTGCTGAAGGGCGACTGGTGGTGCTGTGCGGCGAGGCCGGCGCAATGGATGCGCCGGCGTGATCGGCTGTGTTGGGAAAGATTCCGGCCATGGGGATCCCTCCCGCCGACCCGGCAGAGTGCCCCCGGAGCTGCCGAGCCAGGTCCGGGTTGCCGTCGTGTCTGTTGCACCGCATCAGTCGCTCGGCGAGAAGAACCAGGCGGAACAACTCGCATAGCGGGCATTCTGCCGCGGCGACTGCCAGCAGACGCCGTTGAAGCTTTGCGCCTTGTAGTTGGCCGGCGCCTTGTACCACTTGGCATGTCCGTCGGAGAACGTGAAGTTGGCCCCGCCGGAATGGCGACTGCGGGCCAGCATGTACTGCTGTGTGTTGCGATTGATCCCGTCGTAGCCGTCGTCTCGCCCGGAGAGGTCCGGGACGGTGCCGAGGCTCGGGCCGAGCATGATCAGGCTCGACGGAGTACCGATCGCCGCCAGCGGGACGACGACGGGCACCCGCGGCTGCACCAGTCCCCGCCCGGCCGGCATCAGGTAGGTGTTGGTGCCGTAGGAAAACAGCGCGCGCGACCCGGGCGAGCCGCTCAGGGCCACCCAGCCGGAATCCGGTACCGGTGCGTCAATGCTGGGGCACACGAAAATGGACTTCTTCTGGTCCTTCGGTTCCAGACTGCCCACGGGCTTCACGATGCCTGCCTTGATGTAGGGTTCGACGAGCGTGGGCCACGTCACGCGGCCAATGCCCGGGTCGTCGTAGTCCGTCGGCGGGAAGTTCTCGTCGTAGTCCTGCACATAGAGCATGAAGGCCGTCCCGAGTCCCCGCTGGTTCGAGAGGCACATGGACTGCCGTGCCTTCTCCCGTGCCTGTGCGAAGACCGGGAAGAGGATCGCAGCAAGTATGGCTATGATGGCAATAACGACGAGGAGCTCGATCAGCGTGAATCCGCGGGCTCGTGAATGGCGCTGCATGGGTTGCATCGGGTTCACTTTCTATTCCTTGTGGAGAATACGGCCGGTGAGCCGATCTACCGAAGTGTTCTCCGTTACGATTGTATGACGTTGTCCATGCACCTGGCACTCTCCTGTGGTTGCATCCGGAATGCGGGAAGAATGTCCGGTGCGCGCCCCGGATCGGACGACTATGGAAGGTGAGAACGGCGTAAAGAACAGGAGAGTGGGTATGGCGCGACGCACGGGAAAAAAGCGGAGTTCCGGACCGGCGCGGCGGAGGGCGGGGAACCCGGCGTCGGGCACCGGCGCACTGGTGCGCACGGGAGTGCTGGCGGCGCTCGCCGCGATCGGCTTGTACCGCCTGATCGAGCCGGCGCCGCCCTCCGTTCCCCCGACGCCATCCCCGGCCGAGGCGCCGGGGCCGCTGCCCGACAAAATGCAGGCGGCGAAACGCGAACCCTCGACCGCGCCTGCTGAACACCCGCCGAAGCCGCAACCCGCTCCCGATGGGGAGCGGAAAGAGCAGGAAGCCCGGATTGCCCGGGCCGCCCGTCAGCGAGTGGACGAACTGACCCACGGCCGGCAGGAGGCGCTGTCTCGCCTGGACCCGGACCCGGTCAAACCGGGCGGGAACAGTCCGGAAGTGACCGTCCGCACATTCCCACCGGATGGGAGTGAACCGGAATCCACACCTTCCCCGGCCCCTGGTTCGGAGTTCCCCACGGAGAGTAACCCGGCGCCCGGGACAAGCCGATCCGAAATCCCCGGCCGTGTCACCCCACGTCCGGCGCCCTTCCCTCCCGTCGTTCCCATCCCCGGTCGAGAGGTGGACCGCGCCCGTACCGGACGCGCCGAGGTGGCGCTCACATTCGACGCCGGTTCAGACTACCGACCGGTACCGAAAATTCTCGACGCACTCTCCGGTGCGGGACTGCGCGCTACTTTCTTCCTCACCGGAGAGTGGGTGCGGCGCTATCCGCAGGTCGCCCGGCGCATCGTCGCCGCCGGTCACGAGCTGGGCAATCACTCGTGGGACCACCCGGCATTCACCGGCCTGACGGATGGGGAAATCCGGGAGCAGTTGGAGCGCACCGAGGCGATCGTGCGCACTACGCTTGGGCGCTCGACCCGTCCCTACTTCCGTCCCCCCGAAGGCGCCCGGGACGGGCGTGTCTTGCGCGCTGTGGGGCAGGAAGGCTACACCACCATCTACTGGACCCTGGACTCCCATGACTCTGTCGTGCGCGGCATCCGTGCCGAACAGATTCGGGACCGCGTTCTCGGGAGAGTGCAATCCGGCAGCATCGTCCTCCTTCACTGCGGGAGCCAGCCCACCGCCGATGCGCTCCCCGAAATCCTCGATGGCCTCCGCGAACGGGGCCTCGAACCTGTCACGGTGAGCCGCCTGCTCCAGCGGTAGTGAGGACGGGTAGGGTCGGTATCCCGTATCCGAGGAACCGTCGGCAAGATACCGCCCCGGGACTCACTTCGGGGCGGGGCACGGGGATCGGCACCATGCCGGCGGTCACGAACCCGCTGTCGCCGCCGCGCTGGGCAGCGCGCGTCCCGGCACGCCGCCCGTAATTCGGTACCCTGTCCCGTGTTCCCGGCACGCCAGCCGCCCCGGTACGCCGCCCCGGGATGAATCGCCGGGGCTATTGCAGCGAAACCGGTTGAACACCGGTTGGGGACGGGCGGACGGCGCGGTTGCGGTTTGTGGGCGCAGGCATCTTGCCGACCGTCTGGAGCGGAAACGCTCCGGGGCCTGTCGTACCCCCCTCCCCGAAGGCCCTTCCCCTCTCCGGTGGCGCCCCAACCGGTTGTCAACCGGTTCCAAATGGAACAGCCCCGGTGATTCATCCCGGGGCGGGCCAACGGGCGCGGCGCCGGCGGTCACGATTCCGTGGTCGCCGCTGCGGGGGGACGCCCGCGTCCCGCGCACGCCGTTCCGTGTGCCGGGACGCCGCCCCGGAATTCGTTCCGGGACGGCTGTGCCTGCGGCGTGGCTCCCCGGAACCCGGTCCCGTCGCACCGGCCGGGGGAATCAGCGGGTGGGTGCGGCTCGGCGGCCGGCTTCCCGGGCGGCGAGGATCACCGCCAGGCACCACGCAGCATGGAATGGTAGCCGAGGCCGGCGGATTACCGCCGCAAGCCCCGATAGGGCTGTCGTAAACACCACAGCGGTCCCCATCGGCGCCGTCAGCACTGCGAACACGGCGAGCGGCACCAGCAGATTGTCGCTGCCGCCGGGGGCGACCGCCTCTACTGAGGTCGCACACACTCCCCCGAGGAGCGCCCAGATCAGGGCTTCGGCCCAACCGGCCCCCGCCGCCAGGAAAACGACCCACAGTCCCACAAAGGACACGACGAACATCGTTACACTGCCCGCTGCGGTCCTCCGGCCGGCGGGCCGCAGGGCTGTACCGACCAGGGCGGCCGCGGCATCTCCCAGGCCCATGACCAGCAGCGCCCCGAGGTGAGCGGACGGCTCGGAACGGCCGAAGGGGAACAGCAGCACAACTGCAGCGACCAGGCAAAGATCCCCATCCGTGAGGCGCTCGACTCCGTGAAGCGCGGGCAGCACTCGTCCGCGCCGTCCGACCCGAAGCAGCACCGCGACGACCAGCCCGAGTGCCGCTGCGCTCCAGGGAGAGCCCAGCAGGTACGGCAGCGCGCATCCGGTTACCGCCCCCGCCACGTGAATCAGCTTGCGCGTCCACTCCGCCGGTGCCCGACCGCGCCGCCGCCACAGGTTGGCTGCTCCGAACAGTGCGCCCAGGCATACCAGCAGCAGCAGTGCGTGCAGCAGATCGCTCATGCGGGCTCCGGGAACCGGCTCGGCCCGGTGGTCGCTTCTCGAGACGGCGCAAACGGGGGATCGGCGTAGAGAAAGCGGGCATCCCAGCCGCGTACTATCCCGTCCCGGTGTCCGCTTACCAGGAAGGCGCCGTTCGGCGCCCACGCGAGGTCGGCGGTACTTTCTCGCCAGCTGCCCGATGGGATCGAGAACCGATGTACTTCGCGGCCGGTGCCCACGGCATAGAGCGCGACCCCTGCGGCAGCCCCACTCAGTCCGACCGCGATGTGGCGCCTATCCGGTGACCAACAGGCAGTACAGCCGGCACGCTCCCCGACCTCAATCCGCCGCGCCGGCCGTTCGGCGGTCCCATCCAGCACAGTGAGGGCGCTGCCGGCGGAGAGCACCCCCATCCGGTCGTCTCCCGGAGACCAGGAAACGTGCCAGATCCGCGAGGGCGTGTCGGACACTGGACGATGTGAGCCGGGTGTGCCCGTGAGCGCGTCGAAGAAGTGCAAAATGCCGCCGCGGTCGCCGAGAACAGGATGCCTACCGTCCGGCGACCAGGCAAGCGCTCCATCTGCGCCCAACTCCGTTACCCACGCGGCCTCCCAGCAGACGGCCTCCCCGTCCGCATCCCACACCCGCAGACCGGGCGGGCTGTGGGAACTCCAGGCAGCCCAGGCGCTGTCGTCGGGCGCCCAGGCGAGGTACGAACAGTGTCCAATTGTGGCGCAGGTGCGAATCAACGCTCCGGTCGCCGCATCCCGCATCGTGACTGCTGATTCGTTGGTCAGCCCGGCGAGGATCCGGCATCCGTCCGGGGACCAGGCTAGGTCGCTGAAGCCGGTGTACTCAGTGTGCGGATCGGTCCAGATGGAAGTACCCGTGCTCAGGTCCCAGACCGTCAGTGGGGCAAAGTGGCCTCCGGTGAGCAGGCGGTCGCCCGCCGGGGAGATGGCCACCAGCGCCCGTTGGCTCTCCTCGTCGTCGCCTTTCGCCAACCGGCTCGCGAAGAGATAGCCGAGACTGCCGCAACCCGATGGCCCCCCCGGGAAAGTGGG
The DNA here is from genome assembly GCA_005805375.1 of Actinomycetota bacterium. Classification (GTDB taxonomy): domain Bacteria; phylum Armatimonadota; class SYMT01; order SYMT01; family SYMT01; genus SYMT01. The sequence goes on from SYMT01000181.1 coordinate 10,365, forward strand.
ACGCCGGCATCCCGGACCGGGTACACCGACCCGGACGTTTTTTTTTCGGCCGGATTGGTGGTTGGGCGAATGGACACTCTGTTTGGGACATGAGGGAGTCCGGTTAGGTGGCGATGGAAAGCCTGTGCCCGTCAAGATGCGGACGATGCACCCGTACCAGTCTTGCACGGCTTCTCCGCGTCGTCCACCGGCAACATCGGTGTCCGGAGTCCCCTGCCGTGCTGGGCTGCTCAGATGGGGTCCGCCGGCCCTACCCTCTCGTCCACATGGAGGGTGCCGTAGAACCAGGCACGGTCTCTCCGGTGCAGGGCGGCCGCGGTCTCGGTGAGTGGACGGATCAGCGGCCACAGCGAGGGAGGGCAGGCACGGCCGGCGAGCAGGTTCCAGTAAACCAGGCGGGCTCCGGGGAGTGCCTGGGCGGCGAGCGCAGCATACGTATGGGCGTGGGCCTCCGGGGAGAGATACTCGAATAGGTCGGAGAGGTTGAAACCACGAAACGTACCGGGGCTGCTGGTGATGTCGCCGGGACGGAGGGTGACTCGATCCAGGCGAGTGCAGATGGTGGCGTGGTGTTCCGGGCGGAGGCTGCGCGGGAGCGCGTGGCGCGGATAGGCGCCGTTCAGGATGAAGCCGAGATAGGGGTTGGTGCTCGGGTCGAGTTCCGTCAACGCGCGGCGCGTACGCGCGAGAAGCGGGAGGGCAACCGCGCCCGGCGCATGGCGAAAGTGTGCCGGTGAGCGACCGGTTCGCGCCATCATCCCCCGGCTGAAGAAGAGGCGGAACAGCAGGCGCCAGCGTGGAGTGTTCCACACCGTGTGGTAGAACTGCTCGCGGGCAGCGGGCTCGCGGGGATGCAGGAGTGCCTCGACTGTCCTCCGGGAGTGGATACAGGGCAGCACCCGGCGGCGGAAGGTGGCCAGGTAGCGCTCGAAGCGTCCGGCGTGGAGGATCCCGCGGCGGATCTGCTCGGGGTGGGCGTCCCAGAAGGCGCAATCGGCGTCGGGGAGCGCGTGGCGCAGGGCGGCGTACGTGGTCAGGCGGTGGATGCCGGCCGAGGGCGCTGCCGGCCCGCCGGGCGAGGCGGATGTGGCGGAGCCGCCCGCGCCGAGGAAGGTGAGCAGCGATTCGTGGTCCAGGTGGCGGAAGGCGGCGATCCTGAGGGCGAGACACGCAAGTTGGGCGGGGTTGTGGTCCACTGCAACGATTTCGCGGGGGTTGAGTGTCAGGAGGGCGAGCACGTTGTCCCCAGCCGACGCGATGGAGAGCAGGCGTTCCCCGGTCGCCACCGGAGCGAGTGCCTCGCACAGGATGTCGGCATCCTCCCAAACTGCCGCATAGCGGACCTCGTTCACGGAGTGGGTGGCGCGGCGCACAGGACTTCTACGGTACCGGCCGCCCCGTCCATCATGACTTCATCGCCGTCGCGAACATGGGCCAGCAGGTCCCGGATCCCGACGATGCACGGGAGACCGAGTTCCCGGGCGACGATGGCGGAGTGGCTCAGCAGATTGCCTCGCTGGACGAGCAGGCCCGCGCAGCCGGGAAATAGGAGGGTCCAACCCGGATCGGTCCGATCGGCGACGAGAATACAGCCGCGCAGGTCCGTGGCCCGGTCCGGTTCCTGCAGCACGCGGGCGATGCCGCGAACGCGGCCGGCGGAGCAGGGCATGCCGGTGAGCGCAGAGCCCGCGGCGCCGCCCGGAGTGCCCGTTGCTGGGCGAGGCGCAGCGACATCGGGCGGTCCGAACGTTTCGATGCGGTCGGGCGGCGGCGGCTCTGTGCGGTAGGTGTCGTACTCGAGGCGCCGGAGGTGTGCAGCATCGCGGAGCGCTTGTGATGTAACGGAGCCTTCGACCCACCCCAGCACTTCCTCCACTGTCAGGAAGAAGATTTCGCGCGGCTGGTCCAGCATGCCCCGCCGATACAGGTCCTGCCCGAACTGCACAAAGATGCGCCGGGTCATCCCGAACACTCGCGTACGTTCGAGGCGCATGTTTTCTCGATCTCGCCCGCGCTCCCGGGCCCGGCGAAGGATGCTGAAAAACACCCGGCGCCGCAACCCTGAGAGCCGGGAGCGTACCCACACCTCGGCCTCGCGTCGGGCTGCGGTCCGGTCGGGTGGGTCGGTCGCTCGTTCCAGTTCCGTCTCCAGTGCCGCAGCCAGCAGTTCGGGACCCAGGCGGGCCGCTTCGGTCTCCAACTTCAACTCGCCCGGGCAACGGTCGCCGAACTGGGTCAGGAACTCGTCCCAATCAGTGCGCAGAGGAGCCAATTCCGGGTCTGCGAGCAAGGCCGTGATCCCGTGCGTGCGGCATCGTCCGGCCAGGAGGGGCCGATCCCGCAGCCATCGTGCCATGCCCGCGGCCCGGCGTGCGGGCTCTGCGGAGACTTGTCCCTCTTGCCCGGAGAGCAGCGATGGAATCAGATCGGGAGACGCGTCCGGTAGCTGGCGCTCGATCGCTCGTGCCAGGATGCCGTGCCAGATCATAGTAAAGAAGTCGTTGACCAGCGGCGCCTGCCAGCGCCCCAATAGCTCTTGTTCCAGGCGCCGGAAGAGCGCGGCGAGCGCGTCCGGCGCGAGCGTTTCGGGAGGGGCGGCCCCGGCTGCGGCGAGCACCGCGTCCACATGGGCGTGGAATCGGCTCACTTCGCGCGGAAGGCGCCGGTCCCACTCCGCCAGCCGACCGAGCATCCCCGCGAGTCGCAGCGCGTCATGCAGGCGTCCCGGCTGGTAGGGTGGGTCGGGCGGGTCCGCGAGTTTCTGGCGCACCCCCATCATGCGTTCCATGAACGCCCGGTTGACCGAATAGCCCGGCAGCAGCGACAGGATGCGATACCAGTTTAAGAGGTTGTAGTAGATCCGCCCGCGCACATGCCCGAGCATGTGTGCAAAGTACGGACGGTGGGCTGCGATGACCTCTGGTTCGACTCCTACCGCCTCGCAGAACTGGACGTACGCTTCCTCATAGACTCGCCGCGCGAAGGTGAACGTAAGGGGCAGCGTGACGCCGGGATAGCTTTCGATGATGTTGCTGTTGTCCCAGACACGCCGCTCTCCGCCGGTATCGCCTGCGGACGGATCGGGAGCCAGCGCGGTGAGCGGACGCATCTGTAGCAGCAAGAACACCCCGCTGCGTGTGAGCGCCCACTCGAAGTCGTGCGGCACTCCAGCTTTGGTGGCCAGCCCGCCAACGAGCGCGGCCAGCTCTGTCACCTCCCCGGGCTGCAGGAGGGACGGGGAGTCGCTTCGGTCCTTGCGGGCGGGCTCACCGCCCTCCGCTACGTGCCACGTCTCCCCCTCCACTTCTCCGCGCACCAGAGCCTCGCCGATCCCAGCTGTCGCGCTGATCACGACGACGGAGCGGTCTCCGGAGACCGGATCAGCGGTGAACGCTACGCCGGATGCCGCCGCGTCCACCATCTGCTGAATCACGACCGCGATCGCCGGGAACGGGCGCCCGGCGCGCCGGGAGTACGCCAGCGCATGCGGGCTATCGGCGGAAGCCGCCACGTGCCGGACCGCAGCGCAGACCTGTTCCGGCTGCACGGAGAGCACGCTCTCGAACTGACCGGCGAAGGATGCGGAGTCCCCATCCTCACCGATGGCGGAGGAGCGCACCGCGAGGGCGCCGCCATCGGCCGTGCGCACGGCGTGGGCGATCAGTTCGTGGCCCTGGTCCGGAAACGACAGGGTGTGGGCCACTGCCTCGACCGAGAGAGCGAACCAGGGTGGGGTGGGCCCGCCGAGCGCCGCGAGCCGGGCAAGGCCTGCAGCCTTCCCTCCGAAGTTGCCGGCGTCGAGCGCCGCCGAGGTGCCGGGGAGATAAAAGCGAGGGCCCACTGCGACTACTACTCAGCCTCCCGCCGCCACGCGGGCCAGGAACGGAAGTACGCCGAGAAACAGGTAGGACCCGAGGACCCAGAGCCCCGAAGCCTTCTCGATGCCCGCCGCGTGCCGTGGGCTCGGGCTCCTCCGGTACCGCCCGCCGCAGGGGAGGAGCGCGCCGAGCAGAGTCACTCCGCCCGCCGCCGGCAGCAGCACCGACCAACCCAGCGCGGAGCCCAGCGCCGCCACGCAGCCGACGAGCAGGCCTCCCGCAGCCAGAAGGGTCCCCTGCCACGCTCGCGATGCGCGATCCGGACCCCAGACGCTGGAATAGGTGGTCACTCCCTCCCGCTCGTCTGCCGGCGCGCGGAGCTTCCGGCCGATTTCCAGAACGCAACCGTTTGTGTAGGAGAGCGCCAGGAAGAGCCCCAGCGCCGGATGCGGGGGCCCACCCCCGGCCAGCCAGTCGAGACCGGTCGTGTAGGCATCCATGGCGGGCATGATGAGCATGTGGCTGAGCATTGTCGCCAGCGGTCGGCCGTGCAACCAGCCGGGAACGAAGAACTCCCGCCCGCTCAGGGCCATCAGGAGCGCTACGCTGCCGAGCGCCGGCAGAAGGTGCGGCGCCAGCAGCAAGTTGGCGAGCAGGCAGACGGCGCCAGCGCAGAACCCGATCCGGCGGAGTTCGCCCAGCGAAATCAGCCCCCGCGGCACCGGCAATTCGCGCCGGTAGACGGCGTCCGTTACCGCATCCTTGTGCTCATCGAGAATGCGAAGCCAGAAGAATACCGCCAGCGTCGTGACCGCTCCGATGGCGAAGACCGCGGGGGTGATGAAGCCGGTCTCTCCCCGGAGCACGCGCGAATAGGCGGCGGATGCAAACGCAAAGGTAGCGACCAACGGCGCGTAGAGAGCCAGCGGGAACCGCTCCCGCTGGTAGAGGCGCGCGCGGTACGCCAATGACCCTCGCGCCGGGTCGCTCACGCTACGCCACCGGGACCGTCACCTCGTCGCGCCATGAAAGATACCAGCGAGCCAGGTCCAGCCACTGCGGCAGGCTGTTCTTCTCATTCGCCGCGAAGACGCGCCGCTGGTATTCGAGCACCTGCGAAGGCTGCATCACCAGGCGCCGGTTGGGTCGGCCGTGGTAACCAGGCACGATCAGCCACTGGTCGTTAACGAACACGATGGTGAGTTGCTCGTCTTCGTTCCCGTCGGGATCCAGAATGGCCTCCTGCCAGTGGGTTTCGACCCTGAGGACGGCGGTGAAGGCCTTGTTCCGGAGGATCGGCATGTCCAGACCGGCCCGCAGGCAGGGCTGCAGCATGAACTTGACGATCCGGTACTCCTCCTGGGGGCCGATTTCCCCGTCCGAGAAAAACCCGGCCAGATTGCGCAGGTTCTGCGACTCCAGGGGCGCCACGAAGTTCGGGCGCTCCGAGCCAAGGCCAGCGGCGACCTCCACCCGGTCCCCGTGGTGGGTTACCGTGAAGTCTTCGTTCGTGTCGGTAAGGTGCAGATGGACCCGATGGAACAGCCCCCGAAACCAGGCGACCGCTCCGGGCTGGTTCGTGAGGGACTGGAGTAGTTGTAAATTCTCGCTCATGGCGGCGTAGCTCCGATGATGTACAGCACACGTGTCGTATCTGGGCGCCAAGATGGTCTCGACCCGGCCCAAGGAAGGAACACCCGCGCCTGCCGTTGCCTGCACGTGGCGGGGAACTCGTCAAACTGGAAACGGGGAGCAAGAGTTCGCACTTCTCACGCCCCGCTCCGTCCCGATTGCTTCCTACTCGCTGTCGTCTTCGTCGTCGGGGGGCGGCAACGGCGCCCGTCCCCCCAGCGCGGCCGCCAGCCGGGAGTCGATGTCGTCGCTCTCGCTGGTGTCCGCCCGCGGGCTCTCCGCGGCAAATCCGGCGAACCCGCTGGTGAAGTCGTCGCTGCGGGTGTCCGAGTCATGCATGAATACCGGCTTCGGCATCGCCTTGACGAGTTCTACCTCGCCGTCTTCCTGCAGAAGCCCCACATCCAGATTGCGGTAGCGCGGGAGTCCGGTCCCGGCCGGAATCAGCCGCCCGATGATCACGTGCTCCTTCAGGCCCTGCAGGTGATCCCGCTTGCCGCGCACCGCGGCCTCGGGGCGGACCCGGGTGGTTTTCTGGAACGATGCCGCCGAGAGGAAACTCTCGGTTTGCAGCGATGCCTCGGTGATCCCAAGCAACATCCAGGTCGCCGTCGCCGGTGTGCCGCCGGCACTATCCACCCGCCGGTTCTCGTCCTCGAACTCGAACTTGTCCACCACCTGGCCGGGCAGGAACATCGCGTCGCCCGGATGCTCGATCTTGCGCTTCTTCAGCATCTGGCGCACGATGATTTCCACGTGCTTGTCGCTGATGTCCACGCCCTGGTTCTTGTAGACGGCCTGGATCTCGCGGACCAGATATTCCTGCACTCCACGAACGCCCTGCAGTTCCAGCACTCGATGCGGATCCAGCGGTCCTTCCGTGAGCCGGTCACCGGCCTGGAGCAGTTTTCCCTCTTCCACTTCCAGGTTGCCGCGATAGGGCACCAGGTGCTCCTTGCGCAGCTTGACGTGGGTGATGCCGGCGTCGCGGATGGTGCGGAAGATCTTCTCGACCACCTGCTCGCGTGCCCGGATCAGGAACGTATCCGAGGTGCCCGGGACCGGGATATCCTCGGCCGCGTGCTGCCCGATAATCCGTGACGGCTCTTCGATGCTCTCTTCGAAGTGGATCACCACCTGCCGGAGGCCCTTGGAGTCGATCTCCGCCACGACGCCATCTACTTCCGTGATGATCGCCTGCCCCTTCGGCTTGCGCGCCTCGAAGAGTTCGACGACCCGCAGGAGGCCGCGCACCTGTTCTTCCAGCACCTTCAGCACCGCCTGAATGGCCTTGACCCGCTCGCGCTCGCCGGTGTTCTCGCTGAACTCAATGAGCCCTTCCTCCACATCACGGTGGATCAGGCTCAGGTTCTCCTGCTTCTTCTTCTTCACGTCGGCGACACCGGTGAGATACTCGCCGGCCACCCCGCCTGTG
>SYMT01000182.1 GCA_005805375.1 Actinomycetota bacterium
ACTGGAAGCGGGAGACGGCCGAACCGGTGTTGCGGTTGCGCGCCGCCCTCCTCACCCAGCGGCGGCTCGATCTGCGGCCCTTTGCCGCGTTGAAAGGGATGGCTGCTCCCGCCTAATCTACCGTACCAGGGAATCACACCCACCGAGCTATGACAGCCATCAGAGAGATCGGCTCCGGCACGGTCCTCCATCAGGAGGACGAAGCCGAGTTGCGCTTCTGGCACTATCCAGACAAGGCTCTCCGGAGAGCCGATCTCTCCGGCCTCTATGGAAATCACTGGTATCTCCAGTTTTCGGACTTCACGGGTTCGACGTTTTGCGGATCCGTTCTGCAATCCCTTCGGGCGGATAACTGCACGTTCGACCATTGCGATTTCACCAGATGCACGATGACGGGGGCTGAGCTGTACCAGGCGAAGATCCGAGAAGCCATTCTGTGTCGCGCGGTCCTCGACGAGGCATACTGTGAGAGTGCCGACTTTTCCGGAAGCGACCTGCGGCAGGTGAGCGCCAGAGACGCCAATCTATCCTTCGCCCTGCTCGAGGAGTGCGATCTCCGGTCGGCAGATCTGTCCGGGGCTCGTCTGCGCCCGGTCGGCCTAGAGCGTGCCAACTTTTCGCGGGCTCGCTTCGAGCAGACGGTGATTAGTACAATGTTTTCTCCCGGTGTGGATCTTTCCGAGGCGTACTTTCATCAGACACTCCTCTATAACTGCGTCGGACTACACCGGGCACGAGGTTTGGAGTCGATCGTTCACGGCGCCCCCTCGTGCCTGGACTACCGTACCCTCGTCCGCTCCGCCCGATACCTGCCGGAGGTGTTCCTCGCTGGGTGTGGATATTCCAGCGCTGAGATCGAGGGCCTCCGCCGCCACTTCGATGATCGCCTAGCACAACAGTTGGCGGCAGAGGAAGAACACCGCTGGAATCTCCTGCAGCAGTCGTTTGAGGAAGAACGCCGCTGGAATCTCCTCCAGCAGTCGTTTGCGGGAGGATAGTCTGGGCGCCAGAGGGACCGGAACTCGTTGCCACTCTGGCACAGCCAGCGGCTGGAAAGGATGGCCGAGCCTCCCCTCGGTGAGTGGCCCATTCTCCGAACGGTGGGGCCGGACGCTGGCCTCCTCGCGGGTGGGTGGGCGCGGCTGGCCCACCACCTACGCCTACGACGCCCTCGATCGGGAAACCGGCCGCGTCTACCGGGACGGGAGCCGGGTCACCGCCGCCTTCGACACCGCCGGACGCCGGACCCGCATGGAAGACGGCGCCGGGATCACCCAGTACGCCTCCGACCCCGCCGACCGGGCGACGGGCGTGAGCTATCCCACGGGCCACGTGCTCACCTATTTGCTGGACGGGGAAGGGAACCGCCAGGTGCTGCTGGACGGAGTGCAGCGCACCACCTACACCTGGGACGGGCTGAGCCGTCTGGCGGGGATCGTCAACCCGCCTGGGGAGCGGACGACGGTCACCTACGACGCGCTGAACCGGGAGAGCCGCAAGCAACTGGCCAACGGGCTGACGGTGAGCCACCAGTACGACGCGGCGGGGCAGGAACTGGTGCTGGAGAACCGCAAAGCGGACGGCGCGGGCGTGGGGATCTACACAGCGACCTACGACGCGGCAGGAAACCGGCGGACGGTGCTCGAACTGGACGGGGCACGGGTCACCTACGCCTACGATGCCGCCGATCAACTGACGGCGGAGCAGCGCAACGGGACGGGCGCCTACGATCTGGCGTACGAGTACGACGGGGTGGGCAACCGGCTCGCGAAGGTGGACGGAGGGGCGCGCACGGCCTCGACGTACAACGCGGCGCACGCGTTGGTCCGGGTGGATCCGCCCACGGGTTCACCCACCCTCCTGACGTGGGACGGGAACGGAAACCTGGTGCAGGAGGAGACGGGGAGCGCGGTCACGGTCTACACCTGGGACGGGGAGGACCGGCTGCTCTCCGTGGCAGCGCCGGGAGAGACGCAGGTCTACGCGTACGCGGGGGACGGGAAGCGGCGGCAGAAGACGGTAGGCGGCGCGGTCACCTGGTTCGTGTGGGATGGCGAGAACGTGCTGTTGGAGGCGGACGCCCTGCTGGCGGAGGCGGCGCGCTACACGGACAACCCGGGCTACTGGGGCGGGCTGGTGAGCGGACGGCGGAGTGGGGCGGCGCGGTACTTCGCGTTCGATCCGCAGGGAAGCACGCGGCTGCTGTTGGACGGGAGCGGCGGGGTGACGGACACGTACGGGTACACGGCGTTCGGGGTGGAGCAATACGCCACGGGAGCGACGGGGAACCCGTACCGGTACGAGGGGAGCGTGGGGTACTACCGGGATACTGCTGGCGATCCTTGAGTGAGAAGAAGAGAGGATTTCTGTATAGAATCATGGCAAGAGAACTGCGTGTCCCGGCGCCCACAACGCCGGTCTGGAGATCCCCCCATGTGCCTGCTCCCGGTCCCCCCGCCCCAGGTCCCTGCCGAGACGGCGCGGGTCGCTCACGCGGCCTTTCCCCGAGGGCATTCCTATCTGGCCGTGCGTGACGCCTTCGGGCCGCTCTTTGCCGATCGCCAGTTTGCCTCCCTGTATGGGGGCTGCGGCACTCCGGCCCTCTCGCCCGGGCAACTGGCCCTCGTCACTCTGCTCCAGTTTGCCGAAGGCCTCTCCGACCAGCAGGCCGCCGACGCCGTCCGGGGCCGCCTCGACTGGAAGTATCTCCTCGGCCTGGAGTTGACCGATCCCGGCTTTGAGGCTTCTGTGCTCTCCGAGTTCCGCCGCCGCCTCCTCGCCGGCAGCCAGGAAACCCTCCTCTTCGACACTTTACTCACCCATTGCCGGACCCACGGCCTGCTCCGCGCCCGGGGGACGCAGCGCACGGACTCCACCCACGTCCTCGCCCGCATCCGCACCCTCAGCCGCCTGGAGTTGGCGGGAGAGACCCTCCGGGTCGCCCTGGACACCCTGGCCACCGCGGCGCCGGACTGGCTCCGCACCCTCGACCCCGACCGGTTGACCGCTTGGGTCGACCGCTATGGGCGCCCGGTCACCGACTGGCGCCTCCCCCGCGGGGAAGCCCCACGCCGGGAGTACGCCCAGCAGCTCGGGGCCGACGGCGGGCACTTGCTGGCGCGGTTGGCAGCGCCCGGCACCCCGGCGGCGGTAGCGGACCTGCCGGCCGTGGTCACCCTGCGCACGGTGTGGGCACAGCAGTACCGTGCGGACCCCACCGCGACCGGGGGGTGGCGGTGGCGCACGGCGGCGGAGTTGCCGGGAGCCGGGACCCAGGTGACTTCGCCGCACGATCCGGAAGCGCGGTTTGCCCGAAAACGGCAGACGGAGTGGGAAGGCTACAAAGTGCATGTTACGGAGACCTGCGAGGCGGACCAGCCGTTGCTGATCACGGATGTGCAGACCACCGCGGCGGGTCGCCCGGATCAGGAGGCGTTAGCAGCGATCCAGGGGCAGTTACAGGCCCGAGAAGTGCTGCCCACGCAGCAACTGGTGGATACCGGCTACGTGGAAGCGGCGTCGCTGGTGCGCAGCCGGGAGGAGTACGGGGTGGAGTTGGTGGGACCCGCGCGCGCGGACACCGCCTGGCAGGCGCGGGCGCAGACCGGGTATGCGGCGGCTGACTTCACGGTGCAATGGGCCGCCCAGGTGGCGGTCTGTCCGGCCGGGAAGCAGAGTGTGCACTGGCGGGAAGCACAGGATCGCGGGCGCCCGGTGATCGCAATCCGGTTCGCGGCGGAGGACTGCCAGGCGTGCCCGGCGCGGGAGCAGTGTTCCCGGGCCCGGGAAGCGGGGCGGCGGCTGACGGTGCGGCCACAGGCGGAGCAGGCAGCGCTGCAGGGAGCGCGGGCGCGGCAGAAGACCCCGGAGTTTGCCGCGGAGTACGCGGCCCGGTCCGGGGTAGAAGGGGCGCTGTCGCAAGGAGTGCGGCGGAGCGGGCTGCGGCGGTGCCGATATGTGGGGGAGGCGAAGGCGCGGCTGCAGCACTTGCTGAT
>SYMT01000183.1 GCA_005805375.1 Actinomycetota bacterium
GTACCGGCGCTGCCCCTCGGCAGAGATGGTGTCGAACGCGAGGCTGGATTTCCCGGAACCGGACACGCCGGTAATGACCACCAGGCGGTCACGCGGAATCTCGAGCGTGATGTTCTTCAGGTTGTGCTGCCGGGCGCCCCGGACGAGGATGCGATCGAGTGGCATGGTACGAAGGCTGCAGGAGTAAGATGACGGGACGATGCTGTCACACGCGGAATGCGCTGGGCGCGTCCCCGCGGTCTGGGTCAGAAACTCTCATCCCTGATGATCGGCAAACTGCCCGTCCGGCCGGGCACTGCGAAAAGGTGTTTGCGCGCATGACCCAGGGAGAGCGCCTCTCGATGCCGAACTTTCCAGTGAGATGACTGATCAGGAACGCTATCTCTTCGATCTCCAGGGCTATCTGGTGATCCCGAACGCGCTGGGGCCGGAGGAAGTCGCGGCGCTGAACGCGACGATGGACGATCGGCTTGCAGCGGAGGCCGCCCCCGATGCCGGAGCGCATCGCTTCGTACGGCTGCTCGAATGGGGCGACGCCTTTCAACGACTGGTGGACCACCCGCGGCTGTACCCCTATCTGGAGGCGCTGCTGGGGGATGGATTTCGCCTGGACCACGAGTACGGCGATGTGATTCGGCACGGTCGCGGACCGATCGGCACTACCCTTCACGGGGGTGCAACGCCGTTTGCTTCTCCGTACTACTACCACTTCGATAACGGGCGCCTGCGCAACGGTCTCATCGCTGTTGCCTACAACCTGAAGGACGTGTGTCCGGGCGATGGAGGCTTCGGCGCCGTGCCGGGCAGCCACAAGAGCCACCTTCCGTTCCCGGATGAGTGGCGGGAACTCTCTGAGCCCCAGGAGTTTGTGCGCCCGGTCGTCGGCCCGGCGGGGACGGCAATCGTATTCACTGAGGCGATGACACACGGTACCCTCCCCTGGCGCGGGAGCCACGAACGTCGTACGCTGTTCTACAAGTACAGTCCCTGCGCGCTCTCCTGGGCCGCCTTCTACTACGATGCGGACGTTTACCCGGGCCTGACGGAGCGCGGGCGGGCGCTCCTCGAGCCTCCCAATGCGCGCTACCGGGGGCGGGAACGCCATCGCTACGGCGGCTGAGTCACGAACACCGATGCCGGATTCCCCCTCCAGAAATTCCGCACGAGCGGCGGACACCCGACCCGACCGGGTGGAGCCGCGCCCGCCTGCACCACTCGCCGCGCGGCGGGCGACGCTGATGCGGCTGTTTCCGGAAGCGGTGGTGGAGGGCGAACTGGACTGGGACCGCCTGAAAGCAGCGGCAGCGCCCGAGGGAGACCCTTCCCCCGATCGCTATGCGTTCACGTGGGCGGGAAAGCGACAGGCGGTGCGCACCCTCCATGAGCCGGCTGTGGGCGCACTCGTGCCCCAGCCGGAACAGTCGCGCTGCTTCGACGATACGGAACACTCAGTAGTGGAGGGGGAGAATCTAGAGGTTCTCAAGCTTCTCCAGCCCTCCTACGCCGGCCAGGCGGGCCTGATTTACCTGGATCCTCCCTACAACACGGGGAGCGATTTCGTCTATCCCGACGACTTCGGGATGCCCCTGGAGCGATACCGGCGCCTTACAGGACAGACGGATGCCGGGGGGCGCATCCGTACCAGCGCTGACCTGGATCGTCCGGCGCGCAACTCCACCCGCTCGGGCGGCTACCACTCGGCCTGGCTCTCGATGCTTTACCCCCGCCTGATTCTGGCCCGCCAGTTGTTGCGCGAGGATGGGCTGCTGTGCGTGAGCATTGATGACCACGAAGTGCATCACCTCCGTCTGCTGCTGAATGAAGTGTTCGGTGAGGATAACTTCCTTGGTCAGGTGGTCTGGCAGCGGCACGCGGGGGGCGGCAATGACAGCCGCTATTTCGCGGTGGACCACGAATACGTGCTGGTGTATGCCCGCGAACGCGACGCCGTGCCGCGTCTCCGCCTGCCCCTTACCGAAGCGGATCGCGCCGGATTCACGGGGAGGGACGAGCACTTCGAACACCTCGGGGGGTTCAAAACCAAAACCTTGCGCCGGCTGCGGCCCGACGACCCGCGCCCTGGATTGCGCTACCCGATTCAGACTCCCGATGGCTCGGAGATCGAGGACGAGTGGAAGTGGGAAGAGGGCCGGTTTCGGCGGGCGTTCGAGGAAGGACGCATCCGTTTTCGCCGAGACCTCTCCGGACGCTGGCAGGTGGAATACAAGCTCTATGAGCGCTCGGAGGAGACCGGCGAGGCGCGGGCTCGGGTGCCCCGCTCCCTCGCAACCGACCTCGAACGGAACGCCGACGGCCGCCGGCAACTCCGCGAGGCCCTCGGCGAGGAGCCGCCGTTTCCGAACCCGAAGCCGGTCGGGCTCATCCGGCACTTCCTGCGTCTCTGCCCCGATCCGGACGCCCTGGTGATGGACTTCTTCGCGGGGTCCGGCACCACCGCTCAGGCCGTGATGGAGCAGAATCGGGAAGACGGCGGCCGGCGGCGGTTCCTGCTCGTCCAACTGCCCGAGCCGCTCGATCACCCCGAATTCCCCACACTCGCCGCGCTCTGCCGTGAGCGACTTGCGCGTGTACAGCAGCGAACGGCACCCGGCACGCACACGCCGGCGCCGGCGGACGGAGTGCTTCCCGATGCAGGATTCCGCGCGTACCGGCTCGTGGGGTCACACCTCCGCCGGTGGGAGGCGCCGGCTTCCGGCATTTCCGCAGCCGGCTACCTCCAGCAGCTCTCGTTGTTCGAGGACCCGCTTGTCGAAGGGTGGAGCGAAGTGGGGGTGCTCGCCGAGCTGGCGCTGCGAGAGGGCCTGGGGCTGTGCGCCCGGTGGGAGCGAAGGGAGATTGCGTCGAACCTGATTGCCTGGCGCATCTCAGCGTGTCGCAAGAGCCGGTCGCTCGTGGCCTGTCTGGCCCCGGAGCTGCGCCCGCACCACGTACGCGCGCTGGTGGCGGCGCTGGCGCTGGGGTCCAGAGACCACTGTGTGTGCCGCGACTCCGCGTTGAATGACCCGGCCGCGACAGCGCTGGCTCGTGCCTGCCGTCTGACGACCCTGTAAGCTGTGCGTCTTCATTTCGACCGGGACCAGCCGCATCAGCTTGCTGCTATCGCGGCAGTCACAAGGTTGTTTGTGGGTCAGCAGCCCCTTTCGACGGAGTTCGCCCTCGCACCGAATGGCTCGGCGGCGGTCGTCCCCAATCGGATGGATCTGGACGAAACGACATTGCTGGCTAACCTTCGAGCCGTGCAGAACGCCGGGGGATTGCCGATGGATGGGGCGCTCCGACTTCTGGAGGGCGCGGCCGGGACGGAGTCGGGCCCGCAGCCGGTGCGATTTCCGAATTTCTCGGTGGAGATGGAGACGGGCACCGGCAAGACCTACGTCTACCTGCGCACGATTCTGGAACTGCACCGGCAATACGGCCTGCGGAAGTTTCTGATCGTCGTGCCCGGGGTGGCGATCCGCGAAGGCGCACGAAAGGCCTTCGACGCGACCTTCGAGCACTTCCGCGCGTTGTTCGGCAGTGTCCCCCGCCGCTGCCAGCTCTACGACTCAGCCCGGCCGGCCCGCCTCCGGCAGTTTGCGCTGTCCGACGGCGTCGAACTCCTGATCCTGACGCTCGACGCGTTTAACAAAGAATGCAACCGCGTCCGGCGTCTTTCAGAGGAGTTCGACGGCGCCACCCCGCTGCAATTGCTCCAGGCCACACGCCCGGTTCTGATCCTGGACGAGCCCCAGAATATGGAAAGCGAGCGGAGCGTCGCGGCGCTCGCCTCGCTGGGACCGCTCGTGGCGCTGCGCTACAGCGCCACCCACCGGGATGCTTACAACCTGGTTTTCCGTCTCACACCGGGCGATGCGTACCGGCGCGGGCTGGTGAAACGCATTGAAGTGGCGTCGGTGACCGAGGCGGCGGACTCCGGCGCCGCCAGCATCTATCTGGAGGGAATTCGGAGTACTGCGCGCACCCTGACTGCGCGGCTGCGCGTCCGTGTGCAGGGCGTGGACGGCCTCCCCGAACTGCGCTCGCTCGCTGTGCGCGCGGGAACGTCGCTGGAAGAGAAGTGCGGCCTGACCGAGTATGCGGGCTACCACGTAGAGGAGATTCAGGCAGACCGGGGTCGGGTGCGTTTCGCAAACGGCCTGGAACTCCGCATCGGCCAGGCCGCGGGGGTTTCGCGGGAAGTTCTGTTTCGCGCGCAGATCGGGTGCGCACTCGAGGCACACTTCCGAAAGCAAGCTGTCCTGCGGAGATGCGGCGTCAAGGTACTGACGCTCTTCTTTCTGGATCGCGTGGACAACTATGCCACCGAAGACGGCCTCGTGCGCCGTCTCTTTCGTGAGGAGTTTCTCCGCCTGCGCGAGGCCTACCCCGAATGGCGGGAGGTAGATCCGGACACGGTGCAGGCCGCGTACTTCGCGCAGCGCCGACGGCGGGATGGCAGCGTTGATCTGCTGGATAGTACCGATGGGCGGCGGGCAGAAGACGAGCGGGCGTACCAGTTGATCATGCGCGATCGCGAGCGACTGCTGTCGTTCGCAGAGCCGGTGGCGTTTCTGTTTTCCCATTCGGCACTCCGCGAAGGCTGGGACAATCCGAATGTCGCCCAGATTTGCACGCTGGCGGCGGCGCGTTCCGAGTTGCGCAAGCGCCAGGAAATCGGGCGCGGAGTGCGCCTTTTCGTCAATCAGCAGGGCGAGCGGGTGACGGCGGCGGAACTGAACGTGCTCACCGTGATTGCCAATGAGCGATATGAGGATTTCGTCGCATCGCTCCAGGCGGAAACCCGGGCCGATACGGGCGAGGTCCCGCCGCCGCCCTACCGCGTCGGCGGCGAGCGAGAACCGGCAGGCGAGGAGTGTGGTGCGCGGCATACGAGCGTCAGGTCGGCGCCCCCGGCTCCCCGCGCTGAGCCTGGTGGCGCGGGCTCGGAACAGACCGCCGATCTGCCGGCGATGCTGGGTTCAGCAGAGTTGGTGGTTGAACTGGCAGCGGGGCTGCGCCGGAGGCTCGGCGCCGCTGGGAGCATCTCCGTGGTTCGCGGGGAGCTTCGTTTGCACGGGGACCGGATTGCTGAGGGGCCGACGACTTCAAGCCGGCAGTCCGGAGGCGCTTCCGACTTCCGGTTGCCCAACGTCGTGGATTTGATCCAGCAGCGTCTCGACGAGGTCGCTCCACCCCTGCGCCTCACGCGGCGCACCGTCCGGGAGATTCTCGACCGTTCCGGCTGTATCCACCACGCACTCGACGACCCACACGGATTCGCCCGCGTCGCCGCTTCGGTGGTGATCGAGCTGCTTCAGGAATCCTGACACGCGTCGAACGAGACGAGGCGATGTGCGCTCCGCGTTCTCAAGACAGCGGGATCGCCACTCGCGCGAGGTAGATCGCTGCCTTGCCTTCGTGCGATGAGTAATAGCTCACCCAGAGATCGCCTTCGTGCCAGACGAAACCGCAGTAACTGGTGTCGCCACCCGAAGGAAGGGTGAGAAACTCACGCAGCGTTCCGGCCTCCGGGTCCACCCAGCAAAGAGCCGTGCGCGTACGGCCATCCATCAGCCGCACGCCGGCGACGAGGCGGCCGTCCGGCAAGCGGAGCATCTCCGGGCCGCCGATACGCACTCCCAGGTCCCGCCAGGTCCACTCCCGGTAGGGCGGCCGGGCCCGGCCGAGTTGGGCGGCAAAGGTCCCTGCGTCCCGACGCAGCAGGCAAAGGCAAGTGTCGTCCGGCAGGAAGACCAGCGCGTGTTCGCCGGGTGACTCCAGCGGCGTGATCCGGTCGGCCAGCGTGGCGAAGTTGGCGCCGTCGCGGCTGGAATAGAGCCGGTTGAACCGCTTCGGACGATCGGGGTTGGTGTTGTAGCCGAGGCAATAGGCAACTCCCTTTTGCCAGGTGACGCGCCAGAGCCACATATCGGGATCACCAATAGGAATGCCGGTTCCCCACTCGGCGCCGTCGGAAGAAAACCACGCCAGGGATTGATGCCGGGTGGGACTGGGAGGGTGGAGTGCCCCGGCGCCGTTCAACATCAGGCGCCCGTCGGGCGTTTCGCTGATCTTGGCGTCGCGCAGATCAGCAGTCGCGGAGGTGATCCGCGCAGTGGGCTTCCAGGTCTTGCCGTCTGCGGAAGCGAGTACGCGGAGTGCCCCGTCCGGGGAGACGTGAGCTTTCCCTTCCCGAAAGACGCAGTACCAACGGCCCCGAAAGCGGGTCAGGTCGGTGAAAGCGTTGTGCGGCGCTTCATCCCAGATGCGGCGCACCTCGCGCAGTTTCGGCGCCACCGGTTCCGCAGCCCGCGCGGGGGCCGGCGCGCGGCCCAGCGCGACGCATGCTCCCGAACACGCAAGAACGCAGACTGCGGCCCGCGTGAGGACTGCATTGCCCATCTCAATTCCCTCTTGCTGTTGTAGCGCGGACCCGGGAGGCGAGTTGCTGCAACGATGCCTTCGCCTGTGTCCGGGAGTTCACTTTTCATCCTTGCCGGCGGTTTCTGTCGCGTGCTGCGCCCGATCGCGCCACTGCGCCAGGCGACGACGGATTCCTGCCTCATGCCCGTGGTCGGTGGGCTCATAATAGGGGCCGCTGCGGCTTCCTGCGGCAGCGTACTCCTGGGCTACGAAGCCGTCCGGGTAGTCATGAGGATAGAGATAGCCGTGGCCGTGGCCGAGGTTCCGGGCGCCCCGGTAGTGGTTGTCCCGCAGGTGCACTGGAACCGGCGGGTGGGGGAGTTCGCGCACATCCTGCTCGGCCCGGCCGATCGCCTTGACCACGGCGTTGCTCTTCGGCGCTGTAGCGATGTACAGGACCGCCTGGGTGATCGGAATCTTGGCTTCGGGGAGGCCGATCAATTCGAGAGCCTGCGCCGCGGAAGTCGCCACGACCAGGGCCATCGGGTCGGCCAGGCCTACGTCCTCCGCCGCATGGATGACGATGCGGCGACAGAGGAAGCGAGGGTCCTCCCCTGCCGCCAGCATGCGATGGAGCCAATAGACGGCCGCGTCCGGGTCCGAGCCGCGCATGCTCTTGATGAATGCAGAGACCAGGTCGTAGTGCTGGTCTCCGTCCCGGTCGTAGGCGAGGACGCGCTGCTGCATCCCCTCCTCAGCCAGGGCGATCGACACGCGCCGGGCTCCGCAGGCATCCGGCTGGGTCGCCAGCACGGCCGCCTCGAGAGCGGTAAGGGCACGACGCACGTCTCCCCCGGCCGAGACGATCAGATGCTCCTCGGCATCAGGGTCCAATTCTGCGTGCAGTCGTCCGAGCCCGCGCTCGGTGTCGCCCAGTGCCCGCCGGAGGAGTTGCCGGACATCGTCGTCCCTGAGTGGTTCGAACCGGAACAGGCGGGCGCGAGACAGGAGCGGCGTATTGACCTCGAAGTACGGATTCTCGGTGGTGGCGCCGATCAGCGTGATGGTGCCGTCCTCCACGTGCGGGAGAAAGGCATCTTGCTGGGAACGATTGAAGCGGTGGATTTCATCCACAAACAAGATCGTTTTTCGGCCCGTAGCCCGCCGGCGATCCCGGGCGGCCCCGATCGCCTTGCGCACTTCCGCTACCCCGGAAAGCACTGCGCTGAAACTCTCGAAATAGGCGCGCGTGTGCTGGGCAATGAGCATGGCCAGCGTGCTCTTGCCGCAACCGGGAGGGCCCCAGAACAGCACCGACCCAAGACGATCCTGCTCGATGGCGCGGCGCAGAAGGGCATCCGGGCCGAGGATCTGGGGCTGGCCGACGAACTCTTCGAGCGTGCGGGGACGCATGCGCGCCGCCAGAGGAGCGTCGGATCTCGCCGCCGAACTCTCCGACGACGAACCGGTGCTTTCACCGGCAGGTTCGTCGTCGAAGAGTGTCGGCATAGGTTCCCCGCAACGCCGTGTGTCCTTAAGCTTTTGAACCCGTGAGACACGGGCGGAACTCGCGTCCCGAAACTCGCGATTCCGACTCCCGCCCGGCTTTTGGTCCGGAGCGATCATCACCGGCTGCCACTTGTTTCAGAAGTAAGTGGAGTTCCTTTTGGAGTGAGTGTTGGCTCAAAGCCTCAGATGACATCACGCACGCCGCAGGGCAAACTGGGAGTGTCCTCAGCAGCCGGTAGCCCGGGAGAAACCGAACGAGGCCGCCGAGCACAGTGTAGCTCAGCTTCGGTGCGCCGCCAACGGAAACGCGCCGGCTCAGGCGCCCAATTGTGCCGCAAGGTGGTGGAAATCGGTGGCACGCAAGTTGCATCCGGGTGGAGGGGACGGAACCGTGCCGTGTGGTCCGTACTCCAGAGGTCGCGACACAAACGCCGTCTGGAATCCGACGCCGGCAGCCGCCTCCAGATCCGCAGGATGGGCGGCCACCATCATCGCTTCTTGCGGCGCTACTCCCAGCCGATCCGCTGCCATCCGGTAGACCTCCGGGTCGGGCTTGTACCGGCGCACCAACTCCGCCGAGAGGATCCAATCCCACGGAATGCGCGAATGCGTCGCCATGTTGACGAGCAATGCCGTGTTCCCGTTCGACAGGCTGGCCACGACGAAACGACGCCGCAGGCGCTGCAGCCCCTCGACCGCGTCCGGCCAGGGTTGCAGGCGATGCCAGACTGAGTTGAGGCGACTCCGTTCGGAGGGTCGCAGCGTGGACAGCCCGA
>SYMT01000184.1 GCA_005805375.1 Actinomycetota bacterium
CGCCCGGCGTTTCGCCTGACGCCGGAGAATGCCCCGGCGGTGCTGCAGGTCTGCCATCGTCTGGACGGCATCCCCCTGGCGTTGGAACTCGCGGCGGCCCGCCTGCGCCACCTCACCGTTGAGCAGATCGCGGCCCGCCTCCAGGACTGCTTTCGCCTGCTCACCGGAGGGGACCGCACCGCACTCCCGCGGCACCAAACCCTTCGAGCAACGATTGACTGGAGCTACGAACCGCTGTCCCCCGCCGCGAAGGTGTTGCTTCAGCGCCTCACGTCTCCTGCAAAGTTCCCACACATCGGTGGAAAGTCCCGCCCCGCGTAGTGCTACTGATCCAACGCCGGAGGGCATCGGCCGGCGCCGATGTCTACGGGCCGACGACTTTCCAATGCTGCGCGCCGCGATGGGCAAGGCGCGTTTCTCCTTGCTCCAGGCAGAGTTCGATGCGGCGGATCTCCGTCAGCGCCTCGAGATGGTCCGCCAGTTGCGAGGAGTGCGTAGTGACCCAGAGTTGAGAGCGCTCCGCGGCGCGGACCAGCAGGTGGGCGAGTGGCTCCAGCAGGTCCGGGTGCAGGCTGGTCTCCGGCTCGTTGAACGCCAGCAGCCCGGGCCGGCGCGGACTCAACGCGGCAGCCGCCAGGCAGAGGTAACGCAGCGTGCCGTCGGAGAGTTCGCGGGCATCGAATGGACGCTGGATGCCGGGCATGTGGAGACACAGGCTGAACTGGCCGCGGTCCGTCTCCACACTGAGCGTCGCCCCTGGGAAAGCGCGATCCACCGCCTGCTCCAGGTCCTCCGCAAGACCCATCTCGTGGATGGTAACGATCGCTGCAGCCAGGTCACGCCCATCTGCGGCAAGCACCGGTGTGCGGAGCGCCACCTGCGGCTGCCGCAGCGGAGAGGCAAGATCGGTGCGAAAGCCGTGGTAGAACCGCCAGTCGAGCAGGGTCTGGCGCAGGACGGAGAGGTGTGGAAAGCGGTGCGGCTCCCGCAGTTGCGACAGCACGGATTCCGTCTCGTCCAGCACCTGCGGGAACGCGGTCCGCCGCCCGTCGGCATCACGCACCCAGGCGGAGGAAATCTCGCGCTCCATCAGCACGACGCGCGGGGTGGCTGCGGCGGTACTGACCCGTTCGGTCTTCACGCGTGGATCCAGTTGGAATGGCGACGTGATTTCCCGGCTCAGTCCGAGGACGAGTTCATAGCAAAGGTCCGACAGCGATATCTCGAAGCGCGCCCGGACCGGCCCGGTTTTGCGCGGTCCCGCCCAGAGGAGCGAAGGCATGCCACCCTCGTCCACCACGTTCCACGCGAGACGGCCGGCAGCGGCGGCGGCTGTCAGGAGCACCGACCGATAGAAGTTTGTCTTGCCGCACCCGTTCGGCCCCACGACGACGTTGATGCGTCCCAGAGGCACGCGCAGCGCGCGCAGCGACCGGTACCCTTCCACTTCCAGCCATTCGAACGCCATTGATCCACTTCCCAGGGTCAGGCCGGGCGTTGGAGCCCCGCGATTACCGTCTCGAGGAACTCGCGGGCACGGCGGACGTCACCGTCCACTTCCTCCGGGGCGGATCGGCGGGGCAGCAGCGGAGCGGAAACGTTCTCGCAGCAGAGGGGCAGGACGCGCCCGGTGAACGCTACGGTGTGCAGCAGGCGGTAGTGGTCAATCTCCCCGTACCCGGGTCCGCAGTCTTCGTCCTTCGGAAAATTGCGATGGTCTTTGATGCAGAAACTGCGCACCTGATCGGCACACGCCCGGAGGTCCGGGATCGGGTCCACGTTCAGGTAATCCATCACATTCCCGGCGTCGAAGTTGACGCGCACGCCGTCGTCATTCAGCACCCGCGTGAAGCGCGCGCACGCCGCGCCGGTGCCGGTCTCTCCGCCGTGCTGCTTGATGACCAGCACGACGCCGGCCGCGCGAGCCAGCGGGCCCAGAAGGGCGAACCGTTCACGCCAGAGCGCCTCGCCGCCATTTTCGGTGTGGCCGAAGGTAAGGATCTGCGGGATGCCCGCCGCGTGCGCCTGTTCAATCCGCCGCTTCAGCGTGTCGAGGCCACTGCGGTGTTCCGGATAGATGCTGGAAAACATCAGCAGCGGTTCGAGCCCGAGGTTCCGGCAGCGGGCAGCCAATCGCTGCGCCTCGGCGGTGGGTGCATCCGGCGCCAGCACCGGAACCCGCCGTCCCCCCGCCTCGACGTGCTCCGTTCCCCACGCAACCCAGCGGTACCCCGCGCGTTGAATTCCCTCCAGCGCTCGCTGCAGCGGGAAGGCACGATAGACGTAGGTCATGCATGCCACCTGGAAGCGCGTGGGCATGCCCTGCGCGGAGGCCGGGTGGCCGGCAGGTGCGGCGCTGAGTGTCCCCGCGGCAGAGGCCCCCAGCAAATGTCGTCGCGAGAGCATCGCAGAGCTCCTTGAGGAAGGGAGGGGTACGGAACACGTGTAGGGTTGTCGCAGGCGGCAGTCCGGGTGGATGTGCCTGAAACGGGAGTGACCGGACGACGATGCCGCAGCGGTGCGGATGCGCCACGCCTCACGCCATCGACGGCGGCCCGCCGCCCCCGGCTGACGATTGCCGGCCGGGTCCGCTCGCTCCGCCCGCGAATGCAGGCGGGGAGGGATCTGCGCCGAACGGACACGCCCCCCAGTCTCCGTTCGGCGCGGGGAGCGTGTCCCCTCCTTCGTTACGGATGTCGGCGCTGCCGGGCCACCTCACGCGCCTGACGCACGAGTCACTTTGCCGGTTCTCCCAGGTTCAGATCTTCTTCCAAATGGCTGGCGAGCGGATGTACGAACGTCCGCTGGTCGCGCGGGTTTTCCAGGTAGTAGCGGATGTTCGTGACGACCACGCCTTTCTTGAAGAGCAGCGACCACTTCAGCAGGAGTCCGTTCTGGTTGTGCAGGGCCTTGGTCCACCACTTCTGCGTCACGAA
>SYMT01000185.1 GCA_005805375.1 Actinomycetota bacterium
CCGAGGGGGTCGCGCCGCCCATTGATTCCGGCGCGACCCCCCGGCGCGACCATCCACGGAGCGCCGCGAACTCATTCCGGCGCGACCCTCACGCCCCTCCACTCACTCCTCACTCCTCTTCACTCACTCCTTCTCCCCCGCGGGTCCCCGGTCACCAGGAACGGCGACCGGAACATGGGCAGGCGGGATGGCAGCGTCGGGTCAGGCGATTCGCGGCGTCCCGGCCGTGAGGGCCGACCTCGCGCCATCGCTGAGCCGGGCTGGAGCCCTGGATGGTGTCGTCCACGAGTGCCCTGGTGGATCTCAATCCGGCATCGCCGAGTCCGCAAGGAGGGCGCTCAGGCACGCCCCCGGCCCGGAGGGCAAAGCGGTGCTGTTCGCCGAGCGTCACGCAGAGTTCCGCCCAGACTGATCGGTTTCGGTCCCTTCCGCCGCAGCGGACGCGTGTACCCGGACCCGTCCGTACACCGGACCGAGCCGCTGCGCCAGAGAGGGGCCGGTCCAGCCCGGCGGATCACCGAGGGCGCGAATGATGCCGAGAGGCGGCGATGGGGGACCCGGGCGCGGCGCGGGCAGTTCCGCGGAGAACTCCCAGAAGTGTTCTGTCCCGAGCGGTTCGTCCGGCTCGGCAGCAGACGGTTCCACACCGCTGTCGTGGGATCGCAGGGCGGCCAGGAATGCCTCCCTATCCCGGCCGCGCAGCTCGAACAGCAAGAACGGGTCGCGGTCCAGCCACTCCGCCAGCAGATAGTACACCGCCGCCAGGTGCTTGCACGGCACCGCCCAATCGGGGCAAGAGCAGGACATCTCCAGATCGCGTGCTCGCTGGGGAAACAGCGACGCACCGCATGTCTGGAATACCGATTGAATGTCCGGAGGCATTTCGCCGCTCAGCAGTTGGCCGAGGAAAAGCGGCCTCTCCCCCAGTTCCGCCGCGGCTTTCTCCCACTCGGCATCTGTGAGTGGCTTCAGGCGAATTTCCACCCGATAGGGGCGGGGATCGGAACCCTGCACCTTGCCGTAGACCCGCCCGGATTCCAGTTTCAGCTCCGTGACCTGGCCCCGGCGGGCATAGCTGCGGCCCCGTTGGAGCCGGCTATCCCAACCGAACCCCTCCAGTACGCGCAACCATTCCCGTCCCCACCACGAAGTGGTAAAGGAACCGGAGCGGCTCTGCGCCCGAATCCCGTCCTTCACCTCCCGCGGGGTAGAGGGAGCCCAGCCGAAAAAGTCGTAGCGGGACATCAGGTTCTCCCGGGTCAGCGGCGCAGCGTGACCAGGTCTCGGAGTTGGGCCGTTGTGAGTTCGGTGAGCCAGCCCTCACCCGTGCCGACGATGTTTTCGGCCAGCACCTTTTTCTGTTCGATGAGCTTCGCGATGTGCTCCTCGAGCGTCCCGGCGCAAACGAACTTATGGACCTGCACCTGCCGCTGCTGGCCGATCCGGAACGCCCGGTCCGTGGCCTGATTCTCGACTGCCGGGTTCCACCAGCGGTCGTAATGGAATACGTGATTCGCCCGGGTCAGGTTCAGCCCCACACCCCCCGCCTTCAGCGACAGCAGCATCACCGGGGGCCCGTCCGCCGCCTGGAAGCGCTCGACCAACGTCACCCGCCGGGCCCGTGGCACGCCGCCATGCAAAAACAGCACCTCACAGCCCAGTGTACCGGAGAGATGCCCTTGCAGCAACGTCCCCATCTCCGCAAACTGGGTGAAGACCAGCGCCGCCTCGCCCACCGAGAGAATCTCTTCCAGCATTTCCTGCAGGCGCTGCAACTTGCCGGATCTCCCCGGCAAAGCACTGCTGTCCTGCAGGAAATGCGCCGGATGATTGCAGATCTGCTTGAGTCGCGCCAGGCTGGAGAGGATCAAGCCCCGCCGCTGTATCCCCTCTGCCGATTCAGCGGCGGCCAGCAACTCTTCGGTGACGGCCGCGTACAGCGTTGCCTGCTCGGGCGTGAGCGTACAGACGACCTCCATCTCCAGTTTTGGAGGCAAGTCCTGGATCACCGTCGGATCGGTCTTCACCCGGCGAAGCAGAAACGGGCGGGTCAGGGTACGCAGGCGGGCGGAGGCCTCGGCGTCCTGTTCGCGCTCGATCGGCGTCGCATACTCCCGGCGGAAGGCGCGCTGGGAGCCGAGAAACCCCGGATTGAGAAACTCCATCAGTGACCAGAGGTCGGTCAGGCGATTCTCCACGGGAGTGCCCGTCATCGCCAGGCGCGATCCGGCAGGGAGCCCGCGGATGGCCCGCGTCTGCCGCGCCTCCGGATTCTTGATGTTCTGAGCCTCGTCCAGAATCAGCGTGTCCCACGACACTTTCGCGAGCATTTCCGCATCGCGCAGCGCCAGTGGGTAGGTCGTCACGACCAGGTCCATCCCGGCCACGGCAGCGGAGAAGGCGCCCTCGCCGGCCTCCGGCACAGGCGTACTCGGGTCATCGTCGGCGGGGAGGGCGTCTTCGGCATCCGCGATGGGCAGCGGCGTGGAGGGTCTTTCCCGGATCCGGCCGGCGCCGTGGTGCACGTACACCCGCAGTGAGGGCGCAAACTTCTCGGCCTCTCGCCGCCAGTTTTCCACCAGGGAAGTCGGACAGACGAGCAGCGCCGGCGGGTGCTCGCCGGCACTTCGCACCTGCAGCAGATGACACAGGACCTGGATGGTCTTTCCCAGGCCCATATCATCTGCCAGGCAACCGTTCAGTCCCCAGTGACGCAGAAACGTGAGCCATTGCAGGCCGTATTGCTGATACGGGCGCAGGGTGCCCTGAAACGTGTCCGGAACGGGGATCGGGAGCAGGGCGGCATCGGCCGGCAATGCACCCAGGAGTCCTGCGAGTTCGCCCTCCGCCTCGATCTCGACCAGCGGCAGGCCCTCGTTGTCGGTTGCCAACCGGAGCGCGTCCAGCAGCGAGAGCGGGCCGCCGACGCGCCGCCGTTCCCAACTCCGGATCGCGTGCTCGATTTCGTTCGGGTCCACCTCGACCCACTTCCCGCGAATGCGGACGAGGGGCGACTTCAGATCCCGCAGGGCGGCGAACTCCGCCGCGGACAGCGGCTCATCTCCCAACGCTACCTGCCAGTCAAACTCCACGAGACGATCCTGGGTAAGAATGCCGCGAGCCGCAGACCGCGCCGGGCGCACGGTGGCGCGTACCCCGAGCCGGACCCGGCCGCGGCGCCACCAATCCGGCGTCAGCACGCCCGACCCGGTCTCCTCCAGCAAGGGCGCAGCCTCGCGCAAGAACTGGTACGCTTCCGCGGTGGTCAGGGCGCAGCCACACGGAGTGCTCTCCGCCAACGCCGTCGCCACGGGGGGGAAGAGCCGGCCGGCCCGCGCCAGGGCAGGCAGCAGCACCTCTCGGGGATTGCTCCAGGCCCGATTGCCGAGGGCTGGAGGCACTTCGCCTTCCCAGATCGTCGCCGCAGGCACCAGGAGACTCGTCTCATCCACCGCCTGCAGCCAGAACGAGAGCGCCCAGGCAGACTCGGGCGCCTCACCGAGAACGGGGTCCACGGGTGGATCAAGGCGGAAACAGGTACGGAACCCGGACGCAGCACTCCCCAGGATCGGCGCCTGCCAGGTTTGCACCGAGGCCAGAAGCGGGCGAAGCACCTCCACCCGCGCTTTCGGCCGGGCATCAATCCCCGACAACGCCGCCAACCAGGCGTCTCCCGCGCTCCCTTCCGCCTCCCCCGAAAGAGACTCGGCCCACGTGCGAATGAGCTCATCGGTCCCGGCCCGCAGAAACGCCCGCAGCGCGGCGGCTGGGGCAAGTCCCTTCCCGTCTTCATCCATCGTGGCGCAGCGGGCGGACGGCGGCATCGCGGCCGCCAACGCGCGAAACCGGGCCGCGTCCGCCGGGAGGTTCAGTGCCGGGAGCCAGCGGGCGCTGAACTCGGCCGTGCCCGGATCCCGATGCAGTTCCGGCAGGAAACGCTCGCGCCCGAGCAGATCGAACAAGAACCACGCCGCCTCTCGCCAGAACCGAAGGGCATCGCCCTCCGCGGCGCCTCCGCGGACGGCTCCGCCGGTGATGAGACACAGCGCGGCCCGACCGGCGCCGCAGGACACCACCGGCACCACCCACTCACGAAGTTCCACCGCGCCCTCAATGCCGGGCGTCTTCCCGCACACACGCGTCAACTCCGGGGACGGCGCCGGACCCCGCTCATGGGAGGGAAGCGTCAGTATCGTCGTGACGATGGCGTTGGGCAGGGGCTCGTGCGTCAAACCAAGGAGTGCCGCACACTCGGCCGGTGGGGCAGCGAACGGATGGCGAATGGGCGTTGACGAACGCGCAACTGAGCGCCGCGCACTCCGACGCGGCTCTCCTTCCCCCCAAATCTGCAGGCTTCGGGATTGCGAATCCCAGACCGCATGGAGAGTTAACATGCGATATTCTCCGCCGGCGAAATATGGGCAAGCCGAACAGTGCCACAATCAGGCACCTGCCGCGGCAGCTCCCATCGGCATCGCGTGAGGATCTTCTCGGTGCAACATCCCGCGGTGAGACGACGGCCTAACGGACCTCCATCCCCGCCCCCCGCAGCGCGGCCACCACGGTCCGGCGC
>SYMT01000186.1 GCA_005805375.1 Actinomycetota bacterium
CGGCTTGTGGGCCTCCGCATCGCGGGTTTCGGCGGCGGCGCGGCGCTCGGCGGTGGTAGCGCTGATGGTGACGTAATCGTCCGGGCGGCGGTAGCGGTGGATGAAGACGGGGCGGGAGTGCTGGGAGTGGTTTTCCTGGGAGCCGTGGATTGTCCGGTAGTGGAACACGATGGCGTCCCCGGCCTGCCCGCAGATCGGGAGGGATCTCTCCCAGGGCCACTCATCCGGATCCAGTCCCAGGTGGGAAAACGTGTCCACATGCTGGAGGGTGCCCATCCGGTGAGATCCCGGCACGACATGCAGGGCGCCGTTGACCAGATCGGTATCCACACAGTAGGTGAGGATGCCGACGGGCCCGTCGAAGCGGTGCTCGAAGTAGGAGGCGTCCTGGTGCAGATGCTTCGGGTGGCCGCCGACCGGCTCCTTGTAGAGGCACTGTCCCAGGCCGAATAGCTCGATGTCCGGCCCCACAATCGCCTCGACCAGATCGAGCAACCGGGGCTCGCAGCCGGAGCGCAAGAACGCTGCGCTCGTCTGGTAGTTCGCAGACAGAACCATGATCTGCTTGTCGCGAGGGTAGCCGGCGGGCGCGGGCAGGAACAGCGTGCCGTCCGGGGTCTTCCAGCCTTCGACAATCTTCTCGGCGCGGTCCAGCAGCGCAATTGCCTGCGCCGCGGTGGCCTCGATGTCGCGGCGCACGGCTTCCACGTGGCCGCGCAGCAGCCCGCGTACGACTAGGCAGCCATGCTCCCGGTACGCGGCGGCAGCACGGGCCGCATCGAAGTCAGGAGCGTGGAACTCAATGTCGGCGATGGAGACGGCAGGGAGGGGTGTGGGAGAGGACATGGTGTGGATCCGGCATCACCGCGCAAGGGTGGGCAGTGAGGGAGTCATAGCACAGACTGCGGGGAAGAAACAGTGTCCGCCGGCGGGCAGGGGGATGCGTGCGGCCGGCACCAGTCACTCTGTCCGGTGCAGTCGCCGGGCCATGTGCGGGGGTGCTTGCTACGCTCTCTATGGCGACGAACTGACCGGCCCGCGCGACCACTCGTCAGGCGTTTTCCGGCGGTGCGACGAGCCGTCGCGGTCCACGCTTCCGTGTGATCCGGCTCCGGGGTGGTGTCCCCGCCGGAGGAGCTCCGCCACGGGCAGGCTCATCAGCACCCACGCCGGGAGGAAGAGCCACCACGCAAAGTGCGCCGGCAGGACAGTACGCACCGCCTCAAACCCGCGCGGGAGGGCCCAGAGCGCGTCCCACATGAACGCCGTAAGTGCGAGGGCCGCCCCCACGTAGCTCAGGCGCCACGCAGCGGTGGAGGGCCAGCGGGTGGCGCCGGGGCGGCTCCCAAGGGCGACCAGACTGCCGCCGGCCACCATCAGCAGGGCGATGGCCGACGGGGCCGCCACCGGCCCCCACCAGGGGAGTGGAATGAGGAACAGCACGTCCCAGTCCCACACCGAGCGCGGCCAGGGACCGATCAGCGCCAGGAAGACGTAGTAGAACAGGTCCCAGATCCCGAAGGCGAGCGCCCAGAACGCAAACCGGGTGCGCCCATCCCACCCGGCGAGCCCGGCGAGCCCGGCGAGCATGATCAGAGTGGCGCCCTCGCGAACGAGCTCAGTACCTCCCAGGCGCCAGTCGAGCGGGAGCGGATCCGCCTGGTACGGAACAAGGCGGCCGACAAGGGTGCGCAGGTACACCACGGTTGCGGCCTCCATCCAGGCCATCGCAACGGCGACGAGCACGACCGCCGTCCAGCGCCGCAGGTTTCGGCTCATGCGGCGGCCCGGAACTGGTCTCGCCCAGGCATGCTCAACAGACATTGGTGTACCGCCCGGATCACCTCATCGGGCGTGGAGGTGCCCGCGGTGAGACCGACGCGGGAGACCCAGTCGCCGCTCGCATCCCGCAGCCAGTCCGGGTTGAGGTCATCGGCGCCCTCCACCTGGTAGACGCGCGCCCCGGCGGCGGCGCAGGTCTGCACAAGCTGGCGCGTGTTGTTGCTGTGGCGCCCCCCGACCACGATGACGACCGGGCACGAGTGCCCGAGGCGATGGGCGGCTTCCTGGCGTTCCTTGGTGGGAGCGCAGACGGTGTCAATGAAGCGCACCTCCGTGTTCGGGTACGCCGCCCGGATCTGCTCCACGAGGGCCAGCACCGCGGCGAGCGGCTGGGTGGTCTGGCTCACGATGCCCAGCTTTGCGTGTCCCTTCAGTGCGGGCAGATCCGCGTCGCTCTGGATCACGGCGCAGGCGGCGAAGTCATCCACGAGCCCGCGCACCTCGACGTGGTCCGGCTTGCCGATCACCACCGGGTAGAATCCCTCTTCGACCAGGCGGTGCAGGCTGCGGTGGGCGTGGCGCACCAGCGGGCAGGTAGCGTCCTCTACCTGGAGGCCCCGCGCCCGAAGCTGGGTGATCCGCTGCTGGGCTGCACCGTGGGCGGTGATCATCACCCGGTCGGTGGCGACAACCGCATCCAGCCCGGCGGCCGTGCGGACCCCCGCGCGTTCCAGCCGCCCCAGCACCGTGCGGTTGTGTACCAGTTCTCCCAGGACGGTCAGCCCCTGGGGCGCCTGGAGCGCCAGAGTGATCGCATCCCGCACGCCGAAACACATTCCGAGACTCTCCGCCAGCACGACTTCCATCGCTTCTCTCCTTGTTCCTATCCAAAGGACTTTGTGTTGCAAAGAATAATCGGCAGAGAAAACGCGGCCTGAAGCCGCGTTTTCTTGCCTGATCGGCGCCGCCGGGTTAGCCGGGCTGGAGCAGCACCTGGGGAACCGGCACGCAGAGGTTGTCGTGCGCCTCGGGATCCTCCCGGAAGCGCTCCTCTGCCTGGTGACTCTCACGCACGATGGCCTCCAGCGCCTGAATATAGCGCTGGAATACGGTCCTGCCGTTGGGGGTCAGGGCGTACTCCGAACGCGGCTTGCGCCCGACGAAGGACCGGTGTACGATGACGTAACCGGCCTCTTCCAGCGTGCGCATGTGGACGCTCAGATTCCCGTCGGTCATGCCCAGGTGCGCTCTGAGTTCGGTGAAGGCAATGCGATCGGTGGCAGCCAGCAGCGACACAATCGCGAGTCTGCCCCGGACGTGGATCACCCGATCCAGTTCTTCAAAAGGCGCGAGATCGATCATTGGAGCTACCTTTGTCCATCATTGCCCTGCGCGGGCGAAGCACGATCAGTACGAACCCGTAGGCCAGGTGCATCAGGCCGAATGTCGCCGCCATGCACGCCGCATCACTCCATGTTCCCGACCCCGCCAACAGGGTCAGCGACCCCGCCACGAGAAACGCGCCGCCGAGCAACCCGACCACCCGGGGAGTGAAGAAGCTCATCGCGAGCGCCGCCACCCCCCAGAGCAACATCCAGACCCCGGGCAGCAGCGCCCGTAGCCCGGTGCGTTCCAGGATTACCGTCAGCACCCCCGCCGCCACGAACGCCGGCAGCAGTGCCGCGACAATCGTCTGCGCCTGCCGAGACCAGACGGGCTCGCCGCCGGCCCGCGCCATCTCCCCGGTGAAATAGAGACTGGCGCCGCACGCAAAGAGCAGCACCGCCATCCAGGTCGGGTAGAACGGCGTGTGCGCCCAGTGCCGCAGGGCTCCACCTACGAGCGCCGCCGTGCCGGCCGCGATCCCCGCGTTGCCGGAGAGATTGCGGTAGTGGGTGCTTCGCTCCATCAGGGTCCGGATGACGCCGAGGGTCTCTTCTGCTTCTCTGGTCGTCATCCTCGTCCTGCTGCTTTGCCCTGCAAAGTTCCTGTCCACATTGTATCGGCAGGTGCGGCGCGTGTCAAGGGCGTAGGACGTGAGAACATATCTCGTGCCCGCGCCGGCAGATGGAGGGGGGGTGGCCGGCGGCGGCGATGGCGGCCCGCGCCGGGCGCGGCGGCCTGCAAAACCTGCTTGCGGAGCGGGGTCTGCCCGTCGCTCTGGAGGGTGTGGATCAGCTTCTGGCGCCCTGCGCCTCGCGCCGGCCTTCGCCCGGTTGGTGTATCGGACGAGTCCCTCCGAAGCAGGGCCCGCGGATTCGCCGCTGCCGCCTGGACCTGGAGGAGGTGTCGGAGGCGGCGTCTCCCGGCGCGGACGGGGTCGCCGGCGCGGCCCGGCGGGACCCTGCCCGGCTCTGATCCGGGCGATCCCCTGGCGGCTGCACGAGCGATGAGAGGGCAGCCGCCCCCGAGAAGCGAACAGCAACGCGCAAGGCGAGCGTGCCGGGGCGCCATCCAGCGCCTCCGGGCCCTCGTTTCCTCATTCCTCGGTCTTCGAATTCCCCCGGGAGGGTGCAATGCAGGCGTGGGCGGCGGTCGGCGTGGAGCCGGGGCGGGTGGAGTTTCAGCAGGTCGCGGTTCCGGAGCCGGGTCCGGAGGATGTGGTGCTCCGTATCCGGCAGTCGTGGATCAGCAACGGCACGGAAGGTTCGTTCGTGCGGGGCGAGCGGATTGCCGGGGACACGCCGTGGCGACCGGGCGACCCGCACCCGTTTCCGGTGGTGCCGGGCTATCAGAAGGTGGGGACGGTGGAGTGGGTGGGGCCCGCGGTCGCGGACCTGGAGGTGGGCGAGACGGTCTTCGCCACGGTGTCGCGCGTGGAGGGGATGTACTTTCCCACGGGGGGCCATGTTTCGCCGGCCGTGACGCACCGGAGCCAGGTCTGGAAGCTGCCTCCGGGGGTGGACCCGGCGGCCTTCAGCGGGATGGTGCTGACGCAGGTGGGCTACAATGTGGCCCAGCGCCTGGCGGTGATGCCGGGAGACGCGGCGGTGGTGCTGGGTGACGGGCTGATCGGCCATTGGGCCGGGCAGGTGCTGCAGGAACGGGGGGCGCGCGTGCTGCTGGTGGGTCGGCACGATCACCGGCTCGGGCTGTTCGCCGGCGGCGACGGCGATCGCGTGGTGAACGCCCGGACGGAGAACGTCGCGGCCGTGGTGCGGGAGTGGGCGCCGGATGGGGTGCAGGCGGTCGCGCACACCGCCGGCCCGGTGGCCCCGGTGGAGGAGCTGTTTCCGCTGATGCGCCGCAATGGGCAGATCAGTTCTGCGGCGTTTTGCGGGACCGAAGGGCAATTCGACATCCAGAAGCTGCGTGCGCGCGAGCTTTCGCTGCACGCGCCGGCGGGTTGGGCGCAGGACCGGATGGACGCCACGCGGGAGCGCATTGCCGACGGGCGCCTGCGCACGCTGCCGCTCATCACTCATCACTTTCCGGCGGCCGAAGCGGCTGCGGCGTTCGCGCTGGTTCTGCATCGCACGGAACCGGTGCTGGGAGTCGTCCTCGACTGGGAGTGAAGCTCGGGGTGCGGGGTGTGGGGTGTGGGGGTCGGGGGCCAGGCGGGAAGGACGATCTGAGTAGGGCCGGTCGAGGGCGGATGCTGTGGGCACAGCAATCTGCGGCGCTGTCGCACCTGGGATCGCTGTTTCTGCGAGCTTCCGCACGCGGTGAGTGGCTGAAGCACTCCGAGCGGGCGTGGGGGTTGCGAGCGGTCCCGCGCAGCGACACGTGCATGGCGCTTCGCGGCAGGAGCGCACGGGGCGCAGCAGAGGGGTCACTGCGCTGGGTGCACGGATGCCTGCTGCCCGGAGCGGATCTCCGCATTGCTGTGGGGGTGCTCCCACGCGGCGGAAGGAGGAGCCGTCCGCTGTGCGGAACCATGGGTCCGCAGCGCGGAGCGGCGAACGGAGGAAAGGGAACCGGCGATGGAAGCGACGATGAAGGCGATTCGGGTGGGGCCCGGCCGCGAGTTTCAGGTGCTGGCAGCACCGGTCCCGGCGCCCGGGCCGGGCGAGGCGCTGCTGCGCATTGAGGCGGTGACCACGTGCCCGCAGTGGGATCTGCACCTGCGCCACGACGAGCCCATGTTTGTGGGGCACCGGTTCGTGCATCCGTATCCGCTTGGGCAGCCGGGGCACGAGGCGACCGGCACGATTGCGGCGGTGGGCGAGGGCGTCGCGGACCTGCAGGTCGGGCAGCGGGTGAGCGCGTGGCGGGACGCGGGGCACGGGCGCGACGGGTGCTACGCGCAGTATGTGGTCCATCGCGCCGAGAACCTGCTCGCGGTGCCGGAGACGCTGTCGTGGGAGGCCACGGCGTCGGTGGAGCTCGCCATGTGTGTGGGGGCGGCGTTCCTGCGGCTGCGGCAGATGGGGGCGGTGGCGGGCCGGCGAGTCGGTGTGATGGGTCTGGGGCCTGCGGGGCTGATTGCGGTGCAGATGGCGTGCGCGGAGGGAGCCCAGTCCGTGACGGCCTTCGACCCGCTCCCGCAGCGCCGCGAGCATGCCGCGGCGCTGGGCCTCGCGGGGGTGGTGACGGTGGATCCGGCGGCGGCGGATGCCGAGCGGTTTCCCGTCCGCCCGAGCCGGCCCGCGCTGGAGACGATCGTGGACTGCGTGGGGCTGAAGGCGTCGGTGGAGTGGGCGATGGACCGCGCTTCGGACACGGTGCAGCTCTTCGGGGTGCAGCGGGAGGACTATGCGTTCGGCGTGCGGCACTACACGCTGCGCCTCTCCGGCTATCCGGGACACAGCCGGGAGGCGGCGGAATACGCCGTCGGGCTGATGGCGGCGGGGAAGCTGGACCTGACGCCGCTGGTCACGCACCAGCTCCCCCTGGAGCGCTACGCGGAGGGAATTGATCTGCTGGAGCAGCGGCAGGCGATCAAGATCTGCTTTCGCCCGTGGTGGGAGGCGTGACCGGTGCCGCCACGATGTGGAGCAGGATGCCCAGGAGCTGCGGCAAGTCGCCGATGTAGTACTCGCGGTATTCCACAGACAACGTGCTCCCCTCGATCCGCAGGAAGCGCCACACGGTGCCGGTCGTGGCCGCTCCCCAGACCGGTCCCGGCGGGTCGCCGCGCGCGGCGTTGAACTGGTGCGCCGCCACGAGTTCCGCAGCGCATTGCCCTGCCGCACGATCCAGATCGTCGCGCTTCGCCTCCACCACCATGAGCACCGGGGCACGGATGGCGGCAAAGTCGCGGGATCGGGAGATGATGAAGTCACACGCCCCGCTGAGGCCGCGCGCAGGCTCCACGTTGAACTCGGCGCCGGAGAAGACGGCGATGGAATGATCCTCGCACTCCCAGACTTCGGAGAGGATCGGTGCTACCAGGAACTCGGAGCGGGCCTTTTCCGTGCCGCCGCCCAGCGCCAACGGTAGGTTCTGCCGCACCGATTGCGTCAGCAGGGCACTCGGCTCCACGCGAGGAACGGCGCCGCAGTTGAGCGTCACGTCCAGGTGCAGCCCGAACAGCTCCTGCACTTCCGCGATGGATTGAAACTGGCTGTACGGCATTGGGGTCCGATTTCGGTGCAGAGGGCCCAGAAGAGCAGCCGACTGCGCCACCGTCTGGTGGCGCAAACCGACATCCCACAGTGCATAGAACAGGGCGGAGGAGCGGTCCACTGCTCGCCGAACGGGGCTGCGACTCCATTATACCGGATACTGGTACGCGGGGACCGCGTCCGGTGCGAACTGCGAGCCGGCCGAGGGTGATGCCGAGTGGGTGAGCGCCTTCACGGCGCGGAGTGCAGGCATGCGCCGGCCACGCTACGGCCGGTATTGGGGAGAGCCCGTCCGCAGTGTCGCCAGAGCGAGTCCGTTGCCGTGTTTGGGAGTCGCCTCCGGTGCGGCGCAGGGCAGCCGGCGGGCGCCGCGTGGTCTCTCCGGGCAGCATGAACGTGTGGGGTCGCAATCGGCGCAGCGACAGGGAGTCTACGGATCAGGAGTGACGCAATGACGGCATGCTGGTTGGCGTTTGGGCTGCTCTTCCAGGTCGGCGCGGGCCCGAGTGCCGGGTCGGCTGCGGCGGGGGAAACGTCTCCCGGCCTCGAGCCGCGCGCGCCGCAGTTAGGCGTGATGGTGCAGGTGGACGTGGCGCAGGCGCCGGTGCACGACTTTGTGGCGGCACTGGGCCGGCGCGCGGGCGTGCGGCTGGGAGTGGCCCCGGACCTGGCGGAGCGCCTCGTGGCGCATTCGGGACCGGCCCGCCCGGCGCGCGCGGTGCTCGGGGACGTGGCCGCATTGCTGCGGGCGGAGTGGCGGGCGGAGGGCGGTGGAGGGCGCGAGCGGTGGGTGCTGTACCCCCGAGCGGAGGCCGCGGCAGCAGAGTCGCTGGAGCGCGCGGCGCTTCTGGCCCGGCTGGCGGATCGTTTCCTGGCCCTGGCGGCTGTGGCGGCGGCGCCTGCCGCGGAGCGCGCCCGGCGGAACCAGGAGCCGGGCGGCCGGGACATCGTGACGTACTTCCAGGATGAGGGGAACCGTGTGGGCGCCCGGTTACTCGGATCGCTCGGAGCGGCGCGCATTCGCCTGCTCCTGCGCCAGGGCGAGCTCCGCCTTTCCCCGGCCGAACTCACCCCGGCGCAGCGCGACCTCCGCGCCGGATATGCGCGACTTTCCATCCGCGCCGAAGAGGAGGACGCTGCGTACGCGCCCGCAGGCCGGCGTGGGGCCGCCTCCGTGTCGCTGTTTTCCACCTGGGACCGGGCGCCGGTACACTTTTTCGTGAAGAACGGCTCGGGGCTGGAGGTCCGGGTGCGCCTTTCTCCGGGTTTCGGCCGGGGGACGGTGGGCGCCGGCCGTATCGCGGACCCCCTGGGGCGCGGCGCGGACCCGGGGCCGCGGGGCGACGGGCCGGTGCTGGCAGAGGTGTACCGTGCCGGCGGTGAGTTTTCCGCTCCGGGAGGGGGGAGTGCGTCCGGCGCCGGTGAGTTACGAGCGGAGTTGAGGGCGCTCAGCGGGCAGCCGGGATGGAGCACCTCGCGGCGCGGGCGGACGGTGCTGCTGCGGCATGTGGATGGACCGGGCCGGCGGCGCTACGCGGTCCCCGGAGCATGGTTGACGGCGTTTCAGACCGACCTGAGGCGCCACGACGGGATACCGGCGGCGACCCACCTGGCAGCGCTGGCCGAGCTGTCCTCGGAGCAACTGCTCGGGCTGCAGCAGATGTCAGTGCGGGCCGGTGGGAGCCTCGAGTTCTTCTTCACGGCGCCGGAGCGCTGGGAGGCGCGCCGCCTGCGCACTCTGCTGGCGCTGCTGCGGGAGACGCCGATCGGGAAGCGGCAACTCCGGCGGCGCATCGGCGCGCAACCGGGTGTGGAGGTTGTCCTGCCGTACGCGGCGCTTTCGCCTGCGGGGCAGCGGAGGGTGAAGGCGCTTGCGGCGCTGGAGTATCCCTCGCCGGCGCCAGCACTGATTCCCGCTTTCTCGGCCAGCATCTCCCTCGTCGGTGTGCCGCCATCGAGCGTGAGGAGCGGCTGGGGGCTCGGGCCGAGCCCCCAGCCGCTCGGACCCACGACCTACCCGGGGATACCGGGACTCGCGCCGCTCCGCAGCGGCAGCCAGGCGCCACCCGCGCGTGTCGGGCCCCGCCGGCGTCAGCTCGAACTCAGCGCCGATTGGAGTTTCGGCCGCCGGGCGCGCTCCGAGGCGGTCCGGCTGCGGATCCTCCCCTGAGGGAGCGAACTGCGAGTGCAGCGGCCGGTCCAGCCCCTGGGGCCGGGCGCGGATCTGCCCCAGGGCGATCGCCGGCTCCGCCGGCGTGGCTGTATCGGACCGAGCCGCCTGCCACTCGCCATTCGCCGTCCGGCCGTCCGAAGCGGAGTGCGGAGACTCCGCTTCGCGGCATCAGTCCCGGAGTGTGGCCGGGTCTCCGTGGAGCGGCGGGAGGGGATGGGGGCGGACCAGAGCGCCGCCGCTTTCGTGGGACTCGATGGCCGCGAAGGTGTATTCCAGCACGGCGAGCGCGTCCCGGCCGGAGGCGCGAAGGCGGTCGCGGGGCACGCCGTTCGTGATGTCTTCGAGGAAGGCGTGGATGCGCCGGGCGAAGGTCTGCCCGAATTCATGCGTGCCCGAAGCGGTCACGACCGGGGCGCCCGGCTGGTCCGCTGCCGTATCGGCCGGCTTGCCGGGGCCGCGGACATCGGGCGCTTTCCAGAACGTGACGCGCTCGACGCAGTTCTCGATGCAGAAGGTCCCCCGCGTGCCGCCCACCTCGACGCTCCACCAGCCCCCCAGGCCGTAGGACGCATCGCCGCGCTGGCTGAGGAGATAGCCCACGCAGTCGTTGGCGAACCGGAGGTGAATGCTGGCCGTCGAGAGCATCACCTCGCCCGCGGCCCGGCGGAACCCGGGGCGGTTGAGGAACGCCTGCACGTGGGTCACATCGCCGCAGAAGTGGCGCATCACGGAAAGCGGGTGGGAGAGGAACGCCTTCAGGTGGAAGTAGGGGAACCCCGCCACCTTGGGCGACCCGGGCGCGCGGTAGTTCTCCGGCTGGCCCCCCTGGAAGCCCATCTTGCAGAGGCAGAAGACCAGTTCCCCGAGCGCGCCCTGGTCCAGATACGCCCGGGCCTGCTCGGCTGGGTCCGAAAAGAAGTGGTTCAGGTTGCAGCCGAGGTAGACGCCCTGCGCATCGGCCAGGCGCACCATCTCCCGCGCGTGGGCGATCTCGCTGGAGAGCGGCTTCTCCACCAGCACATGCTTGCCGGCCGCCATCGCCTCCATCGCCGGCTCGTAGTGCCAGGAGCCGTTCTCGTAGCCGCCGGTGCAGATATCCACCACGTCCAGGTCCGGCTCGCCGTCCAGCATCTCGCGCAGGGAGCCGTAGGCCCGGACCCCGTATTTCTCCGCGGCCTTCTCCCCCCGTTCCTTCACCGTGTCGCACACGGCGACGAACTCCGCCAGCGGGTCCTGCCGGTGGGCCTCCGCGTGCGGCACGCCGATCCCCCGCAGCCCGACCATCCCTACCTTGAGTGCCATGCTGTGCCTCCCTTCCCGCCTCGATTGTTCTCCTCCGCCCCTCCTGTTCCTTCTGCGCCGAGTGATGTAGTAATCTGTTTACAACAGGTCCCGAGACTGTTATCCTCTGTGCAGGAGGAGCAGACATGAACTCGTTTGGCGCCTATGTTCGCCGGCTGCGCGCTGCGCGGCGCGTGACGCTGCGCCACTTCAGCGAAAGCCTGGGGATGGACCCCGGCAACTACAGCAAGATGGAGCGGGGATTGCTCGCACCGCCGCAGGACCCAAAACTGCGCACGTTTGAACGGGTATTGGATCTGGCGCCGGACGGCCCGGAAGCGCGGGAGTTGCGGCGTCTGGCAGCGCTCGATCGCGGGGAGTTGCCCCCGGCTGTGCTCTCGGATCAGGAATTGATGGGGAAGCTCCCCGCACTGTTTCGCACCCTGGAGGGAGATCCGGTAGATGATGCTTTGCTCCAGGACCTGATCGGCACGCTGCGCCGGGAGTGACGGGATGCTGCGGAGATCCGCGTTCGAGCCGATGCGTTCCTGTAGGGGCATCATCCGCTAACCATCAAGTGTAACCCGATGAGCCAGCGGCAGCGGACGGTGGACGGGAGACTGGAGACGGGAGACGGAAATGATCGTCCCCGACCCTTCTACCGTCCGCTGCCGCCGCCAGTATCAACAGCAGCACCCCACATGCGTGAGGACGGTGCCTGGCACATGAACTACCCACGGTACACCCCCACGGTACATCCCCACTTGTGTGAGGTCGAGTTTGGGTGTTTGCCCAGCCACCGCGCTCATCATAG
>SYMT01000187.1 GCA_005805375.1 Actinomycetota bacterium
GCGACATAGAGGAAGAACGGCCGCCCTGCCCGCGAGAAATCCCGGATTTGTGCCTCGGCCCGGGCAGTAACGGCGTCCGTGAAGTAGTAGTTCGACGGCACGGAGCGGACCGGTTCTTCTCCGTCCATCAGCGAAAAGGGATCGAAATGATCCGCCACGCCCCACAGAATCCCGTAGAACCGATCGAACCCCCGGCGGGTGGGATAGCTCTCCGGCGGCCCGAAGGGACGGCCGGGGTCCACCTGGTGGTCCACCCACTTCTGGTGTTGAGCGGCGTCCGGAAGTTCGGGGGTTTCCGAAAGATGCCACTTGCCGGCCATTCCGGTCTGATAGCCGGCGCCGCGGAGCAGTTCCGCGACCGTCGGAGCGTTGCGCGACAGGCTCCCGCCGTTCCGGGCCAGACCCACCCGGTGCGGATACCGCCCCGTGAGGAGCGCCGCCCGCGTGGGCGAACAGCGGGCACAGTTGTAGAACTGGGTGAAGCGCAGTCCTCCTGCCGCCAGCCGATCCAGGTTCGGTGTCCGGATCTCTCCCCCGTAGCAGCCGAGGTCGGAAAAGCCCAAGTCGTCTGCGAGGATCAGGACCACGTTGGGGGGCGCCGTCCGGACCGGGGCTCCACCCGCAGAGGCACCGGCGGGCAGAGCAATGCTCCCCGCCAGCAGCCAGACCAGCCCACGCTGCGCTCCACTCCACTGATGTCGTGAGGAGGTTGCCATGGGGGGGGCTACCAGGCCAGCGCCTGGCTGTCCCGCCGGGGATCACTCCCGCCGGCGAGGACGCCGGTCGCCGGGTCCCGTTGGATCATCTGCTCGCTCCCCGTGGCCGCCCAATCCCCGAGCCGGCGAATGACGTGTCCACGCTGTGCGAGGCCCTCCCGCACTGCGGCTGCGAAGCGGTCTTCGAGCAGCAGTTCATCCGCACAGGTGTGGGGATAATCACTTTCGGTACCGTTCTGCGTGTGCCGCCAACGCGGGGCCTCGACCGCCTCCTGGACGTTCAGACCGAAGTCCAGCACGTGCGAAATCACCTGCATGTTGGTCTGCACCTGCGTGTCCGCCCCCGGCGTGCCGCCGACCAGCACCAGTTCCCCCTCCTTCTTGACCATGTAGGGGTTCATCGTATGGCGCACGCGTTTTCCGGGTCGGAGTTCGTCCGGATGGCCCGGATCGAGGTGCCAGTAGGTCATCCGGTTGTTCAGCAGGACGCCGGTGCCCTCGACGATCGTACCGCTGCCCCAGGCGGTCTGGATGCTTTGCAACTGGCAAACTGCGTTGCCGAAGCGGTCGGCCACACAGAAGCAGGTGGTCTCCTCGGCGCCATCCGGACGTCCCGCGGCGATGCCGGTCGCGGCACGGTCCTCCCGGATCAGGCGCACGCGCTCGGCGGAATACGCCTTGGAGAGGAGCCCCGCCAGCGGGATGCGCACCCAATCCGGATCCCCCAGATAACGTTCCCGATCCGCGAAAGCAAGCTTCTTTGCCTCCACCATCACATGAATGGACTCCGGGGTCAGCAGTCCATAGGATGAGATCGGGAAGTGCTCAATCAGATTCAGTTCCTGGAGCAGGACGTGACCGCTGGAACTGGGAGGGTACTCGAAGACCTCGTGCCCGCGGTAGGTGGTGGAAATCGGCTCCTGCCAGAACGCCGCGAAGTCGTGCAGGTCGCGTTCCTCGAACAGCCCATCATGCTCGCGGCTGAGCTCCAGCAGAGCCGCTCCGATCGGTCCCCGGTACATGGCGTCCACCCCTTCTCGGGTCAGACGCACCAGGGTGCGGGCATAGTCCGGGTTGCGACAAATCTGGCCGGCCTGGAGCGGCGTCCCGTCCGGCGCGTAGACTGCCGCGGACGCGGGGTGGGTGCAAATGGGGGAGCCCGCCGCCGCCTCAACGGCGAGCGATGCGGCTACTTTTGGAGAGAGTGGGAAGCCGAGTTCCGCAATTTCGCAGGCCGGCGCGAACACCGTTTCGAGCGGCAGGCTCCCATGTTCGGCGTGCGCCAGGAGCCACGCGCCGACGATCCCCGGTACCGATACGCTCCGTATCCCCTTTGTCGGAATGCCCCGTTCTGCGAACAGTTCCCGGGTGGCGCGCGACGGCGCCGGTCCAGTCCCATTCACGCACCGGATCTGTCCCGTCTCCCCCAGGTGCAGCATGAGGAATCCATCTCCACCCGGACCCGACATGTGCGGTTCGACCAGTCCCAGCACCGCCGCCGTACCGATGGCCGCATCTACCGCATTGCCGCCGGCGTGCAGCAATCGGAGACCGGCGGCGGACGCAAGGTAATGGCTACTGCACACCATCCCCCGAGTACCCAATGTGGCCGGACGGTAACAGGAAGCGCGAACGTGGTGTGGTGAGTTCATGGCGAGTAGGAAGCAGCTCGCATCCGTACCGGCAGCTCTGCCGGACGCCGCGTTCAGCCGGCGCCCGGCGCGGCTCCCGGCAGAGCGATTGGTGCTGGGAGGCGAAGGGTGAACAATGCGGGCAGAGATGCGGCCCACCACCAACCAGCGGAACGGTCAGGTGGTTTGCTCCGATGCTGGGTGAAGCGTACAGCGCCTGCGCGCTGCACCCAACTCTCTGCTCTGCTGCACCTCTGTTCGCTCTTCGGGTTGGACCATTCCTTCCCCGCACGTCACAGGGCTCCGGGAATTGGGTACGCTCACCACGATGAGCACACTCCCACCGCCTGTGGACCCAACGCGGGGCCAGGCTACCCGGCGCCCGTTCCCTGATCCACCTGGAGGACGCACTCACCGAACGGCGCTGTGTGCCGGAGATCTCGCACTCCCGGCGGCTGGACCAGTATACTTATTGAGGGTGTCGTGAGCAATCGGCGGGGACCGCAAGATCGGCCGAACCTGGATCGGCGGGCAGTGGAGACGGCGGTGCCCGCACAGTTGCACCGGACCGCACCCCAGGAGATGACTTTGGCAGAGCAGGTCGAAGTG
The DNA here is from genome assembly GCA_005805375.1 of Actinomycetota bacterium. GTDB lineage: Bacteria > Armatimonadota > SYMT01 > SYMT01 > SYMT01 > SYMT01. Next base: position 2,957 of record SYMT01000187.1, read on the forward strand.
GAAGTTCGACAGGAGAGGGGCTCGACGGGCGCCCAGGAACAGCCAGCCACTCCGCCCGCCGGCTACTGGCTCACCCACGGGGCGCCTCCACTGGTGGTGATGGCCATCATCTTCTGGCTTGGCTCGGATCGCGGGTCGGCGGATCAAACCGGCGGTGCTATCGCCCGGCTGCTCCGGTTCCTGGCGCCGGATCTCTATGCGCGCCTCTCCCCCGCCTCCCTCGAAACGATCAATGTCGTATTCCGCAAGGGAGGACACTTCTGCGGCTACGGGCTCCTGGGCCTGCTGAATGCCCGCGCGCTGCGGGCCCGTATCCCCCCCACCGCAGGCTCGAAGGCCGCGCTGGCCGCCTGGGCTGCCGCCACCCTCTGGGCCGCCGTGGACGAGTACCACCAATCCTACTCTCCCACCCGCGGTTCCTCCGCCGCCGATGTCCTGCTGGACAGCATTGGGGCAGCCTGTTGGATCACGCTGTACCTGAGGACGAAGGACAAAACGGATCGTAAGGGACCCGTCCGCGAGCAGAGGGATACGCGATAGGGAATTCAGTCCTGGAGGGAGACCATTTCCTACGTCCGCCGCAGTCGCAGGAAATGGCGTACCTCGGAGCCGTTGCCCGGCAACTTCGGGGGCAGCCGGTTCCACACTGTCGGAGCCTCTCGTACAGGCAGGCGAGCACTCCGATCGTCAGGCGTGTGGACCACCGTACTCCGCGAGGCACACCGCCGGATAGGACGTAGATCCCCGCGGGAAGGGCTTCAGCTACTCCCGCTACCTGGCCCCAGCGGAGTCGTCAGAGGCTCCTGCTCTCGCATGCCGGCAGAGGAGAAAGGTCATCCAGTGGAAACGCGGCAACTGTTCATCGCAGTCCCGGTCGCGCCGATGTTTCGGGGGGCGTCCGGGGAATCTGAACAGGTTTCCCAGGCCCTGCTCGCGATGCCTGTCGTGGTCGAGCGCACCCTGCCCGGTTGGCGAGAGGTCCGGACGCCGGATGGGTATTCCGGCTGGGTGCGGGAGGAGGATCTAACCGCGCCTCCTGCGGAGTGGGATGGCCCCGGCTGCGAGGTGACCGACCTCTGGGCAAACCTTCGCGGCGCGCCGGACTTCCGACGGGCCGCCCTCCTGGCCGCCCCCATCGGCACCCGCCTGCCCCGGCGCGAAGTCCGCGACGGTTGGGTGCAACTGCTCCTGCCCGACGGGCGCATGGGCTGGACGGAGGCGCACCGGGTGGCGGCCCTGAACCCGAACCTCCCCTCTGCTCCGTTCTTCTGGGACCAGGCGACACGTGGAGAGCATTCCACAGCGGCGTCGGTGTGTGCGACTGCCCGTCGCTTCCTGGGCATCCCCTATCTCTGGGGGGGTTGCAGTCCGTGGGGCCTGGATTGCTCCGGGTTTGTGCAACTGGTGTTTCGCCTGAACGGCATTCCGCTCCGGAGGGACGCGAATCAGCAGGCCGAAGATGGCCGTGAAGCGGCTGAACCGGGGCGCGGCGACCTCGTGTTCTTCGGTCCCCCCGAACGGCCCGGCGCCATCACTCACGTCGGCCTCCTGCTCGACCGCACCCGCTTCATCCACGCCTCCGGCAGTGACCGCGTGCGCATCAACCGCCTGGACGAACCGTACCACACCGGGCGCTACCGGTTTGCCCGCCGCTTCCTCCCGGGGTGGTAAAACTCCTGGCGTTGGTGACAAAATCCGTGTCGGCTTCGTCAAGAACCCGAACTGGATAAGGCTCACCCCATCATCGGCCAAGGGGATGAGGCACAGAGCCGCCCGGCTCCCCGGCAGTGGCAGCGCGGGCAAGGATGCGAAATGAGAAACCACATAGACTCGAGGGGCGTACGCCTGTGGGGGCTCCTGGCAGTGCTGCTGGGGTTGGTGGCCGGAGCAGCAGCGGCGCGAAACGCAGCGCCCCGGCCGCCCAATGTGATTTTCATCCTGGCCGATGACCTCGGCTGGAGTGACACCACGCTCTACGGTACCACGCGGCTGTATCAGACTCCGAACCTGGAACGGCTCGCGGCACGGGGGATGCGCTTCCGAAACGCCTATGCCGCCAATCCGCTCTGCTCTCCGACGCGTGCCAGCATCCTCACAGGGCTCTATCCCGGGCGAATCGGCATCACCGCACCGGTCTGTCACCTGCCGGAGGAGCGGTTTTCAGCGGCGCTGGTCCGCTCCGCCCGGCCGGACCTGAAGGCGCTGCAGCAAGTCAGCGCCACGCGCCTGAAGCATGAGTACGTCACGCTCGCGGAGGTCCTCAAGGAGGCGGGTTACGCGACCGCCCACTTCGGCAAGTGGCATCTGGGCCGTGAGCCGTACGACGCCCGCCACCAGGGCTTTGATGTGGACTGGCCGAGCGAACCGAATCTGCCCGGCCCCGGCGGCGGCTATCTCGCCCCCTGGAGGTTCATCCGGAAGGCCGAATATCAGGGCCGTCCCGGTGAGCACATTGAGGACCGGATGTCCCGGGAGGCAGCGCAGTTCATCCGGGAGCACCGCGATCGGCCGTTCTATCTGAACTACTGGGCCTACAGCGTCCACTCGCCCTGGAGTGCGAAACCGGAGTTGGTGGAGCAGTACCGTCCGAAAGTGGACCCGGCGTCGCCCCAGCGCAACCCGCTCTACGCCGCGATGGTACAGAGCCTGGATGACGCGGTCGGCACGCTACTGGATGCCGTAGACGAGACGGGAATCGCACGAGAGACGGTCATTGTTTTCTTTTCGGACAATGGCGGCTGGATCTGGCCACCGCGGCAGACCGCTCCGCCGGGATATGAGGCGATCCCGGCGACCAGTTGCGCGCCTCTTCGGGGCGGCAAGGCGACGCTCTATGAAGGCGGCACCCGGGAGCCGTGCGTGGTGGTCTGGCCGGAGCGGGTGAAGCCGAACTCCCGGACTGAGGCGCTTCTCTCCAGCGTAGACTGGCATCCAACCTTGCTGGAGATCTGCGGGGTGCGACCTTCCGCCGAGCGCCGCCTGGATGGGATCAGTCAGGTTCCTGCCCTGCTGGGGCGGGGGAGGCCACGCGACACTGTCATGTGCTTCTTTCCGCACTACACTCCCGCCACCGGCAACCTGCCCGGTTCCTGGGTGCGACGCGGTGACTGGAAACTGATCCGCTTCCACCACGACGGCGAACATCAGGACGACCGCTTCGAACTCTACCGCCTGCGGGATGACCCGGGCGAGACCCGCAACCGGGCCGCCGAAGAGCCTGAACGAGTGAAGGAACTGAACGCGCTGCTCGAAACTCACCTCCAGGATATCCAGGCGCTGGTGCCGACACGGAACCCGGCCTATCGTCCGGGTGTGCCGGCTCCGCAAGCAGCAGCGCCGCGCACACCGCAGGCGCCGGTCGCAGGCTGGACCGCCGATCACGATTGCAGTCTGGATCGCCGCGACGGCGCACTCCGGATAACTTCGACCGGTGGTGATCCGTACCTGTCGGCCCGGCTGGCCGATGTCCCCGCCGGCGAGTATCGTCTCGAACTGCGGCTCGCGTCGGGAGTGGGCGGGCGCGGGCAGCTCTTCTGGCAGGAGGAAGGCGTCTCGCCCCCATTCTTCCGCGACCGGAGTGTGCTGTTCGATGTAGCAAGGGACGACGGCTTCCGAGACTACACCCTCCGCTTCACCGCGGCCCGCCCGGTGCGCGCCTTGCGGCTGGATCCGGCAGTGGCGCCGGGTGAAATCCGCATCCGCACCATTCGCTTGCGCACCGCCGGCGGCGAACTCATCCGGGAATGGGACTTTTCTCAACAGTAGACGGCGGCCCGGAAGGTGTCAGCCGGGAGAAACGAGCACGACGAGATAGGGATGGGATCCGACACGCTCCACTCCCTGGTTCGCCTGTACACTTCCTCCGGCCCGCCGCCCCCATCTGCCCGCATCCGCTCCGGGGCACCACTATTCGTGGGGGATTACGAGGACCGGGCAGGAGGCCCGGTGCAGGACGCGTTCGGTAACGCTGCCGACCAGCCGTTCATGGCCCTGCTCCTTGCCGAGCCCGCGGCTGCTCATCACGATGAGATCGTACTCCCCCGCTGCGGCCTCCTGAAGGATCGCGTCGGGAGCCGGGCCGACGCGCAGGCTACCGGGCGAGCTACGGCCTCCAGCGGATACGGCGGCGGCACTGGCCTGCTGGAGCGCCGCCCGGGCGCGCCGATCAATCCGTTCGCGGATAGTGGCCCTGATGTGCTCCGGGAGATCGTCATCCTCAATGTACCGGTACTCGACGGCAACCAGGGGATGCACCACTCCGTCATGTGCCTCCGCCACAGTACCCGCGGTCCGGGCAGCCACCAGAGACGCCTGGGAGCCATCCGTCGGCAGGAGGATTTTTGCGAACATCTGCTACCCCCGATGCGAAGAGAGAGAAAGTTGGACGGACGAAAGCGAGTTTGGATCGGAATTCAGTATATCTTCGCGTACCGCAGCAACCGCTGAGCACGTTCGCCAAGCGCATCATAGTCGGCGCGGGGAAGGGCAGGAACTTCCTGCTCAAACCGATACCAGGGACGCACGTAAACGAGCGCGAGATGCGGGCGCAGGCGCGTCGAGTGGTTCGGCGTGCCCCGGTGCCACATCCGGAGGTCACGCAGGAGACCGTCCCCGGCCTTCAGGTTCGCACGCCGGCTCTGCATCGTTTGCGCCAGCCGTTCTCGATCTACGGCACTCGGGAGCAGGTGCGTGCCCCCCGGCCAGAACTCGAGGCTGCCGTTCTCTTCGGAGCAGTCCACCAGCGGCACGTTCAGGACAAGCCCATAAGCGGGCAGCGAGTGCGCGGCTTCAGGAAAGAGGAGACGGGTGTCGGAGTGGACTCGCTGGTAATCGGCCCCCGGCAGCGGCGTATCGGACGCGAAGTAGACCAGCGCCGGATCCGACCCGATGACCGCTTCCGTCACGGCCAGCACAGCGGGATGCTCATAGAACACCGGGGCGCTGAAGGGCGGCGCCCACGGCAGGTACATCTGAAAGCGGTGCTCCCCCCGATTGAACGCCTCGCGGGCCTGCTTCTCTGCAATCAATGCCTCGAAGCGGACGAGCATCGCCTGCACCCGGTCGGGCGGCAGCAACCCGGGCAGCACACAGTAGCCGTCTACGCGCACCTGCTCCGCAAGCAGTGCAACCTCAGCCTCGTTCATCCCCACCCCACCTGTCTCGAACCCCGCTTGCGCCCCCCCGTGCTCCCCGCAGCACCCCCTCATGATACCCGGTCGTCCCGCCTGGGTCGCTCTCTTACGGGTAATCATCTCCGAGGGAAGCACTCGGCGACCGGTTCGGAATGTAGTGCGTTGCGCCCACCGGGGGAACGAAGGATACTGAACGACCTCTTCGGGCTTCGTTCACTCGGGTGGCGCGCGCACGCAATAGACACTCGGAGACGATCCTGTTAGGATTGGAGCGTTGCACAATCGCGCAACACGGCACGGCGGAAGGGTGAGACGAGATCGAATTCGTCCCATGAGTCGAGTAGATACACTATGACTTACTTCACCACGACTGTTACCGTCACGCCTCGGCCAGCCCGCGTTACTCGAATTGTGAATTCCGTACCGGACCGGGATCCGGTGCAGGTAGCGCGACTCGGGAACTTGTATGCCTACATCAACCTGCGGAGGCAGGAAGGCTGGATTTCCGCAACAACCGAAGCGCACATCCAGTTCGCCTGGACATTACTCCAACAAGCGATCGGGGGGTTGCCCGTCCCGGATGGCAGCCCCGGCCCGGACGGAAGGTTCCTTCTGTGCTGGGAACAGACTCCGGACTACCTCGAACTAGAGTTTTTTCCGGATCACGACCCGGAGTCTTACTATCGGCACGACGTGTCCGGGAAACACTGGGGTGCCGACTGGAAGATGTCCACCGGAGCGGATGTTCCCGACGAAGTGCAAACGCTGTTGGGATCCTGGCATGATCCTGTATCTACCCCCCAGGTTGTGGCCTGACGCTTCGTTCTTCCCGCGTATGGCTCTTGCACAATGAACCCATCCACTGTGCAAGAGCCCGGCGAGACAGGGGATCCCCTCCCGAGTAACGAACGAGTTTTCCTTCTCGCGATCCCCACCGCAGACGGAAAACTCGCCCCAGAGGCCTTCGAGCTATCGTCTGAGGACAAGGTTGCGGCGCGTCCATCCCTTTCTGTTTGGGTGGAACGATTAACCACCGCATCTCAAGCCAGGTCGTTCCTCACCCGAAATCAGCAACAATATGTCCTGAAGGCACCCCTCGGTGTTTCCCAGGTGTGAAACGTGCAGCCAGACCCCGCAGACCCGAAAATCCAGGGACTGGATGTGGTGTGGGAACCGTTGATGGTGATGAGCGAAACAGGTTCCCGAGTCCCGGATCCGCGTCCGGGGGCACGAGGACACTCAGGCATCACCGGCCTGCACCGCACTCCTCCCATGACGAAGTTGCAAGCAAAGAGCCTGCGACGTCAGTTGACGGAACTCGCCAGGAAGGAGGGTGTTCAGGATGTTTGACGTGCAGGCAAACGACTTCACCGCTCACTGTACCGGGAGGCTCACCTGATGCTACGTGCCTCAGCCAAGATCCTGCGGAAGGATGAGGGACCAGAGCGCCAGAGCGGATCCTGAACACGCTACTGGAAGCAGCGGACGGATCACCGAGAGCATGAGCAAAGGGGCGGCCGTATCGGCCGCCCCTTCGTTCGTTCCGGACGGAGAGCGCTACGCCTCGAAGATCAGTTCTCCGGTCGGGGAGGCATCTACGTGGATATGGCTGCCTTCCCGGATTTCTCCGGCCAGGAATTTCAGCGCCAGCGGGTCCTGCACCCGCTTCTGGATGGCGCGCTTCAGGGGCCGCGCACCGTAGTCCGGGTCCCACCCCTCGGCCGCCAGTGCTTCCTTCGCTGCGTCCGTCAACTCCAGCGTCAGCTTCCGCTCCGCCAACCGAGCCTGAAGCAACCCGAGCTGGATCTCCACGATCCGCTTGATCTCCGCCTGGGTCAGACTGTCGAAGATCACGGTGTCGTCCACGCGGTTCAGGAATTCCGGCCGAAAATGGGACCGAAGCGTGTCCATCACCTTCGCCCGCATCCCGACCGGGTCCGTGTGCGCGAGTTCCTGGATCCAGGCGCTCCCGATATTGCTGGTCATGATGACCACACTGTTCTTGAAGTCCACCGTGCGGCCC
>SYMT01000188.1 GCA_005805375.1 Actinomycetota bacterium
ACCAGTCACCTATCGTGTGCCCCCCGGTGTTTCGTACTTTTCACCGGGAAGCGTTGCCCATTTCCGCCTGGAATGCACAGGAAGGGAATCTCGTCTTCCGGGGGGAAGTCTTCCAGCGAAAGGGCTGAAATTCCATGACGCTGCATGTCGCCACTCCTCTTCCTGTGCGCCTGAATCGCCGGCATCTTCTCTGGGGGGGCCTCGCGGCTCCGGTAGTGACGGCGACCTCCTCTGGGGCCGCGGCGGCCGATTGGGCGCAGTGGCGCGGGCCCGGGGGGACGGGCGTTGCCGAGGGGCAAAAGCCCCCGCTGCGCTGGAGCCGTGCGGAAAATCGGATCTGGTCGGCGGCCCTGCCGGGGTGGGGCACCGGCTCGCCGGTCGTATATGGCGACCGCGTGGTGGTCTGTTCGGAGGCGGAGCAGGAAGGGAAGAAATCTCTCCTGACCCTCTGTTTCGACCGTCGGACCGGGCGCGAGTTGTGGCGGCACGATTTCGGTTTCGGCTTTGCCCAGGGGTCGCACCAGAAATCGAACCTGGCGGCGAACACGCCGGCCGTGGCGCGCGACGGGATCTACGTTTCGTTCTCGAACGCCGAGTTTGCCCGCTACACACATGACGGGCGTCCGGTCTGGATCAACCGGCTGGCGCCGCAGTTCGGCAATCCGAAGACGAGCTGGGGGTGGGGCGCGAGTCCGCTGCTCCTGCCGGACTCGGTGGTCTTCGCGTGGGATCACCATGCCGGTCCCTGCTATCTGCTGGGCCTGAGCCGGCGCACCGGGGAGATTGCCTGGAAGGTCGAACGCCCGATCGGCACCTCGCACTCCACGCCGCTCGTCGTACAGCACCACGGGCAGACCGAGCTCCTGGTCCCCGGCAAGAACCGTCTCACGGCGTTCGATGCGACCACCCACCGGGAGCTGTGGCAGTACGGCGAAGGAATGGGGCCGTACAACGGGGAGATCATCGTCAGCCCGGTGGAGGTCGGGGGCGTGGTGTACACCCAGATCTGGCGGCGGAGTCCTATCCACGCCCTGCGCCTGCGCGGTGGGGGTGCGGCCCCGGAGGTGCTCTGGGTGTCGGACAAGCCGGGCCCGCAGGAGGCCTCGCTCCTGGCGTATCGCGGGCACCTGTATGCCTGGCTGGACAACGGCGTGCTCGTCTGCCACGATGCGAAGGACGGCACGGAGCGCTTCCGCGAGCGCCTGGGAGGAGACTGCAATTCCTCGCCGGTGGCGGCGGACGGGCGCATCTACGTCAGCAATAATCAGGGGACGACGTTTGTGGTCGAGGCCGGCCCCCAGTTCCGCCTGCTGGCCACCAACGAGCTGGGAGAACGCATCACCGCCTCGCCGGCGCTGGCCGGCGATCGGCTCTTCCACCGCACGGACTCCACGCTCTGGTGTCTGGGCGAGGGCAGGGTCCGCGCCTGACACGGCAGCGCACCGGACCGGAGGAAACTGAACCATGTCTGCATTGGTCATCCCACAGTGCATCAGCCCGGAGGAGCTGCTGCTGCTGCCCGACGCAGGTCGTTACGAACTGGTGTGCGGTCGGCTGGTGGAGCGAAAGATGGGTGCTGTTTCCGATCGGGTGGCGGCCCGGATCATTAGCCGCCTGGACAGGCATTGTGAGACCGAGGGCCTCGGCACCGTACTCGGGTCTGAGACCGGCTACCGTTGTTTCTCCGACGCGCCGGCGAAGGTCCGCAGGCCCGATGTGTCGTTCATCGCCCAATCCCGGCTGCAGGAAGCCGACCTGCCGGAGGGATATCTGGAGCTGGCGCCCGACCTGGCGGTAGAGTCGGTGTCGCCCCACGAGCTGCACTACGAGGTGGAGCAAAAGGTCGGCGAGTACCTGAGTGCGGGAGTGCAACTGGTCTGGGTGGCGAACCCGCACCACCGTACGGTCACCATCTACCGGCAGGACGGATCGCTGACCCGGCTGTGCGGTGACGACGAGATCACCGGCGAAGGCGTCATCCCGGAGTTCCGGTGCTCCATTCGCGAGTTCTTTCCCCCGCAGAAGAGCGAGCCTGAAGCGTAATTCCGGCGGCAGGGCACCGCGCGGGATTGCGCCGCGCGGGATTGGGCCGCGAGGGATTGGAATCTCTCGCTGGGGCAGGGTCCTCCGGACCGGGGGAGACGGGGGTGGGGATGCCCGGCGAGCGGGCCGTGCTCGGATTCAATCACCCCAGGTCCGGAGGACCCCCGTCCAGCGAGGGATTTCAATCCCTCGCTCGCGGGGTGCGTGAGGGCACGCAGGTGCCAGGGTGCAGGCGACGAAGCAGGAGGAGCAGCCGGTGCGGATGTGGAGCAGGGAACCGGAGCCGACGGGTCCCGAACTGCCGGGATACCGGTTTGAGGGGCAGTTGGGCGAAGGTGGGATGGGGATCGTCTACCGGGCGGTGCAGACTTCGCTGGAGCGGCCGGTGGCGGTGAAGGTGCTGCACCCGTATCTGGCCGCGAATCCGGACTTTGCGGTGCGGTTTGAGCGCGAAGCCCGGGTGATGGGCCGGGTGGACAGTGAGTATGTGGTACGGATCTATGCCTTCGAGCAGCACCGGGGGCAGTGTTATCTGGTGATGCAATTGCTGGAGGGCGAGACGCTGGCGCAGCGCCTGGAGCGGGGCCCGCTGCCGCTGGACCAGGCGGTGCGGGAGGTGGGCGATGCGGCGCAGGGGCTGGCGGCGGTGCATGCACTGGGCACGGTCCACCGGGATGTGAAGCCGGGGAACCTGTTCCTGCTGAAGAACGGGCGCACGGTGGTGTCGGATTTCGGGATCGCGGGCGTGGACGAGCCGGTGGGGGCGCGGCGGGCCCCGCTGACCCCGGCCGGGGTGGTAATGGGGACGCCGGAGTACGCCGCGCCGGAGCAGTGCCTGGGGCGGAAGGCGGGACCGGCCGCGGACCAGTATGCGCTGGCGGTGGTACTGTTTGAGCTGCTGACTGGGGAACTGCCCTACACCGGCACGTCGGGAGAAATCACGGTGGCGAAGGCGGGCCAGCCTCCGCCGGCGCTCTCCTCCCTCCGGCCGGAGTATTCGCGGTTGGACCCGGTGCTGGCACGGGCGCTGGCGCAGAGGCCGGAGGCGCGGTACGGCGGTGTGCTGGAGTTCCACGCCGCCCTCCAGGCGCTGCTGGCCGAGCCGGACGAGGCGGTGGGCGACGCGCCGGACGTCACGCTGCCGGAGACCGTGGAGGAGTGCTGGCGGGTGCTCGAAGTGAAGCCGGGCGCCACCCTGGCGGAGCTGCGCCGCGCCTATCAGGATCTGGTACTGGTCTGGCATCCCGACCGGCTGCCGGAAATCCGGCGGCCGCGGGCGGCGGCGAAGTTGAAGGGAACCGAGCAGAATTAATCCTCCCACCCGTGAGGAGACACGGCGGCATCTGAGAGGACACAACTGGACGGAATCATGTACGTCATGGTGTTATGGAACTCACTGCCGCCGCC
>SYMT01000189.1 GCA_005805375.1 Actinomycetota bacterium
GCAGGAGCGCCGCGTCACCGTCGGCCACGAGACGCGCCCGCTGCCCGATCCTTTTCTCGTCATCGCCACCCAAAATCCCATCGAACAGGAGGGCACCTATCCGTTGCCGGAAGCACAATTGGATCGCTTCATGTTCATGGTCCGGGTGGACTATCCCAATCTGGAAGAGGAACTGGAGATCATGCGCCGCACCACTTCGCGCGTGCGCCAGGAGGTTCAGGAAGTGCTCTCCGCGGAAGAAATCATCTGGCTCCAGGAGTTTCTGCACGACTTCCCGGTTCCTCCGCACGTGTTCGACTACGTGCTCACGCTCGTCCGCGCCACGCGTGTCGGCACTCCGGACCTGGAGAAGTCGAAGGCGGATCCGAAGTTGAAGGAGTTCATCGCCCGGTACGTGACCTGGGGCGCCGGTCCGCGCGCGGGGCAGTACCTGATCATGGGCGCCAAGGCACGGGCGGCGCTGGAAGGCCGGACGTTTGTGGATTGCCGGGATGTGGCCTCCGTGGCGGCTCCGGTGTTGCGCCATCGGATCATCACGAACTTTGCTGCGGAGCATTCCGGCGTCAAGGCGGACGACATCGTGCGCACTTTGGTGGAGTTGACCCCACAGCCGACGGCTCCCCGCCGATGATTCCGGCTTGCGTGGCGCCCGGTGCATGCGGTATCCTGTGGCTGCCGGTACTGCTGGGCGGGCCAGCAGGCAGATTCCCCAGGCGAAGGGAGGAAGCTCCGGCATTCGGGGTGTAGCTCAGTTTGGTAGAGCGCACGCTTTGGGAGCGTGAAGTCGCCGGTTCAAGTCCGGCCACCCCGACTCAGGCAATGGGGGGCCGGCTCACAGGAAGTTCCGTGACTGACGAGGAATTGAGCCGGGTTCAGGCTCTGGTCGGACGGCGTCTGGGGTTTCACTTTCGTCCGCAGGATCGCGAACGTCTCCGCCGGGCAGTCCTGGATCAGGCGGTGGCGCGCCGGCTCGTGCCGAGCGACTATGCCCGGTTCCTCACCTCCGTCAGTCCGGACGCCGAGGCTGCCTGGGAGCACCTCGGGGCGTCTCTCGCCGTTCACGAGACGTATTTCTTCCGGGATCGTGGGCAGATCAATCTGGTGCGCGACCGGATTCTCCCGGAACTCATCCGACAAAACCGTTCGACCCGGCGCCTGAGGCTCTGGAGCGCGGGTTGCTCCACGGGCGAGGAAGTGTACACACTCGCCATCCTGATCAGTGATGCGCTGGAGGACCTGTCCGGCTGGGACGTGCGTGTGGTCGGCACGGATCTCTCGGACGCGGCCGTGCGCCAGGCGCGCAGCGGACTCTATGAATCCTGGTCTTTTCGCCTCGTGGAACCAGGCTTCCAGGAACGGTATTTTACGCGCACGGAAGCGGGCTGGCGCATCACCGCCTCGCTGCGCGCCCTGACCACGTTCCACACCGGGAATCTGGTGCGGGATCCCCTTCCCGACCCCTCACGGGAACTGGCTGAGCTGGATCTGATCGTCTGCCGCAACGTGCTCATCTACCTGGAACGGCACTATCTCCCCCAATTGGTAGAGAAGTTTTTCACGGCGCTTCGACCCGGCGGAGTGCTGATTACCGGGCATTCTGAGCTCCCTCCCGATGCACGGAGCGACTTCCTGGTACGCGTCCACCCCGACTCAGTCGTCTTCCAACGTCCCGGCCCCGAAACCATGTTCGGCGCATCTCGACTTGCAAACAGCCCGCCCCTGCGGACACGCGCGCGTGAGTCTGCGAACCTGGGGCAGGGCGCCTCCCCGCCGCACAGCCGCGCTGCCCAGCCGGCGGATCCCGGTGCGAGCAACAATATTCTCCCGCCTCGCTGGCGGCAGACGGCGGCGGCCGGTGCAGGCCTTGAACCGCGGATTCCGCATCATGGCGCTTCTCAACTCCGTTTGCCTCAACAGGCAGGACGTCCTGCCGCGCCAGCCGCTCGCGCGCCGCACCTGGTTCCGGTATCCCCGGTCACCGGGGGCAGGCCGGCGGCGATGGCAGCCCCTCCTGCAGACCGAACAGCGCCTCGTCCTGCGCCCTCTGCCGCCGCACCCCTCGACGGCGACGACTGCTATCGGCGGGCGCGGGCCTGCGCCAACATCGGACAGTATGGCGAGGCCGAAGCACTCTGCAGGCAAGCTGTGCAGGTCAATCCGGAGATGCCACTGGTGTATTGCCTCCTGGCAGAGCTGGCCGAGGAGCGGGGGGACCTGGAGGCCGCACGGTCCGAGCTCAGACGGGCGATTTACGTGGAACCCCGGTGCGTGGCAGGATACTTGCGCCTATCAGGTCTATATGAGAAGGGCGCAGATTTCGCACGGGCGCGCAAGATGGCTGCCGTCGCCCGGCAATTGCTCCGGGAGATGCCGGATGATGCGCCGGTAGAACCGTACGAAGCCGGAACAGCCGGCGAACTCCTGCGGCAGCTCGACTCCGCCGGCGGAGAGACCCGGGGTGATGGGCTACTTCCAGCTGAACAAACCCCGCAGTCGCCAATCCGGTTTCGGAGACCTGAAACATCGTGACCGATCCTGCTTCGCCGACCGTCGCCCCCCGGGGCGAGTATCTCGTGCTTTCCGTCCAGGACGTACTGTACGGGTTAGAAGCACCGCGCGTGCAGGAAATCGTCTCACTACCTGCCCTCACCCCCGTGGCGGAGGCGCCTTCGTACCTGGCCGGTCTGTTGAACTACCGGGGCGCCGTCATCCCCGTGCTCGATCTGGGCAGACGGCTTGGCCATCCTGCCCGCCGTTACCAATTGGGTGACATCGTGGTGGTGGTGCTTCCCGCAGAGCCGCGAGGCAATTGGCATCAGCTCGGGCTGATCGTAAATCAGGTGCTGGACGTCCGGCGGTGGACTGACGAGGCGATAGAACCGGTTCCTGCTTTCGAGGGCCGCGGCCTCCTACGAGCCCGGTTTCTGCAGGGGATCGTCCAGTTAGACGAGCGAATGGTGCAATTGCTCGCGCTGGAGGAAGTGCTCGCTCTGCCGGCAGACGACGTTCCGCACTTAGTGGGCGAAATAGGCTCGGAGGCGTCCGAGCCACCGGCAGCCGAAGAGGGAAGGCCTGCCTCCACGGCTGCGTTTTGCCCGGAGGCATCGGAGCAGGATCGCGCCGTTTTTCGCGACCGTGCACGGGCGTTGACGCGCGTGGCCGAAGCAGAGGATGTCACCGGCCTGTCCCCGTTTGCGGTTCTGGAGCTCGCCGGTGAGTTTTTCGGGGTGGATCTGGAACTGGTGCGGGAGTTCACCCCCCAACGTGAACCGGCGCCAATCCCATGCTGTCCCTCACACATTCTTGGGGCACTCAATTTGCGGGGACAGATCCTTCCTTTGGTGGATTTTCGCCCGCCGCTGCACCTGCCCGCCGGACCATTGAATCCGGAAGGCAAGATAGTCATTCTGGCTACCTCGGAGTGGCTACTGGGTGTGCCGGTAGAGCGGGTCTGTGACGTCGTCTATCTCCGCCCCGACGCGATCCGAGCTGTGCCGACGGCTGTGCAATCCGTAACCCGCGAGTGGCTGCGTGGCGCCGCCCCCTATGCAGATCGCATGATGGCCATCCTCGACGTCCGCCGTATGCTCGCCGAAGGCAATCTTGCCGTAGACGAGGTTGTGTGACCCTGCCCGCAGGAAGAGACGCTGTCCCCATGTTCAATTTCGTCAAGGAGCGCTTTCGCAAACTCCGGCTGAGCCAGCAGCTCAAATGCATCGTGGGGATCCCGGTCACCGCTCTCGTGCTGGTGGGCCTGTTCATGGTTTCCACGCTGCTAAGCCTGCGTGCCACGCAGGAGCGGTCGGCGAGGGACTACGAACTGCTGGAACGCTGTGAGGCAGCCACGGTGGCCGTGCTGGACTCGGAAGTGGCCTTTCGTGGCTTCGCCCTCAGCGGTGATGGGAGCGCCATCCCCCGTTGGCGAGATGCGAGGAAGCGCTTCGACGAAATCTCTGCGGATGTGAAGCGCCTGGCAGCCAGTGCCAGAGAAGACCTGAACACCTGGGGGGAAATCGAACGCGATCTGAATGAGTTATTGGACACAGTACAGAAACCGACGATGGATGTCGCGGCAGCGGATCTGGCAACAGCAAAGTCCCTCGCCGGCGCCGATTTCACCAAGGGAAAGGGTCCCGAGTTGACACGTCGCATCCGGGACAACCTGAACCTGTTGGCTGAACGAGTGCGACGGGAACAGCGCCGCAGCCGGTCACAGGCGCAAGCCTCCGGCACATCGTTGCTCTGGGGGGCGTTGGGAGGGATTCTGGTCGGGGCAGTCGTTGCGGCATGGATCGCAAACAATGCCTCACTCGATATCAGTTCTCGGATCAAGAACGCCGTGGACGCGTTGTCGAGCACATCGAGTGAGATTGCGGCCAGCGTCACCGAGCACGAGCGCACGGCTTCCATACAGGCCGCATCGGTGAGTGAGACCACGGCGACGATGGACGAACTGGATGCTTCGTTCCAACACTCCGGGGAGATTGCCGATGCGGCGGCGGAGCGGGCAAGCGAGGCACTCAAACTGGCGGAAGAGGGCAACCGGTCCGTGCGGCACACAGTCCACGGCATGGAAAGCGTGCGGGACAAGGTGGCGGTCATCGCCGAACAGATTCTCCGTCTGAGCGAGCAGACCAGCCAGATCGGCAACATCACGATCCTCGTGAGCGACCTGGCTAACCAGACCAACCTTTTGGCGTTGAACGCAGCCGTGGAGGCGGCCCGGGCCGGAGAGCATGGGCGGGGATTCGCGGTGGTGGCCTCCGAAATTCGGAAACTCGCCGATCAGAGCAAACAGTCGGCGGATCGGATCCGCGAATTGGTGGGAGATGTCCAGAACGCCACCAACGCGACGGTCATGGCGACGGAGGAGGGCACTAAGACCGTCCAGGCCAGCATCGAGCGCTCCCAGGTGGCGGCGAGGGCATTCGACGAGCTCGCACACTCGTTGGACACACTCTACGAGAGTGCACAGCAATCGTCCCTGGGCATCCGGCAGCAGATCGCGGCAGTGCGCCAGGTGGTCGAGGCAATGGACTCGGTGAATGCCGGCGCGCGGGAGACCGCGTCGGGGATCGGTCAGACGAAAGTAGGAGTGGACCGGATCCAGGATACATCCGCAGAATTGCGGAGTATTGTCTGAGCGAGACACAGCATGCTGGATGATCCGGAACTCGCGGGGCTCTTTCAGGTTGAGGCCGAAGAGCATCTGCAGAACCTGGACCGGGCGCTCTTGCACCTGGAAGCCAGTCCGCTCGACTACGCTACGTTAGATGAGGCATTCCGGTCGGCCCACAGCCTTAAGGGGGCGGCCGGAATGATGGGCGTCGAAGACCTGCAGCGAGTCGCACATCACTTCGAAGATGTGCTGGGAACTGCTCGCAAGGGAGCAGTCACGCTCCGCTCTGACGTGGTGGACGTGCTTTACCGGCAACTTGATGCCATGCGGGCGCTCGTGGGGCAGGCGATCACCGGCATCCCGGCCGGAGTGGCTGTGGCGGAGGTTCTTGCACTGCTCTCGGGCGTCGCGTCAGGCGCCCCCCCGGCGGCTGTCGCTCCCGCTGCCGCCGGGGTCGGGCAACAGCCTGCCGCCCTTGAGGCGCTTGAGGACAAAAGCACCGAGCCGAAGGCGGCGCGGCTCGTTCCGGCGCCACCGTTAGGTGATGTGTCGCCTGTCATTCCCGAATTGACTGGTGTAGACGGAACCGGAGTGCCCCTGCTCCCTTTCCCCGCGCCGCAGTCGGAATCGGCGTCCACAGCTGCGCGGTCCGCTGCCGCAACCTCGCCGCCCGCCGCTCCCGTCGCTCCGCCCGGGGCGGACGGAGTTCCCACCACGACGGCGGACGCCGCGGTCGTACTCTCCACCCCGGCTGCACAGGCGCCATCGGCGGCCGCTTCGCGGACCGGGGCAGACCCGGCAAAGTACCAGATCACCACCGTACGGGTCGAGACCGAGCGGCTGGATGACCTGATGCGCCAGACGGGGGAACTGAACGTCACACGGGTGCGGATCGCACGGCGGGTGCACGACCTGAACGATCTGTTGCAGGAGTGGGAGGGATGCCTGCGAGAGTCTGCACTGCAGGGTCGGGCGCTGGGGGACCTTGCCCGAGGGCGCGCAACGTCGCCGGATCGGGTAGCCGCGTTGGCGGAGCGCCTCCACGCATCCCTGGAGCAAGCCGCCGTCCGGCTGCGGCGCCTGAATGAGAGCGCCCAGGAAGACTATGCGCGCCTGCAGTTTGTGACGGATGAGCTGGAAGACAGCATCCGAAGCATTCGCCTGCTGCCCCTCTCCACGGTGTTCACCCTGTTTCATCGCACGGTGCGCGACATCGGCCGCGAGCAGGAGAAGGAAGTTCAGCTTGCGGTGGAGGGCGGCGAGACGGCGGCCGACAAGCGCATCCTGGAAGAGATCAAAGACCCGTTGATGCACCTGATCCGGAACGCAGTGGATCACGGGGTGGAGACCCCCGAGGACCGGGAGAAAGTGGGCAAGCCGCGCAGTGCCACGATTCGGCTGCGCGCCTCTTCGCGTGCGAACCTGGTGGTCATCGAAGTCTCGGACGATGGCCGAGGCGTGGATCTGGAGGCCATCCGGCGCACTGCCCTGCGCCGGAAGATCTGTACCGAGGCGGAACTGGCGGCCATGACCCCGGCGCAGGTGCAGATGCTCATTTTTGCTCCGGGGTTTTCCACCCGTACCATCATCACGGATATCTCCGGCCGGGGTGTCGGGATGGACGTCGTCCGCAACAATGTCGAGCGCCTGAAAGGCTCCATCCGTCTCGATTCGCGACCGGGGGCGGGCTGCACCGTGCGCCTGGAGTTGCCTGTCACGCTCTCCACCACTCAGGTGCTCATTGCCGAGGTCGCGGGGCGTCCCTATGCGGTGCCTGTGGACTACGTGGAAATCACCCGACTCGTGTCGCCGCGCGAAATCTTTGCAATTGAAGGTCGCGATACGCTCCTGCATGAAGGAGCCCCCATTTCGGTAGCACGCCTCGAGCACCTGCTGGAGCTCCCGGAGCCCGCGCGCCGCCCCGGGGATCACACAGATCGCGGCGTTCCACGGCATCGGCCCTGCATGATCCTGGTGTCCGGGGAGGATCGTTTCGGGGTGCTCGTTGATCAGATGCTGGATGAGCAGGAGGTAGTGTTGAAGCCGCTCGGAAGCCTGCTCAAGCGAGTGCGCAATGTATCGGGAGCCACCATCCTCGGCACCGGCGAGGTCTGCGTCGTGCTCAACCCAGCCGATCTCGCGCGGACGGTCCGCCGGATGAAGGCCCAGCCGGTCATCAAAACCGCCATCCCGGAGGCGGAAACCATGCGGACGTTGCTTCTGGCGGACGACTCAATCACGACCCGGATGCAGGAGAAGCGCATTCTCGAATCCGCCGGATATCGGGTCGTCACCGCGGTGGATGGCCTTGATGCCTGGAACAAGCTCCAGACGGGGCGCTTTGACGGAGTTGTGTCGGATGTGGAGATGCCCAACATGACCGGGCTGCAGTTCACCGCGCGGCTGCGCCAGGAAGCCGTGTTTCGGGACCTGCCGGTGATTCTGGTCACCTCCCTGTCTTCCGACGAAGACCGGCGCCGGGGCATTGAAGTGGGGGCGAACGCCTATCTCACCAAGCCGACGTTCGACCAGCGAGTGCTGCTCGAGACACTAGAAAGGTTGATTTGACGTGCGCACCGGTCCCATCCGGGTGCTCGTAGTGGATGACTCCAGGACCACACAACTGATCCTGAAGCGCATTCTCTCGTCGGCCGACGACATTGAAGTCGTCGGGCTTGCCGCTAATGGCCGGGAGGCGCTGGAGATGATTCCGCGCCTGGATCCGACTGTGATCTGCACCGATCTCTTAATGCCGGTCATGGACGGGTTTGTGTTGACCGAGGAGGTGATGCGGCGCTATCCGCGTCCGATCCTGGTGATCAGTTCTTTGATTGGAGACAACAACGCCTCGGAGAATTTTCGCGCCCTTGAAGCGGGAGCGGTGGACGTGTTCGCCAAGCCCAGCACCGGCGCGCAGCTCGAAGAGATGTCACGTGAGTTGATCCGAAACATCCGCATTGTCGCAGGTGTGCGGGTCATCACCCGTCGAAATCTGCCTGGGTCTCGGCCCGGCGCCGATCGGGTTGCCGGTTCGTCCGCGTCTCCCTCGCCACCCGGCGATACGACGCCTTTGCCTCGCGACAGCGGTTTCCGCCGCCCGTCCCCGGACGGTTCCGGGTTGGTGGAGCGTCCGGCCTCTCGTCCGGCAGACTCCGGTGGATCACTCGCGGGCCGGCCCCTGCGTGAGCCCACCGTCATCAGGGGCACGGAACCGGTCCGCCCTCGCCGCGAACCCCTCCCGTCTCTGCCTGCACTCCGGGGGCCGGTCCCACCCGGCCGATTACCTGTGCGGATGGCGACAATCGGTGCTTCCACCGGCGGACCCCAGGCGCTGCAAACCATCCTGGGAGCCATGCCCGTGACCTTCCCGGTTCCCATCCTGTGTGTGCAGCACATCAGCGAAGGGTTCTTGAAGGGCATGGTCGAGTGGTTGGATCAACAGTGCTCACTGAAAGTGCGGATCGCGCAAACTGGTGAATTGCCGCTCCCCGGCCACGTCTACTTTCCGCAGGAAGACACCCACCTGGTGGTGGACCGGGCAGGGAGGTTGATGCCCTCCTTTGAGGGGCCTCTCGACGGACATCGTCCCGCCGTCACCACGACGTTCCGTTCTGTCTCCCGCCAGTACGGGGCGGCGGCGCTGGCCGTGCTCCTGACCGGCATGGGGAGAGATGGTGCTGAGGGGATGGTGGAAATCCACCGGGCCGGGGGATTTACCATCGCCCAGGATGAGGCCACCAGCGTGGTTTGGGGGATGCCGCGCGAAGCGATCTTGCGCGGCGCCGTCCGGCTGACCCTGCCGGTCCAGGCCATCGCGGGCACCATGGTGCAATTGGCGACATCCCGCTGAGCGCGGCCCACATCGTCCCTGCGGCGCTGCCGCACTCACCCGGGTGGAAGCCGCACAGAAACGACCCGCAGGATAGCGGTCCGGATGACCCGCGGCCCGTCTCCCCGAAGCGGCGCAACCCACCCCTATTCGGATCGGGCCGTGGCGCGCCGGCCGGCGTCCGGCGCGCGGGGGTCAGGAGTCGCGGCCGAGTGCGTACCAGGTAATATTGCGAATCGCCTCTGCATACGGTTCCCCGGGCCGGGCGCGCTCGAGCGCCGCCAGCGCACGTGCAGTATGTTCTTCTACTTGCTCGCGCACCCACGTACGGGTCCCCAGGCACTCCAGAAGGTCGAGGGTCGCAGGCACATCGCGTGCAGCGAGCGCGAGCCGGAGGGCCGCTCCCCCCGCACTCCCCGCCGGCGCCGCCTCCAGCGCATGGACGATGGGCAGGCTCCGCTTTCCCTGCAGCAGATCGCTCCCAACCGGCTTGCCGGTGACTGCCGGTTCACCCCACATCCCGAGGAAGTCATCCTGGCACTGAAACGCCAGCCCAAACCCGTGACCGAACTCCGCCATTGCCGTCACCCGGGCTTCGTCCTCCGACCCCAGGAGCGCCCCCAGCCGCAGCGCCGCTGCGATCAACGCCGCAGTCTTCCCCCCGATCATCCGCAGATAGTTTTCGAGCGAAACCTCGGCGGCATCCTCGGCCGACATGTCGAGGAACTGCCCTTCGGTCATCAACACCACCGCGTGGTTCAATACACGCAGGCACTCGATGACCCGCTCGGCCGGGTAACGATCCGCCAGCCGCAGCAACGCCATGTCCACCATTGCCTGCAGGTTCGAGCCCGCGTTGATCGCATGCGGTACGCCCCAGAGTTTCCACACGGTGGGGCGATGGCGGCGCTCGGCGTCATTGTCCTCAATATCGTCGTGGACCAGGGAGAAGTTGTGGACCAGTTCCACCGCGGCTCCCGCTGCCGCCGATGCCTTCCCATCGCCGCCGACCGCCTCGCACGTCAGGATAGCAAGCACGCCCCGCAGGCGCTTACCGCCATGCTTTCGCCGGTCAGCCGGGCTCATTTCGCGCAGCTCCGCGTCCCGCCAGCCGAGATGGTAGCCCGCCCATCGGTACAGGTCGAGGTCACGCGAAGCGGAGGCGAGACAGGCCTCCATTTCGGCATCAAGCCAGGGGACCCGTTCTTCGATCAGGGAGGCGGTGGTGGCGGTAAGGGTGCTCATCAGGTAGGCTTGGAACGGGGAGAGGCGGAACAGGGCAACGGTTCCTCCTGTGAACCGGGAACTCCTCCCCACCCGAATGCCGAAGTCGGCGCGGCACGCATCCCCAGTGACCCCGCCGTGGCAGGGGACTGTCGTCCGGAACCACGGGAGCGCTGCTGCCCGCGCCGGTCAGCGCAGGCTCGGTGGAATACACAACTACCGGCTGCTCGGCGGCTTCCACCGGAAGCTATTCAGCGTGCGTTGGAGCGCCGGGCGGGCAGAGGCCGCCTGGTCAGAGTGGATGCCGGCTGTGATGCGGACAGCCCGGGCCCCTTGCGCGACCAGGCGAGACTCGAACTGCCAGAGTTCCATGGTCTCACTCCCGCGAATCGGATACTTCACCGCCCCGCGTGCCTGCACGGCGAGTGCGGGGCGGTCCCCCGCCGTGGCGAGGCGGTCAATGTAATCGGAACCGCCAAACTCGGCGGCAAAGGGAGTGGGCGCACCAGGTTTCGCCGGGGGGGGGGCGCCGCGGTCCGCCAGCACCAACTTCTGCCATTCATCCCAGGTCAGGGGGCGCGGCGCACGGTACAGCGCCACTACGATCACGCCGCGCGGCGCCATCGAGCGAAACGCTACCAGATCCTCCTCCACCAACCCTCCGGCCACCTTGCGGCTCGTGAATCGCCCGAATCCGCGCACCGGCTCGAAGCGGGCCGGATACTCCAGGGCGATGCCGTCCTCCACGCTGGCCCAGGGCTGGAAGATCTCCCGGTTCCAGTCGAGCGCCAGCGGTGCGACCCGCAGCGGCGTTGGCGGCAGCGGCGCCTGTTGCGTCTGCCGGCGCTGATAGATCACCCATCCCATAGACACCAGAGCCGCAGCAAACAGGATGCGTGCAGTCAGGCGCAGTCGTCGGGGCCAGCGCCCATCCATCCCCGGCGCCGCATTGGAGGCCGTCCCGTTCGCTGTTTGCCGGTCCATCAAGTCCGAATCCCCTCTGCCCGGATACTCCCCGGGGACGGGACCATTCTACCTGAATTCCTGGATGAGAAGTGAGGGGCAGGCCTGTGAGCTGGTGTGTAGTGTAGCCGAGAATGTCTGGGGGGAGTGGGGGCGGCGCGGCCCAGGGACAATGTGTGGGGGAGCGTGCCCACGACAATTCCCTGCGAACCGCAGCGGGTCTGTCCGGCGCGACGACTACCGAAAGAGGCTATGCACATGGGCGAGTTTGACAGTGGCGCGGCCTGGTTGATGCAACACTTCGGCCGGTCCCTGCTCGGGCTGGCCGGCGTCTCCGTCTCCGGAAAGATCACGGCCCTGGCCAATAAGCTGGTGCTGCCCACCCGCATCCCCGACGGGCTGCTGCAGGCGGAGGGGAAGGGCCCCAGAGCCGAGCCCGAGTTCTACCTGCTGGAGGTGGCCACCCGGGGGGAGACACGGCTTCCGGAGCAGATGCACGACGATCTGGCCCTGTCGCGCCTGGCGATGAGACGGGTGCCCAACGCGGTTGCTTTTGTCCTCCGTCCGCATTCTGCTACCGGCCTGGCGCCGATCCACCGGGCGAAGAGTTCGCTGGGTTGGTCCTACACGGAGGCGGGGTGGAAGGTGATCCGGTGCTACGAACTGAAGGCGGCGGAGTTGCTGGCGCGGGGAGAAGCGGGGTTGGCGCCGTTCGTGCTGGTGGCCCAGGCGACCGAGCCGGGCCTACAATTGGCGGCGCAAGTGCGGCGGATGGTAGAAGACCAGCTTGCGGACGCGGAGGAGCAAGCGAACCTGCTGGCGGTGTGCCAGGTGTTCTCCGAGCTACGGTATAATGACCCACAGGTATTTGAGTTCCTGGGAGGAAGGAAGATGGTCCTGCAATCGAGCTGGATGCGGAAAGTGTGGGCTGAAGAAACGGCACGGGCCACGGCAGAACGCGTCGCTGCCGCGAAAGCAGCGGGTCTGGCCGAAGGCCTGGCCGAAGGCATGGCCGAAGGCATGGCCGCGGGTCGTGCCCAGGGGGAGGCGCAGGCGAAAGCCGAGTTTCTGGTGCGGGTGCTGCGGCGGCGGTTCGCCGAGATGACTCCGGAACTAGAAGCACGGGTGGGCAGCATCACGCAGGTGGCCCTGCTGGACGGCCTGCTGGAGCGCGCGTTGACCTGCCGCAGCCTGCGGACGTTCGTGCGGGCCCTGCCCCGTTAGGTCTGTGCGGACGGTCTTTCCGTCGGACACGCGACGATCCCCGCAACCGCGCGCAAACCCGCAGGGAACCACAGCGCTTATGGCGAACTGACCGAGACTGGCCTCCGCTGGGGAGGCAGAGCCACCCGAATACCCAATGCGAATCCTGATCACCGGGGCAGATTTGCCCCTCGGAGCGGCGGTTGCCCGCGCGCTTTGCAGTGAACACGAACTCCGTCTGACCGGGACTGAGCCCCTCGCTCCAGCCGGCACGGAAGGCTGCCCCTATACTCCCGCCGATTTGCGCGAGCCGGATCAGGTCGCACCATTGGTGAGCGGTATGGATGCCATTGCGCATCTCGCACCGCATGCCGCCCCCGTCACCCCCAACGCTGCAGCCGAAAAGGACGCGCTGGATCACTCCGGGCGCGGCATCTATGTACTGCTGCATGCGGCGCTGAAGGCAGGCGTGGGTCGCGTGGTGATGGCGTCCCGCCTGGAATTGATGGCTGCCTACCCGGAAAACTATATAGTGGATCCGAACTGGCGCCCGAAGCCCGCTCCGGATGCGGCTTCGCTTGCTCCGTTTGTGGCAGAGTTGACGCTGCGGGAGTTCGTGCGCGCTGAAGAGATCGTCGGCGTCTGCCTCCGCCTGGGAGATCTCGGCTCTGGCCCGGCAGATACGACCGAAGCGGATGCGATCACGGCCGTGACGCGGGCTCTCACGATGGATCTGGAAGGCCGGAAGTACCGCTGGTGGCTCTACCACATCGCATCCACGGACCGCTTTCCGCTGGCGAACGCCGCGCAGCCCCCGCTCAGTTTCGTCCGCACCGGCGCCTGAACCGGGGCCCGGTGGCGGGCCTGCTCGCTGCGGCGCTCGTGGGGGTTACGCAGCACGCCGGCGCCTGGGGTACGCCGCACACTGAGATCACCCGGCATGGCCTGCGGGCCCTGCCGGCTTCCGATCGCGCTGAAGCCCGTCTCGGTGGGCTGCGTCAGATGGAGGATCTGGCGTGGGGTGGAGACTATCAGGGCGGGGCCTTCGCCCAGTACTTCGTGGATGACTACTTGCTTTTCCCGGAGTTCCCCCGCCATTCCTCACACCTGATGCCGGATGTGGCGCAGACGTGGCGGCCGTTCTTCCGGCGCACACTCCAGGCGCTGCGTGGCGAGAGTCCGCAGAATGCAGCCCGGTGGCTCGGCACGTTTCTCCACTTTGTGGAGGACAGTGGTTCGCCCCCGCACGCACTTCCGTTGGGCGGTGCCGTCCACACGCGAATGGAAAACTACGTCTTGGGCCTGCACGTCCGCCTCGACGGCTACCACCCGCGCGAGTTTCCGCACGATGAGGCGGCTGCAGAGGGAGCGGTGGTGAGCCGGATAGGCGCATTGGTGGCGTTCAGCCGGGAGCGGGCCGAGCGGCTCCGGCCTCTGGCGGAGCGGGACGACCGGCTGGCCTGCGAGCCGCTCATTCTGGAGTGCGCACAGGACACGATACGGGCAGTGGCGGATGTGACTCACTGTCTTCTCGTGCTGGCGGCGGAGGGGCCGCGACCCGGCGCCGCTGTGCTGCGCGGTGAGGTCCGGGCGTCGGCCGACCCCGCATTTCCGCAGACGCCGGTGCGGGTGCTGCTGGCGCGCACGGGTATCTCCACCGTGGCCGATCCGGGACCCAGGCTACCGGGCGACAGGGAGTACCGGGCGGCGTTCGTGCTGGGAGACCTGCCGCCCGACGACTATACCGTTTGGTTTGTGCGCGCGGGATGCCGCACGGTCCGAAAGCGGGTGCGCCTCGCGGCCGGGGAGCGGCGGACGCTGTCGGTGCGTCTCCCCACCGACCCCCATCCCGGAAACCGGGTACGCAACGCGGACCTCCAACTGCGCTGGCTGCGTCCGGACCGTCCGGACCACTGGACCTTCGCCGGTGGAATGTGGCTGACGGATGCGTTCCCGATCGTGCGGGGAGGGCGTTATGTGGCAGGTGCTCAGGATGCCGCGGGGGCACGGCGCATCCGGGTGCGGGTGGGAGAAGATCCCCGGTTTCCCGGGGCCGCTCCGGCCGCGAACCTGGATGGCGAAGCCCTGGCGCTGAACGGGCGCTACGCGCGCCTGGAAGTGGAAGGAGAAACGCCGCCGCTCGCTGCCTGGGTGGCTCCGGCGGTGGGTCTGAAAGGAGAGGCGCAGTGAGCGAACAGATGGGTCGGCGCTGGGTAGTTCCCGCGGTGCGGGAAACGGCGCTCGAGACGTTTCCAATCCCGACACCGGCGTCCGACGAGATCCTCGTGCGGACTGAGGCGAGCCTGGTCAGTGCGGGCACCGAACTGGCGATCTTCACGGGAATCCACCAGGGGTTGACCAACCCCTGCGTGAGTTGGCCCAAGTTCCCGCAGACAATGGGCTACATGGCCGTCGTGCGCGTTGAGGCGATAGGCGAAGGCGTGCACGAGTATGCCCCCGGCGAGCGACTTCTTACTTCCACCGGGCACACGAGTCACGCGCTCTTGCGGGCTGCGGATGGGACTGCCTCCCGTTTCTGGAAGCTGCCGGGCGAGGGTCCGGCGCACCAGTTGGTGCTGGCGCGAATGGCGAAGACCGCTGTCACCGCGTTGTGCCAGGCAGAGGTGACTCTGGCGCAGAGTGTTGCTGTAGTCGGGTTGGGCATCATCGGGCAGATGACGCTCCGCCTGTTCGCGGCGGCAGGCGCCTGGCCGTTGGTGGGAGTGGATCCCGTGCGCCTGCGCCGCGCGGCGGCCGAGCGCGGGGGCGCCTCCGGCGCCATCAACCCGGAGACGCAGATTCCCCCCCTCGCCATCCGAAGCTGGCTGCCCAACGGGGCCGACGTTGTGGTGGACTCCACCGGTTGGGCCAGTGCTCTCCCCGGCGCGATGGCGCTGGCCCGGGATGCAGGGCGGGTTATCGTTCTCGGCAGCCCGCGCGGCACTGCGCCGGACGTAGACTTCTACAGCGACCTCCACCGCCGCAGCCTGCGTGTGATCGGTGCTCACGACAGCGGCATCGGTCCGGCTGTGCGCGAGGGCTTTCCCTGGACGAGCGAGCGGATTGTACCCGTGGTCATCGAGTGGATTCGCAGCGGCCGAGTTCCCGTCGCCGACCTGATTACCCATCATGCCGGATCCGACGCGCTCCCCGAGATGTACGCCGGGTTACTGGATCGGAAGGAAGAGTTTCTCGGCGTAGTCCTCGACTGGACCCGCTGAAGCGCTCAGTACTTCTGGGAACGCGGGCATGCCGCCCGAACCCGCTCATCGTTCGCCCTGCAATCTCCCTCCATTGACTCACAGAATCCCCCGCACCACCGCCGGGTCCTGCCCGGGACTGGGGGAGAGCGGATCGGGCGGTTCCTGAATACCGGAGAGGCGCCGCAGGCTGGTCACTGCGTCCAGGTAGCCGGGCCGGGTCCGGAGGGCCCGGGCGTAGGAAGCACGGGCTTCGGTCAGGCGGTTCAGTTTTTCCTGAATGGCCCCCAGGTGCAGATAGAGCTCGGACATGCTTTCCGATCCGGCCATCCCCCGGTTCTCTGCTTGCTGAATGGCTTCAAGTTGCTGTCGGTAGGCTTCACTGTGCTTGCTGCGGTGGTAGGAGATCCACGCCAGGGTGTCGAGGTAGGCGGGTTCGTTCGGACGGAGCCGGAGGGACTCTCGCGAGTGCTGCTCCGCCTCGTCCAGGCGCACCCGCATCTTGTCGGCCAGGACCCAGGCGTACTGGTTGTGCGCCTGCGCGCGCTGCGCGTCGGTGACGCCGTGCTCCATCACGTAGCGCGTGCTTTCGAGAGCGTCGTCCCAGTCTGCACCATCGTATTTTTGCATCCCACGGGAGAGATGAAAGTCGAGTATCTGCAGGCGCAGACGCGAAGAACCGCGACCGGACAGCAGGTTCGGCTGCTGCTTGAGGGCGAGGCGGTACTCCTCCAGCCCTCGCTCACCTTCCCCGCGCACGAACAGGAGCTGTGCGCGGTAGAGGCGGGCTTCCACCATATAGGGCCTGCGTTCGAGGGCCAGAGCAATCTCGCGAATGCGGGGAAAATTGCTGCGCATCCGCCCGGCGCGCAGCAGTTCGGGGTTGTTCTCGCACGAGGCCCACATGCCCCAGCCGGTGTAGGCAGCCAGCGCGAGCGTGACCAGTCCCGCTGCCGGAGCCGGAATCCATTCGCGATACATCGGAGCGCGCGGCAGCGCCTGTGAGCGGAACGCGCAGCCCACCACGATCCCGCCGATAAGCCCTCCGATGTGTCCGGCAATGTCCACCTGCTGCCAGGCCAGATCAAACCCCAACTGCACGAATACCATCCCGATCAGCACTCCAAAGGCGTTTCTCCAGGCGGGCGGCAGCCACGTGCGGTAGCGAAAGTTGTGCACCAGAAGCGCGCCCAGCAAACCCATCACGCCGGTAGATGCTCCCAGCGAGATATCCGGGCTGATCACGTAGCTGAAGCACGTGCCGGAGATCGTGTACAGGACAAAGAGTGCGACGTACCGTACCGGCCGGTAGAGGGACTCGGTGAGCAGGCCCAGGATCAGCAACCCGACGAGATTGGTTGCCAGGTGCATGAATGAGCCGTGTAGGAACGCGGCGGACAGGAATCGCCACCACTCGCCGTGTGCGATGAGGGACGGCACCTTGGCGCCCAGCACCCAGTTGGTCGGCGTGCCGGTGAAAGAGCCGTCCGGGCGGAAAGTCGCGCCCCCCAGCACAAACTGTGCGTAGGTGCCCGCGACGAGCAGGGCGCCGATGAGCAGCGTGACGAACGGAAACCGCAGCCGGATCCCGTCCGGCCCCGGCAGCGGCGCGACTTGCTCCTTCATCATTGGTCCTTCATCCTTTGGAACCGGCTTCCGGCGGGCGAGATGCCTGTGTTCCCAGCACGCGCCGCATGAGCAGATTTCCGAACTCGTCTCCCTCAGTATCCCAGCCGGGAGCGATCCAGGTAGTAGTGTCCTCCTGGATCACCAGGGCGGGGCCGGGGAGGCGCTGTCCCGGCGCGAGCGCAGCGCGATCGTACACCGGGCAGGGTTGCCACACGCCCGATGCGAATACCGGGACTGTCTCGCACGGTGCTGCCGGTGGCCCCGGCGCGGCCCGCGGAAGGGCCGGCGCCGGGGTGTCTCCGGTACCGCGCACGCGCAGATGCACAATTTCGCACGGGGCGTTCGGGCTGGCATAGCCGAACCGGCGCTGGTGGGCCGCGTGGAACGCAGCGCGCAGCGTCTCCGAAGAGGAGTCGGTGATGGCCAACCGTAGCTCGTAGCTCTGACCGCGATAGCGTACGTCAGCATACCGTACAAGTCTCAGTTGCGCCTCGTCTACGCCTTCTTCCTGCAACTCAGCACGGGTTCGCGCCTCCAGACTCAGGAATACATCGTCCAGTGCCTCGGTGTCGTCTCCCAACGGTACCATTACGGTGCGGGAGTTCTCCTTGTGCAGATCAGTCAGCAGCATGCCCAGTGCTGAGAGCGCGCCCGGATACCGCGGGACCAGTACACAGGAGACGCCGATGTCTTCAGCGACTGCGCAGGCGTGTAGCGGGCCGCCCCCCCCGAATGCGACCAGACAGAAGCGGCGCGGATCGAACCCGCGCTCTACAGACACGCGCCGCGCGGCGCGCGCCATCTGCACGTCCGCGACCCGTACGACCCCGGCGGCCGTGGTTTCCAGATCCAGGTCGAGTTTCTGCGCCAGGTCGGTCAGGGCCGCCGCAGCGCGCTCCGGATGGAGGGTCAGGCGTCCGCCCAGGAACGAACGGGGGCGCAGGCGCCCGAGTACGAGGTTTGCGTCCGTCACCGTCGGTTCGGCGCCCTTTCCATACGCGGCCGGTCCCGGATCAGCGCCGGCGCTGCCCGGGCCCACGCGCAGCGCGCCGCCGGCGTCCACCCGAGCCAGTGAACCTCCGCCCGCGCCCACGGTGTGGATGTCGAGCATGGAAACGCGAATCGGCAGTCCGGACACACTCCCTTCCGAGGTGACCAGGGGCGTGTCCTCGATCAGTGAGACGTCGGTGGAGGTGCCCCCCATGTCGAAGGTGATGACATGGTCGAATCCCGCCGCGGCCGCCACCTTCCACGCCCCCACGATCCCGCCGGCGGGGCCGGAGAGCAAGGTGCGCACCGCTTCACGCCCTGCGGCGGCTGCAGAGATCACCCCGCCGTTGGATTGCATGATCTGGAGGCGGTTGGGTCCCCGCGCGTCCAGGCTGTGTTCCAGGCGCGTGAGGTACCGCTCCATCAGGGGCGCGACATAGGCGTTCGCCGCAGTCGTGCTCGCCCGCTCGTACTCGCGGTACTCCGGGAGGATTTCGCTGCTGAGACTCACGCACAGGCCGCGGGCCGCGGCCCGGCGGCCCACTTCCTGCTCATGCGCCGGATTGGCGAAGCCGAACAGAAAGACCACCGCCAGCGACTCCACCTCTGCCGCGACGATCTCGCCCAGCACGCGCTCCACCGCCTCCGGATCCAGCGGCTCGAGGATCTCGCCCCGGGGACCCACCCGCTCGGGAACCTCGAAGCAGCGTTCGCGAGGGATCAGCGGGAGTGGCTTCGTCGGCGCCAGTGCGTAGAGGTGGAGGCGCTGTTGGCGCTGGATTTCCAGGATGTCGCGGAAGCCGTCGGTGGTGAGCAGTCCCGCCCGGGCGCCGCGTCGTTCCAACACTGCGTTGGTTGCCACGGTAGAACCGTGCACATAGCGCACCGGGCCGCGCACCCCCAGATCGTCCAGCCCGCGCAGGAACGCTCGGGAAGGGTCATCCGGGGTCGAAGGCACCTTGTGGATACGGAGCGTGTCGTTCTCGAACACCACAAAGTCGGTGAAGGTTCCGCCGATGTCCACCCCCACCGCGACGGGATACCGCGCGAGCTTCACTTGCCCACCTTGGCGCCACGCTCGTTGATGCGCAGTTGGAGTTGGCGGAATGCCTGGAGGAGCGGTTCCGACAGTTCCTTCGCCTGGATGCCTCGGGCCAGCTCCAGTTCCGCCTCGTCGAACCGATTCTGGCGGTAGAAGTGCACCGCGAGGTAATAGCGTGTCTCCGGACTATCCGGATCCACCCGGAGCGCCAGCCGGTACGTGGCTTCGGCCTCGCGGTTCTTGCGCGCGTTCTCCAGCGCGCGTCCATAGCTCAGGAGGATGGGGACCAGGGCGGGATCTTCGCTGCAGAGTTCCGCCGCCCGCGCCAGTAGTTTCAGCCCTTCGTCGGGCGTCTTGCCGCGCAGGCGGAGCGTCCCCAGGCGGGAGAGAATCGCCGGGTGATCGGGGTGTTTCTCCGCGGCCGTGCGCAGGGCCGCCTCCGCCTGGTCCGGCTGCTGATTCGCTTCGTAGAGGTCGGCCAGCATCAGGTGGGGTTCGGCCTCTCGGGGTGAGAGCAGCAGCGCCGTCTGAAACTCTGCTGCCGCCTTCTTCGGATCGAAATTCAGGTGGTAGGCCCGTCCCAGCGCCAGCCGCGCCGAGACGCTCTTCGGTTCCTGACGCACCGCCTCCGTCAGTTCGCGGAGCGCGTCTTCGAACTTCTTCTGTTCCATCAGGATGCGGCCCAGTTCAACTCGGGAGAGCGCGTCGGAGGGGGCGAGCTTCACAAGTTCGCGCTGTTCCGCTGCGGCCTTATCCCAGGACCCATCAGCGGCCCAGGTGAAGGTTCGGATGGCCAGAGCGAGGCGAGCGGCGCCCTTTTCCGCTGCAGGCAGGGTTGGGGCCGGCGGTTGTGCGAAAGGCGCCAGATCTGCAGCTCCGGCGCGGCGCAGCAGATCTCCCAGGTAGCCGGAGAGGCTGCCTGCCGGCACCGGTTCTCCCTGGCCCGCCTTGCGATAGAGGGAGTGGAACACCGCTACCACGGCGCCGCGATCCGTGCTCACGATCGGACCGCCGCTCCATCCCGGCTGCACATCTTTGCAGAAGCCGAGCACGCACAGGTTCGTCTCGCCGCGCTGGGTGATTTCTTGCAGGCGGCTTTCGTTGCTTTCGGGGCGGGCGAGCGCCGCGATGGTGGCTTCGCCATAGGTGAGCGGGAAGCCGAAGAGCTTGAGCGCGCGGCCCTGAATGGCGACGCGTCCTGCGGCGGCGTCCTTCAGTTCCAGCCCCTCGA
Source organism: Actinomycetota bacterium (assembly GCA_005805375.1). Lineage (GTDB taxonomy): Bacteria > Armatimonadota > SYMT01 > SYMT01 > SYMT01 > SYMT01. The sequence goes on from SYMT01000189.1 coordinate 20,431, forward strand.
CCGGCAGAGCGGGGTGTCCCGGCCGCGGCAGACGCAGCACTGCGATGTCCGCGGGGCCATCCACCGCCTCGACCTGCGCTTCCACCGGGCCCCCGGTCCAGGGGCTGTACACCCACGCAGTGCGATCGGCCAACCGGCGTCCACGCCCCAGAGCAACCGAGACCACGTGCCCGGCGGTGACTACCCAGCTTCCGTCCCCCACGACGAAGCCGCTGCCGCGGGTCGTGCGGAGGGTGTTGGATGTGCGGATCAGCACCACCGCGGCCTCCGGGTTTGACGCCGCAGGCAACGGATTCTGTGCGTGGGCAGGAACTCCTCCCCGAATGCCCCAAAGTACCAGGGCGGTTCCCGCCAGGGGAACCAGATTTCGCAGGCTCATGACGACCTCCGACTCAGATTACATCCTTTTGCCCACATCTCTCCTCCGCGAACTCGGAACTCGCTGTTTTGCTGCTGCCGGGATGCCGCCGGAGGACGCCGCATTGTCGGCCCGGCTGCTCGTGCGCACGGAACTGCGCGGCGTCGAATCGCATGGGGTACGCTGGATCGCCAATTATTGCCGCGCCCTGCGGGACGGCAAGATGAACCCACAACCGCAGGTGACCATCGCGGTGGACACGGGCTCGCTGCTGCTCGTGGATGGAGATGGCGGCCTGGGACACGTGGTAAGCTGGCGTGCGATGGAATTCTGCTTGAGCCGTGCGACGCAGCAGGGCGCCGCGTTCGCCGCGGTGCGAAACAGCCGGCACAACGGCGCCGCCAGCCTCTATGCCCTCCAGGCGATGGAAGCCGGAATGATCGGTCTCGCCATGACGGGCGGTGGAGTGCGGGTGGCGCCGGCCGGCGGCTCGGAGGCCATGCTCGGCACCAACCCGATCGCTTTTGCCGCACCGGCGGATACCGGCCCTCCGTTCGTGCTGGACATGGCCACCAGCGTGGTGGCGGGAGCCCGGGTAACGCTGCAGGCGCAGAAAGGGCAGAGCATTCCCCCCGGGTGGGGTCTCGATCCGGAGGGCAGGCCCACCACGGATGCCGCCGCCGCCGAACGCGGCGCACTATTGCCGCTCGGCAGCATGCTCGAACTCGGGAGCTACAAGGGGTTTGCGCTCGGCCTCATCGTCGAGACACTCTGCAACCTCCTCCCGGGCACCGCCACCGGGCCGGAGCGCGTGCGTGGCCTGGCCGGCGGCGCCGAGCCGGGAGCGGGGCACTTCCTCGGCGCCATCCGCCTGGAGGGACTGCAGGATCCGCAGGCGTTTCGCGAGCGGCTCTCACTGAATCTGCAACTGCTGCGCGACAGCCGTCCACAGGAAGGGGTGGAGCACATTTTCACTCCCGGTGAGCTGGAGTGGCGGCGCGAGCAGGACCGGGAGACAAACGGATGCCCGGTGCTCGGTGCGACGGTCCAGGCGCTGCAGCGGCTGGCCGGGGAACTCGGTGTGGAAGGACTCCCGTAGACGCAAATATCACCCACCCTCGCCGGCCGACACAGGATTCAGGAACGGGGTAAGATAAACATGGTTGCGGTGGGTCCTGACGGTCCCGCCGGCATCCTCCCTCCCTGATTTCGCCACCTGCCGGGTTGCTCCCAATCGCTCCCGACCGATGGCGAAGCGGCGGTCGGAACTCTCACACGAGGAGAAGATCATGCTCGCCTCTCGCCTTCTGAACCGCGCCGGGTTGCTCCTCGCCATCCCTGGCGTCGGACTCCTATCCGGGTGCTTCAGTCTGACGATCAACAGTCAGGCCCGCCCGGCTCCCTCTGCAGTACAGGTCATTCAGGCGCCGGATCCGTTTCCGGTCGCTCCGGCAGACAGTGCGCCCTCCGATGTGCGCATTGTGACTCTACCCGGCGACACGGGCGACTATCGGCTCGACGTCGTGTGTAACAGCGACGAACAAACTCGCATCACCCGCGTGCACGTCACGGACCGCGCCACACTGGTGACCTTCCGGACCCGCAGTGCGCGCCGGTTCGGCGGTTCCATTGCCGTCGCTCCTCCGGGGCACGAACTGGCCTGCTACCTGCAGGATGCGGACTCCACTGCCCGTTACCAGCTTCTCGGCCTGGAAGGGATCGCCGTGATGCCCACCCGCACCCGGTTGGCCCCCGGCGACACCGTGGAGTTCACGCTCCGGTTCGAGCGGCTGGACAATTCCGTGCGTCGATTCCATATGATTGAGGGCACTGTCGAGGCGCCCCCGGGCCTGGTCGCCTGGCGATTCCTCGACGTTCCGCTGCGCTAGCTTCGGGAGGATCGCGATGGTTTCCCAGACCTTCATTCGCCGTGCCGGCCTGTTTGCGGCCGTGCCGGCGGTCGGACTTTTGTCCGGCTGCTTCAACCTGACGATCAACAGCCAGGCCCGGGCGCCCCGGCATCCGCAGCCGGTAGAGATCGTCCAGTCATCTGATCAGATCCCGGTCCCGGGGTGGGACGTTGTCCCCGCCACGAACGGCTCTGCGGTGGACGCAGGCCCCCAGGCTCCGCACACGTATGACCTGGACTTCCCGGCGCAGACATCGCCGCACCTCCGGATTCGCCGGGTGGAGTTCACACCGGACGCCACACTGATCACGGTATCGTTCCGGGCCGACACGGTAGATTCGATCCAGACCGGCCGCCCCGGGGACGATGAAGCCTTCTATCTGCGCGATGCGGAGTCGACCCGCGAGTGGGAACTGCGCGCGGTAGACGGAATCGCCCTCGCGCCGGAGATCACAGACGTTGCACCGGGGGAAGAAGTCCGCTTCCGCCTTCGGTTTGCGTCGCTCCCGTCGGATGTGCGCCGCTTCCATCTCCTCGAATCGAAGGTGGATACCGATGCTTCCTTCGTGCACTGGCGTTTCCTGGACGTGCCGGTAAAGTAGAGAGAAGAGCCAGCCGAGGGAGGGAGAGCCGATCTCACAGGAGAGTGCGCGTGCCCTTCCTCTTCTGACTGCCTGTAGGCGGTGCAGCCACATCGTCTGCAGCAGATGTGCGGATGAGCAGCAGGGATGGGACGGATCAGGCCCATCCTTGCTGTCCATCTCCAGGCTCCCGGACCGCACCGATTGCTCCCCCATCGCACCACCATGCCAACCCGCCGTTCCCTGTTTCGCGCCCCTCTGGTTCTCGGCGCTGCACCCGTGGGGTTCGCCCTGGTGCAGGTCGGCGACGCAGCCCCTGCCGTGGCTGCCGGCGACAACGTCCGTTCTCTGGATGACGCCCTGGAAGACCTTCGCGAGGTGCGCCGTCTCCTCACCCGCGTGTCCGATGCGCGGCTCCGCGAGGACCTGGAGCGCCTGCTGGGCCGCACCGAAAGCCGCGTGGCGGACGTCCGGCGCGACCTGGCCCGCGGCGACGCCTCTGCGCGCCGCGATGACGGCCCGAGCCGCCGTGCGGTCCCGAATGACCGCTTTGGGCAACTGGTTCAGTCCATCCGCTCCGAGTCCTTCGACAACAAGCGGCTGGAACTTGTGAAGATTGCGGCGAAAGGAGGCCGCTTCACCTGCGACCAGGCCCGTGAACTGCTCAGCGTCTTTAGCTTCGACAACCACCGTGTGGACGCACTGGTCGCTATCTATCCCACCCTCGTAGACCGCGAGCAGGTTCCCACGCTCCGCCCTGCCTTCACTTTCGGCTCTAACTGGGACACTGCACTCCGCCGCCTCAACCTCAAATAGATCCGCCGTCGCCTCCGATCCCTCATGGGAGCGGAGGCGCTCCGTGGGCCGCGGAAATCGTCCGGTGGGGTTCAGCCGTTGGCACTGCCCCCGCTGTGCGCCCGCTGGACGCGGTCCCGCGCCGGCGAGATCGCGGATGCACCTGAAACCACCTCGCCCGCCCGTTGTCGCAATCTTCGGGGTGGTGTCGGCCCGGGTCCGGCTTGTCGCCTCGGAATCCGGCGGGGCAGCGATGGGCGGGCGGGAGTGCAGGAGCGCAGCGACATGGGCAGAACGCCGAGCTTTCACTGGGGGCGGGCGGCAGTTCCGGCAGGACTGCTGCTTGCCGCGCTGGTGGTTTCGGTGCGCGGGATGGCCGCCGGGGCCGACGAGGCGCGGCTGTGGTCGCTTCGCCCGGTGCAATCCGTCGTGCCGCCGGTTGTGCGGGGAGGGGAGGCGCTCTCTCCGGTGGATCGCTTCCTGCAGGCTCGCCTGGACCACGCCGGACTGCAGTCCAACCCGCCGGCGGATCGCCTGACGCTCCTGCGGCGCGTCACCTTCGATCTGATCGGTCTGCCTCCCTCTCCCGCCGAGCAGGACGCCTTCCTGGCCGACACGCGCCGCGACGCCTATGAGCGCGTGGTGGATCGCCTGCTCGCGTCACCGCACTTCGGGGAACGGTGGGGCCGGCACTGGTTGGATCAGGTCCGCTATGCTGAGTCAAACGGGCGCGACCGAAATGTGCTCTACCCCCACGCCTGGCGCTATCGCGATTACGTGATCGCCGCCTTCAACGCGGATCGGCCGTACGACGAATTCATCCTGGAACAGCTCGCCGGAGACCTGTTGCCGAGCGATGATCCCGCCGTACGGGACCGGCGCCGCATCGCCACGGGATTCCTGACGTTCGGCCCGCGGGCTTTCGAAGAAATGCGGGCGGATCGGTTCATGCTGGATGTAGTAGATGGGCAGGTGGATACCACGACTCGGGTCTTTCTCGGCCTCACCGCCGGGTGCGCGCGCTGCCATGACCACAAGTTCGATCCGATTCCCACCCGCGATTACTATGCGCTGGCCGGCATTTTCGCCAGCACCGAGGTGCTCTCCGGACCCGGCACCGAAGGAAACCAGTACGGCCACGACCGCAGCCTTCAGCCTATCGGCCGGGATGGTGAGCGTCTGGCGGGCCCCTGGGAGGCGCACCAGAAGGCAGTGGCGGTGGCAACCGCCACCCGCAACAAGGCCCGCTCGGACCGCTACCGTTTTGTGCGCCAGAAGGCGGCCCTGGAAACGGAACAGGGCAAGTTGAAGCCGGAGTCCCCGCGGTACGCGGAAATCCGGAAGCTGTTTCCGGGTCTGGACGCCGAGATCGCCGACTGGGACGCCCGGATCCGCAAGCTGGACGCCGCCCTGGAGGCGCTGGTGAGGAACCCGCCCCCCGCCCCGGACTACGCAATGGGGGTGCGGGAGGCCGCGCAACCGGCGGATCTGGCGATCCGCATCCGGGGCGATGCGGACCAGAAGGGCGATGTGATTCCCCGTGGACTGCTTACCCTCGGAGCGCGCGGGGAGCTGCGGGCCACGCAGTCGGCGCCTCGGAGAATGCCCATAGCCGTCACGGCAGTCAGCAACGCAAGCAACTCCAGGGCGCGCACGGCGGACACCGCAGTACGCGGTCAGGATGCGCGCTCGGGAACCGGCACGGGAGTGGGGACGCCTCGTCCGCTGACGGGGAGCGGTCGTCTGCAGTTGGCGCAGTGGATTGCCTCCCCGGAGCATCCGCTCACCGCCCGCGTGTTTGTCAACCGCGTCTGGCAGCATCTCTTCGGGCAGGGGCTTGTCCGCACGCCCGACGACTTCGGCCGCCGCGCGGAAGCTCCGAGCCACCCGGAGTTGTTGGATTGGCTGGCCGGGGCCTTTGTGTCTCCGCTGCCATCAGTGTTGGAGGCTGGGGGAGGCCGGCGGGACGCCGGCGGTCCCGGGAGGGGGGCGCCTGCCTCCATCACGCCAGCATCCGCCTCCTGTGGCTGGTCGCTCAAGCGCCTCATACGCCTGTTGGTCCTCACGCGGGCGTATCGGGCCGGCAGCGCGGGCCGGGCGGATGGGATGGTGCGGGACCCGGAAAACCGGCTGCTCTGGCGGATGTCTCCCCGGCGGCTGGAGGCGGAGCCGCTGCGGGATGCCCTGCTGGCGGTTGGAGGCCTCCTGGACCTGACGCCGTTGCGTGGGTCCCTCGTGGCGACGGCCGGAAAACCGGAACTGAACGAGCAGTTCCACTTCACGCCGGCGCAGCTCGACGCACCCTCGCGGACTGTGTACCTGCCGGTCCTGCGGGAGGCACTCCCCGAGGCGCTGCGCACCTTCGATTTCGCCGATCCGAGCCTGGTGACCTGCCGGCGGGAGTCGCGTGTCGGGGCGGATCAGGCACTCTTCCTGTTGAACGGTGAACTGGCGCTCCGGGCGGCCGAGGGGGTGGCTGCGCGGCTCCTCGCATCTCCGGCCGGCGGCGACTGGGAGCGGGTGGACCAGGCTTTCCGGCTCACCGTGGGCCGTCGCGCCACCCGCGCCGAGCGAGAGCGAGCGGTGCGGTTCGTGCATGATTTCGGCACTGCGGCGGTGCAGCCGGGTCCGACCCCGGATCGGAACGCGCAGTCGTCACCGGGTCAGCCCTCCCCATCGGTTGGGACCGCGACGCGGCGCCCGCCCGGCAACAACAACGGACCGCCGCCATCCGGCGTGCCGGCTGCCGCCCCCTCCGGCACGCCGCGCCCGCCGACACACCGTGCGTGGGGAGCCCTGTGTCACGCCCTCCTGATGAGCGCCGAGTTCCGCACGGCGTACTGATCGCCCGATGGGAGGGGTAACCCGTGCAGAAGCAAGTCCGTCTCAGTAGTAGGGCGAGTGGAGAAAACGGGTGAAACGACGGCATCGCTGAACCTGGCGATGGAAGCGCACCCTGTTCACACCGTGCGTTTCCGCGTGCTTCTCACGCAGGTACGCCAGGGGCCCCCGCAGGAGGCTAGTGATGAGTCGAGCAGCTCGCTGCTGGAATTGGGTCGCCGCCGTCGGTGCAGCGGTCTTGCTGGCAGGAGGCACGGTCTTTCTGATGACTCAGCCTACGAGGCCCTCGTGCCGGATGGTAGACGGCGGCCAACTCCGGGTGGAGGCGGTGCTGGTGCGAGGACAGACGGCGCTGGTCGAGGACGGGTCCTGGGGCGAGCGCCTGCTGAGGCGGGCCGTTCCGGACGCGTGGAAGGGTGCGCTCGGCTTGCGGATACGGCAACCGATTCGGGTTTCCGCCGGCCAAACGTTGGAATTTCGCGTCAGCCGGCGCGAAGTGGGCCGGAGCTGGAATCGGGTGCAGGTGGGGCTCGCTGATGCTGAAGGGCGGCGCCTCCACACCGCCGAGGGGCCGGAGACAGCGTCGAGCCTCCCGTTGGATCGGCAGGACGGCGCCAACTGGCTGGCACAGTGGACGTTTCCCACGGCGCCTCGGCGCTCCCGCACGCTGCGACTTCAGGTGCTGGGACGACAAAGACAAGGGGGCCACTTGCCGATCTTCGGGGAGGTGGTGGTCCGCAATCCGCTGTTCGGCCGCCATCCGGTATGGACGGCGCAGCCACTCCCCACGCTGGTACGCGACGGCGCGGTTGGGCTTCGAGTGCTGGACCTGACGGCAGGTTCCTATCCGGGGTCGGAGGTAGAAAGTGAGCTGCGGCTGCGCTATCGCCTGGAAGAACCGGGACAGCCGGTGGGCGCCGGTCGGATAGACGTGATGGAGGTGACCGACGCGACCGGGAACCGGTATGAACGCCATTCCCCCTGGCTGCGGAACCGGACCCCCGGAGTAGCAGAGAAGATGATCCGGGGCGCCGTTGCACCGGACGAGGTGCTCCATCTCCGGGTTCGCTACGGTCGCGGCCCGAGAGGCGTGTACCGCCCGGACGAAACCTGGCGGTTGAGGCGGCTGGCGATCCCCCGCAAGCCGGGGACGCTGGATCAGGAACTGCAGGGCCGGGTGGGCGCGCGCACCTGGCGCGTGCGCGTCGGGGCGGGGTTCGGGAGCGGGCGAGCGCCGGGATCCCGCATCCTGCGGATCGCCGTGACCACTATCTCAGCAGGCGCTCCGGAGGCAGTACCACGCCTGCTGGAACCGCGGGACGAAAAGGGTCGCCGCGCGTTGGTGTATGGGGGGCAACTGCGCAACGGTACCGCTACCTTCATCGTGGAAGTTTCCCCGGACGCCGAACGTCTCTCTCTGGCATGCGCCGCGGATCAGATCCGGGTCGCGGAGTTTCGCGTGCTGCCCCGCCAATCCCAAATCCTACCTCACTAAGGGAACCAGACAGAATTCATCGTCCCGCCTGCGCGGGGATCGGGAACGGGGTGCGTGGGCGGGGGGGGCCCCTTGCTACGCCCAGGGGGCACCCGGCGTGGCTCGGGTACGGTATCGGGCACGCACCACAGGTGATCGCTGGCCCATGTGGAGTCGCGCAACTCCGCTTGCGCGCGTCTCTCGCGGCAAGTCCCCGGCGTGGCTCGGGAACGGGTTGCGTGGGCGGGGGGGGGCCATTGCTACGCCCAGGGGGCACCCGGCGTGGCTCGGGTACGGCATCGGGCACGCACCGCCGGCGATCGCTGGCCGATGTGGAGTCGCGCA
>SYMT01000190.1 GCA_005805375.1 Actinomycetota bacterium
GCAGAAGACCCCGGAGTTTGCCGCGGAGTACGCGGCCCGGTCCGGGGTAGAAGGGGCGCTGTCGCAAGGAGTGCGGCGGAGCGGGCTGCGGCGGTGCCGATATGTGGGGGAGGCGAAGGCGCGGCTGCAGCACTTGCTGATCGGGGCGGGACTGAACCTGGTGCGGGTGGGGGAGTGGCTGCGGGGAACTCCGCGGGCACGGACCCGGGTGCTCCCGTTTGCCCGGTTTGTGGCGGCCCTGGGCACTTGAGTCGCACCTGCGGGTAGTTTCGCTCTGAGGCACACTGAATGCTTCTGCCGTCTATCCGCTCAGGGATCGCCAGCAGTATCCCACCGGAGCGCATGGGGTTTTCTCCGCTGCCTGAGGGCGCTGGTGGATGAGGTGGGCGAGCCGCCTGCCGGGTTCGTCATCCGATTTGAAGCGTGACCGTACAGCGGCCGATGCTGACCGTTCGCTGACCTGCTCGGCTCGCAGAGTCACCGCGGCCACATCGGAGTAGCACGCGGTGAGCATCTGGATACCTGGAGGGCAAGCTGTGGTGACACAACAAGCAGTGCTCTGTGTGGAACTCGTGACCTTCGGACGCTCATCCAAGGGAGAACCGGAGACCGGCAGTTCCGGCGGTTCCACCGGGCCCGCAGCGGTGCTATTCGAACTCGTTGTGCGGGGGCTGGAAGCGACGGGAACTCCGGTACAGGGTACACTGCTGGAGGACACGGAAGAGCGCGTGTTCCTCCGGTTCGACCGCGCTGAGAGTGTTGTGAGCTGTGCCGGCGCGCTCTTTGCAGCCCTGGCGGACTTTGGCCGGGAACGCAGCGAGGCACGTCAGTGGCGATTACGCCTGGGAGCAGCTATCGGGACGCCCGACCACGCACCGGCAGGGTCAGCAGACACCGGATACCGGGACGGAGTGGTGGGGGAAGCCCGGCAGATCTGCAGCATCGCCCTGTGGGGAACGCTGTGGGTGTCGGAAGCACTGTGGCAATCTCTCGCTCCCGCCGCCCAACAGGAGTTCTATCCCGCTGAGGTGGCCGGGGGAGACAGGAGGGAACCGCTCGCGGTCCGGCAACGACGCTTCGCGGAACCCGCGTGGCTCCGGTCTCTGAGCCTGCATCATGTGGGTCCGGCTCCGGTGTTCGCAGTGGAACTCGGCGAGCGAGTAAACCTCTTTACCGGTGATAACGGGCTGGGAAAAACGTTTCTCCTGGACGCGGCGTGGTGGGTGCTCACCGGGAACTGGGCAGGGTACCCGGTCCTGCCTGGAGGAAACGGGACGCAGCCGCCCACGATCCAGGCGGAAATAGCCGCCGGCGATTCGACAGGGGCCGTCCGGCACACCGCCCGTTTCGACCGGGCACACTCGCATTGGGGGGAGACTCCCAGTGCCCTCCCGGAACACGCACTGGCCCTGTATGCACGGGTGGATGGAGGATTTACCGTCTGGGACTCGGCCCGGGCAAAGCTGCGCCCCGAAATACCGTGGCCCATCCCTGGCCAATTGCGCGTCGGCGGTCCGACCCGCGCCTTCCAGTTCGCACCGGCGGAGGTCTGGGACGGCCTCGCCGATGGGGGCGAGGTGCTGTGCAACGGGTTGATTCGCGACTGGGTGAACTGGCAGTATCTTCCCCATCCACAGCTTCCGGCGCCGTTTCCGGTGCTGGAGCGGGTCCTCTCCGTGCTTTCGCCGCATCCGGAGGACCCACTGATTCCTGGCCCCCCGATGCGCGTGTCGGCGCGGGACGTGCGCGATGTGCCCACACTGCAGTTGCCGTACGGTCGGGTTCCGGTCGTGCATCTGTCCGCGGGAATGAAGCGCATCCTCGCTCTCGCCTACCTGCTGGTCTGGACCTGGTTCGAACACATTCAGGCAGCACGGTTGTTGGGACTGGCCCCCGCCGACCGCCTCTACTTGCTGTTTGACGAGGTAGAGGCCCACCTGCACCCCCAGTGGCAGCGGGTTCTGCTCCCGGCGCTTCTGCGGGTCGCCGAAGGACTGGAGCCGAACCTGCGCCTGCAAATCCTGGCGACGACGCACGCGCCGCTGGTGCTGGCCGCAATGGAGCCTGTCTTCGATACCGACCGGGATCGCATGTTCACGTTTGCCGTCGAAGCGGGTTCGGTGAAACTGCAGGAAGCACGGTGGGCGCCACAGGGGGATGCGGTCGGCTGGTTGACGTCTTCGACCTTCGGGCTGAAGCGGGCCCGCTCCCAGGATGCCGAGATCGCCATTGAGGCTGCCGAGGCGTTCATGCGCCACTGCTCGCACGCGCGATTGAGAAGGCGCATGCGCTTCGCGAGGCCCCACCGGCGGCTCCCGCCACCTCCTGAATCGAAGGGGGTGTCCCCGGGAACGCCGGCGTCCCGCCGGCCTCCGCTGTGAGTGCGAGCGCGGGACGCCGAGCTGAACACAGCAGCAGCTCAGCCCCAGGCTGCACCCACCCCAGTCCGTGGGAGCTGACCAGATGCTCCGCGGGCTCTCACCGGGGGCGGGTTTCAGGTTCGTCCACACCCCGGATGTGTCCAGGCGGTGTCGGTCACGGCAGAGAGGGGCGGGCCGCGCAGCAGCAGTGCATTCACCCCGCCCACGTCCGAGACCGTCCCCATTGCCTCCGGGGCCCCCGCTCCCCGGTCTTCGGACCTGCCGCTTCTGGTTCCGACGGTTCACCGCGACCACACCCACCGGCCGCGTACCAACACGCCCTGGCGCTTTCCGGCCGCGCGGGCAGCGGGGTCCGGGTTGGGGAAGCGGAACATCGCCGTGCGCGCCGGCTCCCTTTCCCCTCCCTCAATGACGCAGACAAGGAGGGGAGACTCGCGGGGGAACTCCGGAAAGTTGTATTCGACCGTGTCACGACCCAGATCATCCACCGCCGGCCGGGCGAACTCACACCGGTAGTCGGCGGCTTCGCCGGAAGCACTGCGAAGGACGGCGGCCCTGTGGCTGGAACAGGTGGGCGTGCAGGCGGGTTCGTGGCGAACGGCGAGGAGGAGTTCTCCTTCCGGCGTCCCCCAAACCGGAGTGAAGCCCATCCGCTGCTTCCGCTCCTCGTCCGGTACGCGCAGGAAGCGAACATTAAGGAGCACCAGATCGCTGCCATCCGCCAGGTGTTCGCGTCCTACTTCTCGTGCCTGCACGAACGTTCCTGTGGCCACCTTCACCAGGGCGAGAACTCCGAGGAGTACGAGAGCGACGACAGGGAGGGGCCACAGCGCCCCCAAGCCCGCTCGGCCTACTCCGTAGAGGATCAGCCCCAGGGGAGCCAGCCAGAGCACATGACCTGCCCACGGGTGGGTCGTCTGCGGAGCGCACCACCGGGTCGGGTCGGAGGGCGACCCGGCGTAGTGTTCGGCGCAGCGTCGTTCCTTCAGGATCCCCGTGGCCATCCACACAGCCGGTGCCAAACCGAGACTTCCCAGAGCAACGAGGAGCGGTCCGACCCAGGGCGCGAACCGTGCCTCGGGATTCCCAAATGCCCACACTGCGGCCCACACGCCTCCCACCACCGCACCCGCCAGCCCCGGAATGGGGACTACCCACAAGGGGCCAAGGAGGGCAAGGAAGGCATCGCCGACGCTCTGGTCACTTCGACGCGAACGGCAGGCATAGGCCAGCACGGCGAATACGATCCCAGTGGCTGCCCCGATCCCCACGACTGCCCCAACTAACGCGCCCGCGAAGCAGCACACGACCACCCAGAATGCGACCGGCATGTCTTACCCCCGAGAGTTGGGATACTCCTTGTTCCGATCCGAACGACGACGTGGGCTGCGGAGTGAATCTCCGTGCGCTGAGGCCGGGAAGCCCCGGCTGTGGTCAACCATGGTATCAGAGGTTGTCGGTCTGCACGCATCCCCTCAGTTCAACCACCAGGACGGACACATCGAATCATTGCGGGTTTTCTCCAGACAGGAAAGGTCCCAGCCTGCTCCGAGACGCCCATTTTCCACGCCCACGCCGGAGGTCCTTTTCTGACGCAGGAGGTTGAGCGCCAGGCGCCGCGGGGTCGCCGGATTGTCCGGGCCGTGTCCCTGCCAATCTGGCATTCGTTTTCGCGGAATGCCAGGTCCGACACCCAGTACACCTGGTTCTCGATCCCCCAGTGTCGTCGGACCGCATGCACGAAGAGTACCCGCTGGCCTGGCGTGGGACCCAGACTCCCGATGCAATGGCACCGGTACGTGCGGGCCGGCGCGTCGGGGCCGCCCACGCACCGCCGACTTTCCACCACCCCACACTGCGCGGACCAGATCCTGGACGATATCAGCACCGAGTACCTGCACGCACCGCCGACTTTCCACCACCCCACACTGCGCGGGCCGGGCAAACGCACGGACGGTTGCACGCAGTGACTCGCACCCGCTGGTCATTGACGCGCAGGGGATCGGTGCCGTCGGGTTCGTGCGTCACGAAGATCTGCGCCTGGGCCAGGCCTGCCGGACCGACTGCAGCCACGGGCGCCACTCGCAGCCCGAATGTGAAGCGCATGCACTGCTCCTTCCGGTCGGACGCAGACCGGAGGGAGCAGTGAGCCTCGGCGCTTGCCGGTTCAGTCTCCTCGGTGCTTCCTTACGGCGTCGGCGCCAGGGTCCGGATCTCGAGGACGAACGTGGTCGTTCCCGGCGAAACTCACGGTCCCAATCGGCATCCCACTCGACAGGCCCGTTCGCACACCCCGTCAGACACCCCACGATGCATTTCACCCCTCCGACCTCGACACGCCCTCCGCACCGGCATGCTGCACACCGCGCGTTGGGACGCACGGCCTGCGCCTCCCCCGGGAACCCCGGCGCTCCGCCCGCCTCCACCTCCACGCCAGGGAAAGAGTGCAGAGAAGGGAGAAACGAGTGGCACCCCGGGCACACTCCTGGGAACTCCGGCGTCCCGCCGGCCTCCGGTCACTCCCGGGAACGCCGGCGTCTCGCCGGGCTCCGGTTACTCCGCGCCTACAATGATCGGTTCCGCCGTCACTCTCTCTGCCGCCCTGCTCTCGCACTGGTCTTTGCCATGACGCTTGCCGCCGCCGTGCCCGCCGCCCAGGAGAGCCCCATCTCCATCGGTTCTCGCCTCGAACCGCTGTTCGACACGCATCTCGTGGATCGCCTCGGGGGCAAGGCGGTGCTGCGCCTGAACCGTCCCACGCCGCGGGAGATCGCCATCACGCACGACGCACCGTGGGAAGGCGCAGGCAGCGGCTACCACACCGTCTTCCAGGACGGCGACCTCTACCGCATGTACTACCGGGGTCAGCAGATGGAGGTCGTGGACGACAAGCTCCGTTATCCGACAGCGGAGGTGATTTGCTACGCCGAGAGCCGCGACGGCATTCGCTGGACCCGGCCGGAACTGGGGCTCGTGGAGTTTCAGGGCTCCCGGAGGAACAACATCCTCCGAGATCGCTTCGGCACCCACAACTTCACCCCGTTCAAAGACCTGAACCCCGCCTGCCCGCCGACCGCGCGCTACAAGGCCGTCGGCGGTGTGCGCGGCGCACAAGAGGGGGACGGCCTCTATGCGTTCCAGTCAGCGGATGCGATCCACTGGTCCCTGCTCCAGGAAACGCCGATCCTCACCGAGGGGTACTTCGACTCGCAGAACGTGGTGTTCTGGGACGCGGAACGGCGCGAGTACCGCGCCTACTTCCGCGACTTTCGCGAGTACCCCAACGGCCGCGACATCAAGACTTCCACCTCGAAAGACTTTCTGCACTGGTCGAAGTCGGAGTGGCTGGAGTACCCCACCGGCCGCAAGACGCAGCTTTACACCAACCAGGTCCTGCCTTACTACCGGGCGCCGCACCTCTTCCTCGGCTTCCCGACCCGCTATGTGACGAACCGCGGGCTCCTCACCCCGCTGAACGAGAAGATCGGCCGGGCCCACCCGCGCTTTGGGAACGACTACACCGACGGCGGGTTCATGGCGGGCCGGGACGGACGCACGTTCCAGGTGTGGGGAGAGGCGTTCCTCCGGCCCGGGCCGGTGCGGGAGGGGCGCTGGCTCTACGGCGGCCAGTATCAGAACTGGGGTCTGGTGGAGACGCGGGCCGAGGAGGGCCCGGGCACGCTGCTTCCGTTCCTGCCGGCGGACACGGACCGGGAGATATCGCTCTATGCGAGCGAAGGGGGATGGGTGCCCGGCTCGGCCCGCATGCGCCGCTACACCATGCGTCTGGACGGGTTCGTCTCGGCGCAGGCCCCCCAGGATGGCGGCGAACTCTTCACAAAACCGCTCATTTTCACCGGTAGGCGCCTGCGGCTGAACTTCGCTACCTCTGCTGTCGGCAGCGTCCGGGTCGAACTCCAGGACGTACAGGGGAAGGCCCTCCCCGGTTTTGCCCTGGATGACTGCCCGGAACACTTCGGCGACTTCATCGCCCGCGAGATTACCTGGAAGGGCGGCGGCGACGTGGGCAAGGTGGCGGGCACGCCGGTACGCGTCCGGGTGGCGCTCCGCGACGCGGACGTGTACGCGTTCCGGTTCGAGTAGGATTCGGTAGCCGGTACGGCGGCCGAATGCGGAAGACGACGGCCGAAGAGGCGCAATGTCCGTGCATTCGACACTGCGCCTGTGACGGGAACTCCCGAAACTCAGCGGCGGTCGCGCGCTCTAACACACTGTCTCGCAAGTAGCACCCGAAAACCATGCACCGCTCCCAACACACCGCTCACAACCATCCTGCCGGCTTCTGCCGCCGCGAAGTGCTCCAGGTGGGCTTTTCCGCGGCGCTCGGACTGACCCTGTCCGACGTGCTGCGCCCCCGGGTCGGGGCGGCTGACGTCGGAGTCATCCCGGCGATTGCGGGGCGGGCCAAACATGTGCTCGTCGTCTGGATTCCGGGCGGGCCGTCGCAGATGCAAATGTGGGATACCAAACCGGACTCGCCCACCCAGGCGCGGGGCACGGCGAAGCCGATTGCCACCTCGGCTCCGGGCGTGGAGATCGGGCATATCCTGCCGAAGGTGGCGCGGCAGATGCACCACGTCGCGCTGATCCGCTCGGTGACCCTCGGAGCGGAGGACGACAACCACGAGATCGGGCATCAGAAGATGCTGGCGGGGCTGCGGACGCGCATCCCCGGCGCGACGATCCACGACAGCCGGAAGGACTGGCCCTCGCTCGGCTCGGTGATCGCGGCACTGCGCCCTGTGGACTCGGGGCTGCCCACCTCCATCCACCTGCCGATCCGGATGACGCACCGGGGCGTCCCCTTCTCGGGCGAGACGGCCG
The DNA here is from genome assembly GCA_005805375.1 of Actinomycetota bacterium. Taxonomy (GTDB): domain Bacteria; phylum Armatimonadota; class SYMT01; order SYMT01; family SYMT01; genus SYMT01. Next base: position 7,227 of record SYMT01000190.1, read on the forward strand.
GGATGCTGGGCGGCAAGCACGATCCCTGGCTCATCAGCGGCGATCCCAATGACGCCGGGTTCCGCGTGCCCGACCTGATGCCACTCCCCGGCTACACCCTGGATCGGCTCGACCACCGCAAGCGCCTGCTGGCCCAGGTGGATACCGCCCGGCGGGACCTGGAACGCGATCCGCAGGTGAACAAGCTGGACGCCGTGAACCAGCGCGCCTTTGAGATCACCACATCCAGCCGCACCAGGGATGCCTTCGATCTTTCACGCGAGCCCGCCGCCCTGCGTGACCGCTACGGGCGGCACCTCTACGGCCAGACCCTCATCCTCTCCCGCCGCCTCATCGAGTCCGGGGTGCGTTTCGTGCAGGCAAACATGGGCCCGATGAACAGTTGGGACTGGCACAACGATGAGGACGAGTACATCGGGCGCCAGGTGCCGCCGTGGGATCAGGCGTTCAGCACGCTGCTCCAGGACCTGCACGACCGGGGACTGCTGCAAGAGACGCTGGTGCTCGCCGTCTCGGAGATGGGGCGCAACCCGATTCTGGGCCGCTCGGTGACGGGGGCAGCGGCAAACGCGGCGAACCCCGGTGGGCGCAACCACTGGCAATGGTGCTGGAGCATGGCCCTGGCGGGCGGGGGCGTGCGCGGCGGGACGGTCGTCGGCAAATCGGACGAACTGGCGGGCCACCCGGACGGCGAAGGCTACTATCCCAACGACATCGCCGCCACAGTCTACAGCGCTCTCGGCATCTCGCCGCGGGCCGAACTCCACGACTTTGAGGGCCGTCCACTGGTCATCAACAACGGCACCCCGGTTGCACAGCTCTTCTGATGAGTAGAGCGTAGAAAGAAACGAATAGTCGCCGCGCTCGTTTCTCACTCCTCTCCATTCTTCCCCCCCGCGAACGCCGGCATCTTGCCGGCCCAACGAGGAGTGAGTAGAGAGAACTGAGAAACGAGTAGTCGCCGCGCTCTCTCCTCTCCACTCTTTCTTCCCCCGGGAACGCCGGCATCTTGCCGGCTCCGCCGCACGCACCCGTACATCCAATCCGCAGGGCCCCGTCCGACCCGTGACCGTTGATACCCCTCCGGTCGAGGATACCGCTGCGGTGCGATCAGACCCGCACGGCGAAGTGTCTGGAGTATAATATTGCTGCCATGCGTTCTCTCGCCGTTGCCCTCCTGTCCACGCTTCACCAGCTTGCCATCGCGCTCTGGCTGGGGGGAATGCTCGCGCTGGGGGCACTCGCCGCGCCGGCGGTTTTCGGGGCGGCGAAACAGGCCGGAGATACGCACTGGGGAATGCCGTTGTACAACTTTGCGGGCGCGGCGATGGGTGAGGCGTTCCGCCGGTACAACGGGCTGGCGATGGCAGCCGGGCTCATCGCAGCGGCCGCCGGCCTGGGGTACGGATACCTCGCCGGGCTCTGTCCGATCCGCCTCCGGGTGCGCGCCGGGCTGACCGCGGCGGCGTGGGCAGTGACGGCCTGGCAGGCTCTGGTGCTCTACCCGCAAATGCTGTCCGTCCGGGACAGCGGGCAAATGGACGCCTTCGACGCGCTGCACAAGACCTACGCGTCCGCCGGGCATGCCCAGGCACTGCTCCTGATGGGAGTGCTGCTGCTGACCGGCTACTTACATTTTGACCGCACGCCACACAGCGCGCCGGAGCCGGCCACCAGGTCTACCGCAGAGCCGCTGCCCGTTCCCTGATCCAGCCCATGCACACTCACGAAGCTCCCGAACGCCCGCCCGTGGATGCACAGTTTGTGAAAGAACTGCGCCGAATCTGCGGCACCGAGCACGTTCTTTCCGGGCACGACGAGACGTTCGCCTACGACTGCGACGCCTTCGTGATCCAAAAACGCTCCCCGGATGCGGTGGTCCTCCCAGCAAACACGGACGAAGTCGCCGAAGTGGTGAAGCTCTGCGCGAAGGCGGGGGTCCCGTTCGTCGGCCGGGGCGCGGGCACCGGGCTCTCCGGTGGTGCTCTGGCGCTGGAGGGAGGCGTGATCATCGCGATGACCCGGATGAAGCGCATTCTGGACGTGGATCTCCGGAATCGCCGCATCACCGCGCAGGCGGGGGCCGTGAATATCTCCCTCACCCGCGCCGTGCAGGCGCAGGGCTACCAGTACGCACCGGATCCCAGCAGCCAGATGGCCTGCACCATCGGCGGCAACGTAGCCGAGACTTCCGGCGGCCCCCACACCCTGAAGTACGGCGTCACTGTCAACCACGTCCTGGGCCTCACCCTGGTGCTGCCCGATGGGGAGGTGCTCCGTCTTGGGGGCAAGGAAGAGGACCGCACCGGGTACGACCTCGTGGGCATCATCGTGGGGCACGAGGGCACATTCGGGATTGTGACCGAGGTAACCGCCCGGCTGGTGCGCCTCCCGCAGACCGTGAAGACGATGCTCGGGGTGTTCGAGACGGTGGAGGATGCCACCAACACGGTCTCCGGCATCATCGCCGCAGGCATCGTGCCCGCCGCCCTGGAAATGATGGACGCGCTCATCATCCAGGCCGTGGAAGAGGCGTTCCACTTCGGATTCCCGACCGACGCCGGCGCCTGTCTGATCATCGAACTGGACGGCTTGCGCGCCGGCCTGGAAGAGCAGGCGGAGCAGGTGCAGGCGATCTGCCGCACCCACCGTGCCCGCGAGATCCGGACAGCCGCCAACAACGCGGAGCGAGATCAGCTCTGGAAGGCGCGAAAACGGGCCTTCGGCGCTGTGGGCCGGCTGGCTCCCAGCAATATCACCCAGGACGGAGTGATCCCACGCACGAAGCTCCCGGTCGTGCTCAAGGAGATGGACGCGATCGTCAACAAGTACGGCCTGCGTGTGGCGAACGTGTTCCACGCGGGGGACGGCAATCTCCACCCGCTCCTGCTCTTCGACGAGAAGGACCCCGCGCAGATTCGCGCCGTCGTGAGCGCCAGCGAGGAGATCCTGAAGCTGTGCGTGGCGCACGGAGGCAGCATCACGGGCGAGCACGGCATCGGGATCGAGAAGAGCAGTTTCGTAACGTGCCAGTTCACCGAAAAAGACCTCGAAGCGATGGCGCAGGTCAAATCGGTCTTCAATCCCCGTGACCTCTGCAATCCCGGCAAGATGTTCCCTTCCAGCAAAGGTTGCCTGGAAACCACGATGGCGCGCCGCAAGTCAGTAGCGCTCTAGCGATTCGCCGGACGCAGCGGTCGAATGTCGGATGCCCATCATCGTTCAGGGGCAGGGAGGCAAGTGATGAAACTCGAACTGCGTCCGGCGGAGTGGATCGGGGAGCGGCCGGGGGACCGGCTCCGCGACGAACGTTTCGGGGACCTGCTGACTCCCCATCCGGACCCACGGGTGCCCGCGTGGGCCACGCCCGAGGACCGGGAGTGGTATCCCGGCGAGATGTATAGCGATCCGGGTCCGCCGCCCCTCCCGCCCGACTGGGCCACTCCCGACGATCGCGAGTGGTATCCCTGTCACGAAGAAGAAAACATGGCCGAGCGGATCCAGCACTCTACCAACAAAGTGGCGGCCGTGGTCGCCATCGAGTGCCAGTGCCCGGACTTGTTCGTGATTACCGAGATGACCCTCTTCCCGGACAGGGGATCCCAGAAGTACGTGGTGCCGGACCTGATGGTGACGATGGGACGGCCGGTGGCTGGAGAACCGGAGAGCTATCTGGCCTGGCGCGACCCTCCCATTGGGTGCATCGTCGAGATCTGTTCGCGGCGGAACACGCGGGCTCACCTGGACGAGAAGAAGGCGCTCTATCAACGGCTGCGGGTGCGGGAGTATCTGGAGCACGATCCCGAGCGCGGGCGGTTGGAGCTCTGGCGGCTGCAGCGCGGGCAATACCAGCCGGTGAGAGCGGATACGGAAGGGTGGGTCTGGAGCGAAGAGACGAAGTTGTATTTCCGGATGGACCCGGCCGGAGACCTGCTGTTTCAGGATCAGAACGGAAAGCTGTGGTTACCGCCCCCGGAGCAAATGGGTCGGTTGCTGCTGGTGGAAGCCGAGTTGGAAGAACAGCGCGCCCTGACCGCCCAGCGGGAGATCGAGATGGCGGAGGAGGGGAACGCGCGGCGGGCGGCTGACCTCCGCGCCGCAACGGAAACGGAGCAACGGGAGGCGGTGGAAGCTCGGCTGGCCACAGAAGCGGAGCAGCGGCGAGCGGCAGAGGAGCGCGCTGCGGCGGAAGCCGAACAGCGGCAAGCCGCGGAGGAACGCGCTGCGGCGGAAGCCGAACAGCGGCAAGCCGCGGAGGAACGTGCGGCAGTAGAAGCCGAACAGCGGCAAGCCGCAGAAGAACGCGCGGCAGCAGAAGCCGAACAGCGGCAAGCCGCAGAAGCGCGCGCGGCGGAACTGGAGGCGCTGCTGGCACGCCTGGCGCCATCGAATCCATCGTCGTCCGGCCCCTCGGCCGGGTGAAGAAGAGGTGGGGGGACGACAGCAGACATGGAGAGCGAGGCGAGCGTGAGCGACCGCACCGGCGGGCCGGCACCGGCAGCGTGTGCAGTGAACGGGGTGGCGCCGGCCCAGGTGGCCGTACCCACCGATCGCGCGGAAGCCGCCGAGTGGGTGGTGCGGGCGCGGGAGGCAGGCTGGGGCATGGTGACGCGGGGCACAGGGTCGCAGCTCGACTTCGGGTTTCCCCCGCAGCGCCTCGACCTGGTGCTCTCCACCGAGCGCCTGAACCGGGTGGTGGACTACCAGCCGGATGACATGACGGTCACCGTGGAACCGGGCGTCCCTCTCTCGGCCCTCCAGGCACTGCTGGCAACCCGCGGGCAGTTTCTACCGCTGGATCCGCCGGGAGCAGAGCGCACCACGCTGGGCGGAGTGGTGGCCACCGCCGCGTCCGGGCCGTGGCGGGCCGCCTACGGAACCCCTCGGGACTGGCTCATCGGCTGCCGGGTTGTGGGTGGCGATGGGAAAGAAGTGCGCGGCGGCGGGCAGGTGGTGAAGAACGTCGCAGGCTATGACCTGCCCAAGCTCTATACCGGCTCGTTCGGCACGCTGGGCCTGCTCACGGAACTGACGTTCAAGGTGATGCCGAAACCCGCAGCTCAGGGCTACGTCCTGGTGCATTTGCCGTCGCCCCAAGCCGTCGAAGCGCTGCTTGCCTCCACCCTCGACTCCGATGTGCAGCCCGCCGCGCTCGAGTTGCTCCACCGACAGGTGGTGGAAGATGCCGGGGGTGAAGGGGACGCGGACCACGACTGGATCGTACTGGTGCAGTTCCTGCACGTCCAGGAGGCCGTGGAATGGCAGCAGGAGCAGTTCCTGGCGCTGGCCCGCAAGGCAGACGGCGCCGGCGCCCCGCTGAGTCCGGAGCGAGGCGCCGCGCTCCTGGCCGCCGCCCGCGAATTCCCCTACTCCCATGCCTTCACAGCGCGCCTGGGCACCACCAGCAGTCGCACTGCGGAAGTGGCGGCGCGGGCGGCCGACATCAGCCGCCGGCACGGGCTGCCCCCGCGGATTGCGTGCCACGCCGCAACCGGACAGGTATTTGTGGGCGGGGAGGGGGAGACTGTCGGTGCGCTCGTGCGGGAACTGCGCGATCTGGCCCAACAGCACGGGGCTACGTGCCTCTTTCCGCGTCTCCCGGCCCCGCTCTGGGGCGCAGTGGACCCGTGGGGGGAGCCCGGCCCGGAGCTGCGCCTCCTCCGGGGGCTGAAGCAGGTGCTCGACCCGACCAACCTGTTCAGCCCCGGGAGGTTCGTGGGCGGACTGTGATGAGCGCGCAGCCATCGCCGCGTACCTGCCGCATCCGGTATGATCCCGGCAAGCTCGGCCGGCGGTGGGCCTGGCTCTACCGGGGCTTGTCGGCAGGCTTTCCCATCCGACCACGCTCCACGGGGGGATCCTGCACCGAAATCCATAGGGAGCGCCCCTTGACGAACCACTGCAGCGTCACGATTGCCGGGTTCTCCGCCACAAGTTGCGAGCCTACTTGAACCCGTACGGAACCTCGAAGCTCGTATCCTCGGATTTCCCCATCAATGGGGTGAGCTTCCACAGTCGCAAGCCGAATCCGGTCTGCCGCGCAAAGAATCTCCGGTTGTCTGTCGTGCAGAGCAAAGCCGAGCCTCACCGGTCCAGATACTGTGAGGACACGCGCAGCGCCCTGCGTGGTCTCGCGGGGCGGGACAGGCTTCCGGGCCTTCTCCAGGTACTCGAGTGGAATATCGCCGAACTCCGTCCCCCGCACGCGCACGAGTACCTCTCGCTGCACATCTCCACGCCACACGACCACCCGCGTTTCCTGACCCGGAAAGCCATCTGCCAGCAGACGGCACAGGTCCCACGGGTTGTGAATGGCACGACCATCCGCCTGAGTGATTCGGTCCCCGGCGCGCAGACCTGCGGCCACTCCCGAAAAGCCGGACCTGGCTGACAGCACCCAGGCGCCCGGGAGCTTTGCCGGCGTTGCCTCATCTCCCCGTGGAAGCGGTGGGCCGGTTTGACCTCCCACGAACCGAAAGCCCCAGTACCGCTCCCGGTGCCAGGTGGTTGCTTTCCCCAGGGCGACTTCCAGATCCGGGTCCCAAAACGTGAGGCCCCACGCCCACCATCGGGTGATTGGCCTGATGACCACGCTCGACGCCTCGCCCACTTCCAGGCGGAGCGCCGCCGGACTCTGCGGGTCCGGCAGTTGTTCGAAGGCCACGACGCCGCGCGCCCACCGGAGCCCCGAGTCGGAGCTCGCGTACCACACACTGCGAAACGGGGACGTCAGCGTGAGATGGGTGCCTCCCCCCGGGTCAATCGTCCCTCCGGCCGGAAACCAGCCGGACCAGGCCTGGAGCGCGGAGTCGGGAGCACGCACCGGGAAGGACCTGACCTCGGCACTCGCAACCGTGACCTTCTCCCGCGACAACGGCCACAGAAATACGGACGTCTGAGTGCCGCCCTGGAATTCGAGGTGGTCCCGCAATCCCCGCCGCTGCACAGACGGCGGGGCGGGGCCCGGCGCTTGAGACGCACGCACCGGAGCCGGAGTGGGTCGGACTGGAACCCACGAAGCGGCTGGGGTCAACTGAAGACCCCGTTCTTCTCCGTTTCGGAGCACCACCAGACGTAGCGAGGCGCCCGGGGTTACCGCCGCCAACCGCGGAACAAGATCTCGGGCAGACCCGATCGGGGCCCCATCCACCGCCACGATCGTGTCCCCCACGCGAAGGCCGGCAACAGCCGCGGGTCCTCCCAGATCAACCGTACGCACGATTACGGGCACCGGGGCCTGCGCAGGATGGGATGCGCAGACCCCGAAAATGACGAGTGCGGCGGCGGCGAGGCCGCACGGTAGGCGTCGGACTTGAACAGACACAACCGGTCCTCAGATCCCAGGGCTGACCCCGATGAATGTTCTGCCCTTTCGGAACGAGAACTGGCGGGGGCTGCTGCCGTTGAGGGAGCCGTACCGGAAGGAGGCTCCTTGATTCTCCGCCATGCTCTGGGCAAACGTATCGCACGCTCTTCCGAGCATAAATATGCTATGCCCGTGAAGGAATTTGAGTAGCGGTTCCCCAAAGTCCGGAGGCAGATTGGTCAGCGGAGCCCATTCGTTTCCGGCCAGTTGCCGCAAGGTGTCGAGCTGCTCCGGCGAGAAGCGAGCCAGGCGACCCTCCATCCCCTGGTTGCGCGCTGCGGGAAGCCCCACGAGCGTATCTCGATACTCCGCCGGGAGGGCATCGGTAAGCGCCTGGCGCAGTCCCACCGGAGTTCCCAGGTAGTCCCGCTTGCTGATGAAGGCGATGCGGATCGGATCGGTGGTCGTCAGCCACAGCCAGCGCACTCCGTAGGCAGAGGTCACCACATTCAAGAGATCCTGTGGGTCGCCGACCGTCAACTTGAGGGTGGGTCTGGCGCGACGCGCCGCATCGTCAGGCTGAACTCGCAGTTCGATCGTGTAACCGAGCAATTCCTCCAGGCGCCGCTCCGCCTGTACGAGCAGCAACCCGTCGGCCTCAAATACGGGCGACCGGGATTTCGCAGGTGCGGCGCCTCCCGGCAAATGCTGGCACAACACGAAGACGATCCCCATGCACACCGCACCGAGGGGGGAGAAACGTACGGACTTCGTCGCGTTCACGGCTCCAGTTCCTTTCTTGAAAGGGCGGAGACCTCATCAGCGTGAGGCCTCCGCTGAGGGCTGCATACTGGAGACGGTGTGGTCCAGCGCCATCGAACCGTCCCGGGCTTCACCAGACTCAGTTTTCCTCCGCGTAATACTGGCACGCGAGGATCAGGTGGCTGCTGTCTGTTATGATCGACTCGTTGGGCGCCCCCGCGCCGGGGTTGAAGTGTACCTTGTACCATTGGGTCCCAGTGGTATTGTCAGTGGTTCCCGTCAGGTACTGCGAATTGAACGCATCCGAATGGATGCCGGGGGGATCTTCGCCTTCAGGCAGGACCTCAAGATCGATGTATTCCTCCACAGTTCCGTTCCAGAGATAGAGCAGGGATGTACTGCTTGCCCCCTGAGTCACGACCACATGCGCATCCGAGTGTGTATGATCTCGATTGACGTCATACCGGTTGTCCGTATAGGTGACCGTGAGCGCACCAGCAGTCGCACTGGGCATGCTCCCAAGCCAGGCCCAAATACCGATCACAGCGATGATCGTGGTCCGCAGAATCCGTTTCATCACGTCTTGTGTCCCTTCTGATCGCAAAAGACCAGGTGCTCTGGGTCTCGCCTCGGGGCGTTGCACCGGTCTGTGCTTCATCAACAGGAATCAGGCATCGCCTCGGAATTGTGACACTCGAAGCGCTGATTTTTTGAATCCCAGTTCCGGGACAACAACCTTCGACTTCGCGACATCCGCTGACGTACTGTTGGCTCAGTCCGGTCAAGCGCGAGGACAATCTCCGCGGTGCTCCATCCCTCTACGTAGTGGTGCCACAGGATTCTACAGTTCGCGAATCCCAATATCCCCTCAATCTGTTGCCAGAACCATTGCCGTTCGCTCTCATCCAGCAGGTGATCCAGTGGGTCATTTCCGCCCCCCCCGGAGGCGCCCATACACTCAGGGATGCCCTCCACCTCCGTACCGACAAGCTCCAACCGTGCCCGCCCGAACAGTTCCGTCAGGATGAACCGGCGCAACGCACCCGTAAGATATGCCTCGAGCTGCGGGGGCGGGAGCCAGGGGAGATGGGAACCCTGCTCCCGGAGCAGCAACCCGAGGAAGTCTGCAGCCACCGCATCACGGTCCTGAACGGGGACGCGGCGCATCAGGGCGTGCTGCCGGACCCACCCGTAGAGGGTCAGCGCGAGTGGGTCCGGGCCCTGCACGCAAGCGCTCGTGAGTTTCGGATGCCCATCCGGACTACCGCACATGGATTGCCTCCCCCGGCGATCACTCCACCCGAGGACCCAATCGGGGCAGGTCGGAGGGGAGCCGCCATCGGCAGCCGCAGTCGGGCTGGGCTGCTGACAATCAGTAAAACACACCACCCTCTCAGCCGCGTCTCAGTGTCTTGAGAGAAATTCCCGTGACTGACGATCATGGCGGTGTGGATACACGGCTGCCGCGGGTACGCCGAACCGGTGGGGTGAGCCCGGCCGGGACGTGCCTCCTCCGCAGTCTGAAGCCGGCCCGGAACTGCGCCTCCTCCAGAGGCTGAACACGTGCTCGACCCGACCAACCCGTTCAGCCTCGCACGGTTTGCCGGGGGACTCTGATAACCGGCCGACCGGCCGGGGGCGCCTTTCGTGCGATCAGCGTCACGAACGGCTGCGGCTCATTGTTGGAGACGTTCCACTGCCACAGGTGCGCAGCTTCGAGGCGCTGCCAGCCGGCGAAGCGGTCGAGCACTTCGTCAACCGTGAAGAAGCGGACGGAGTGTTCCTGTGGCGCCTCGCCTTCCTCGCGGGCGAACAGGCTGAGCCCGAGCACGCCTCCCGGCGCCACCCAGTGGGCAAGACGATCCACAATCGCCGGGGCATCCGCACCCAGAAACTGCAGTGCGTTCACAGCCAGCACCAGGTCGTAGGGAACGGCGGGCTCCCAGGAGCGGAGGTCCTCTTCCACGACCGCTCCGGCGACGCCTCTGGCGGACAGCAGGCGCCGTGCCTTTGCGGCGCCCTCCGCCGTAAACTCGACCCCCGTGGCGGAATAGCCCAACTCGGCCAGGTAGGCGAGGTCCTGCCCTTCGCCGCAGCCGAGGTCCAGCGCGGTGGCGCCCGGCCGGAACCAGGGGCGGTGGTAGCGCACCGCGCGGCGCGCCATCGGACCCGGCTCGTCGCCGTAGTAGTAGCCGTCACCAGCGTAGATCCGGCTCCAACGATGCAGCTCCCGGTCGACGGCGCGGCGCGTGTCGGTCGGGGTGGGAAGGGACTCGGAGGGGTTCATCTATTCCAGCATCGTCCGCAGGTGCGGATCGGAAGTGGCGGAGCGGATCAGTTCGAGGTAGCGCACCCGCCCAATCCGCCGGCTCCAGTAGCGGATGTGGTCGCGCACATGGTCGGCTTCGGGTGCGCCTGCATCACACAGCAGGGTGAGGCCCTGTACCAGTTGCAGCAGGCCCTCGTCCGGGCGGTCCTGTTCCCAGAGGAGCTGCCCGAGACTGGCGCGGGTCAGGCCCTCGGCGCGCGGGGCCGCCAGAGGAGTGAGACAGACCAGCGCGCTTCGATACCGCTCCTCGGAGCGGTCCAGCGCGCCGGCCAGTTGCTCGATCTGCCCGAGTTTGAAGAGCGTGAGCCCTGCCTGGAGCGGGTCTCCCGCCTGCATAAACCGGTCCAATGCCCCTTCGTAGCAGCGACGCGCCGCATGCACGTCGTATTCTTCCTGGTGCATGTGCCCCCACTCGGCGAGTACTGCCCCCTGGAAGGGAACGTCCCCCACTTCTTCGGCCAGATGCAGAGCAGCGGCAAACCGTGCAGCCGCCCCCACCGAATTGCCCTGCGCCCGGCGGGCCATCGCCTCGTCATAGGCCTGAGCGGCTTCCAGGCGACGCCCGCCGGGGTCAGGGTTCACGGCCGCTGCAGTTCCTGAAACAGCGCGTGGTAGTAACGCATCACCGTCAGGGGGTCGGACGACGGGTGGCCCAGCTCCGCCAGACAGTACCCCTCGTAGCCGGACTGGCGCAGCAAACAGAACAGGTCCCGGTACGGGTACTCGGTGCGATACAACTCGTTGATGTGAACGTTCCCGATGCGTCCGTCCAGCCGGAAGTAATTATCCACGATGCCGCCGGACTCGTCCCGATCGGTGGGATTGCTGTTCCAGCACGCTTTCACGGCCGGATGGTCGGCGTGGTCGAGGATGGTGCGGATGTGGCTCGGCTCACTGGTGCCCCTCCCATGCACTTCCAACCAGATTTCCACTCCCAGCGGCGCAGCCACGTCCCCGCACTCACGGAGAGCGCGACCGATCTGGGCCAGCGTCTGCTCCTGGGGCACCCCTTCGGGAAACCCGTTCGGACGCACCTTGACGCCTCTGGCGCCGACATCGTGGGCGAGCCGCGCGAAGTCGCCGCACGTCGCCACATGGCGGCGCACCACGTCCGGGTCCGCGCTGTGGAATTCACAGACGGAGCCGAGGCTGAGGAGGCGTACGGAGGTACGCGAGAAGCACTCCCGCACGCGCGCGCGGCCGGCCGCGTCCAACTCCGGCTCCACCCCGTGGGCGTGGGTCGTACGCAACTCCACAGCCTTAAATCCAGTCGCTTCACAATTGGCGATCAGGGTGTCCAGGTCCCAATCCTTCGCCAAGTTGTAGGTCACCAGTCCAAGATGCATGCGTCCCCTCTTCGACTCCGACAATTCTACTCCGACACCAGGGCCGCGTGAGCGGCCGATACGTTGTTGCTTCAGGCAGAAAGTTGCGCCCGAAACGCACCCAGGTCCGGCACGACTCCCGCGGCCCCGAGCAGCATGTCCAACTGATCCGCGTCGGTCATCGCGCGGATCTGCTGCTGCAAGTCCTCGGGGACGCTGCCGAAACGTCCCCGGAGCACGGCAAGCAAACCCCGCACTTCTCCCCGCGCTTCTCCCCGCACTTCTCCCCGCGCTTCTCCCCGGATCTCGGCGGCAGTAAGCAATCGTTGTAAGACAGGCGAGTCATTCATCACCCGTTCTCCTCCCATGATGCCGAAGTACTGAGCGTCGTTGCCGCTGTCAAATCGCAATCCCATCAGGACCTGCGTGGCGGCCAGCAGGTTCGTCCGCTCCTCTTCGTTCCGCACCTGATTTATGACGGCCCGGCAATCGTGGAGCACTCGCTCCTCGTCCGCGCCCAGGTCCGCCAACACCGCCCACGGCGCTGCACCCGGATCTGCACTCGCGAGCAGGCCTGCCGCAGGAAGTTCCCACAGTTTGCTGATTCTCCACTCCATGCCGAGTTTCGTCCACTGTAAGTCGCTCTCCATGCTCAGGCTGGCGCCGACTTCGATGTTTCCCTTGGGCCGCAGGACCAGGCCGACCGCATTCGGAAGCACGCCCCGATCCAGTAGCACCCGCAGCGCTCCCGACCAGAGTTGCTCCGCAAGCCGGCGCTCTGCGAATGTACCGATCTCGACCAGAAAGAGGCGCTCCATCGTCTCCTGGAACAGTCGGGCCCAGAGGAGGCCGTCGGTCTGTCGCGGCGGCGAAGTCAGCGTGGTGGGTCCGGGTCGCCAGGACGCGAGGGGACCTACACCCGCCACCCGCAGCATCGCGCCGCCATAGTGTTCGAGGAGCCACAGACTCATGTCGTTCCACTGAGCCATCGCGCTGCACTTACTCCCCTGGCGTCTCCTCGCCAAGCGTGCCGAGGAGACGCTCGAACTTGTCGGCCTCCAGGTCGTTCACCGTGGCGTTCGCGAGTTCCAGCGAGAAGAGCCAGAGACGGATCACTGCTTGCTCCGGCGGGAGTTCCAGCGTGTGATACAGAAAATCGTGGACGATGCCTTCGTACGTGCGCTCCGTTTCGTCCAACTGGAAGCGGCCCCGGGCGTCCCGAACCGGTGGATCGGTCTCGTTCTGCACGCGATCCACGAACTCCCGCACATTGGCAGGGGTCATGTGCCGGAGTCCGGTCCCGAACTCCTTCTGCACGAGCCGGCGAAACTGCGCGAGTGTCACGGCGGACTCTCCTTTCCATCAGCGAGACGGCGCGAGGTGGCAGCAAGGAGCGCGGGGTTCCGCCCGCCGCGTTTCGGCTCCCTATTTTCGTTCTCCCTCGTAGTGGACCCAGCGCTTGCTGATGAAGAGGTTGAGCGCGGTGAGGCCGGCGACTACGAAGAACATGAGCCAGGCCCAGGCGCTGGCATAGCCCATCTTGAAGTATTGGAACGCGTTGTTGAAGAGGTAGAGGATCGGCACCATCGTGCTGTCCACGGGTCCGCCGACGCCGTCGGTCATCACGTAGATGTCGGTGAAGCGCTGGAGCCAGCCGATAGTACCCATGATGACGTTGAACAACATGTAGGGCGTCAGCATCGGCAGCGTCACGTGACGGAAGCGCTCCCAGGTGCCCGCCCCGTCCAGTTCAGACGCCTCGTAGAGATGCTGCGGCACCCCCTGGAGGCCCGCGAGCCAGAGAATGATTCCCCCGCCCGCACCCCACAGACTCATCAGGATGAACGCCGGCTTCGCCCATTGCTCGCCCGCCAGCCATGTGGGCGCCGGGAGCCCGAACCAGGCGGTGAGCGTCGCGCGCCACGCCTGGTTGAGCACGCCGGAATCGGCATTCAGAATCCACATCCAGAGCAGCGCGGCCGCCACTACCGGGGTGAGGCTCGGGAGGTAGAAAAGGGTGCGATAGAACGTCATCCCTTTCACCTTGGCGTTCAGCAGCAGGGCAAGTCCGAGACTCACAACGATGTGCAGTGGCAGCCCGATTCCGGCCAGGAACGCGATATTCTCGAAGGTCTTGGGCAGGAGCGGGTCCTGAAACATCCGGACATAGTTCCCTCCGCCTACCCAGCGTGGAGGGTGAAGCACATCGTAATCGCACAGACTGAAGACCACCGACGCGATCATGGGTCCCAGAAAAAAGATGAGGAAACCGCAAATCCAGGGGAGGGCAAAGAGGTAGCCGGCGCGGGCCTCGCTGCGCAGAAGCGGCGCCACACGCCCACCGCGCAGACAGTAGGCCACGAACAGACCGATCAGCCCGAATACCACCGCCGCGGAGGTGCCCACGGCTGCGGGGACGTTCAGGTAGGAAAGGCTCTCGCGCCCGTAGACCCGATCCAATTCTTCCTGAACGGTGACCTGCCCTGCCTTGAGCGCCTCATCCGGCTTCATCTTGCCGCGGGTAGCCTGCTCAAAGGCGCGCCGGTGCTCATCCCAGAGTCGCTGCCCCACGAACGTAACCGGTCGGAACCGCGCATTGGGCATCATGTCGAGTCCAACTTGCATTCCGTCCCGCAGGCGTACCGAGAGCGGGTCGTTGCCTTCCGGTGCGAACTCCCGGAAGAGGATCTCATTGATCTTCCGGTTGGCATGCATCTCCGGCACATACGGGCGGGGGGGATCCTGCGCCAGATTCCAGGCTTTCTGCTCGCGATTGAAGATACGGCGGCTCTCCAGGCAGTTCATCCACTTGATGAAGAGCCAGGATTCCTTTACGTGCCGGCTGCCCACCGGGATGGCGAATGAAAACCCCCCGCTCCAGGTGATGAACTTCGGCACGTTTTGAAACGGGGGCTCGCCCCGCAGGCGGGCGGCAGGTACAGGAGCCGGCGCCACGCCGAAATCGAGATCCTTCCCGAAACGCGCGAGGTTACGAATGGCGTTGTTCGTGTCCACCTTCATCGCCATCTTGCCGGTGATGAACGGGTCCTGCTCCCTCGGCTGGAAGGTGGACGCGAACGCCATGATATTCTCCGCGCCCGCCAGTTTCTGGTAGAACTCGGTCAGCCAGACAAGCGCCTGCTCACTCCGCGGGTTGTAGAGCGTGCAGGTCCGTCCGTCCGGAGACATGAACTCCCCGCCGTTCTGCCAGCTATAGAGGTAGAACCAGGAGTTGCTGTAGGACGGCACGACGGGGATGAAGCCGATCTGGTCGAAGGAACCATCAGGGCGATTGCGGGTGAGTTTCTGCGTGAAGTCGAACAGTTCATCCCACGTTTGCGGCGGCCGTTGTGGGTCCAGACCGGCATCCCGAAACGACTTCTTATTCCAGTACAACAGGCGGTCATCGGTACTATCCGGAATGGCATAGACCTTCCCCTTGTAGACCGCCTCCGTCCAGCAGGCCGGGTAGTACTCATCCGGATCAATCCGCCAGGGATCATCCAGCGGGTTGTCCTCGCCTTTGGCGTCCAACAAGTCATCCAGCGGGCGGAATGTGTCGCGTGAGGCCCAGTCGCCGATGGTAAAGCGGTCCTGACGCACCAGATCCGGAGGAACCTGCCCCACGATACTGGTCATCAGCTTCTGGGCGTTCATGCCTCCCGCACCCATCGAGAGGTTCTTCACCCGGATGTGCGGGTAACGCTTCTCAAACTCCTTGATCTGTGCGTCGAGACCCCGGGTCTCCTCCCCGGATGCCAGGCCCCAGACCGTCAACTCGACACGCTCTTTGGGGCGATCCATCCAGAACGAGCGGATACCGAACGCCAGTACGACGAGGACGGCGAGAAGATTGCCCAGACGGGGCGCCCAGGTGGACCAGCGGGATTGGGGCATGGTGGGGGAGTGCAGTACCGGATTCGGGTCATCCGCGAGTCCGAAGGGTCGGTCCGCGGATGAGGAAGAAGAGAAGCGTTACCGCACGTCCGGCACGCCAGGCGCCTGCTCGGGGCCGAAGTACCGTAGAGTGACCAGCGGCTCGGCGCCGGTGTTCACTACCTCTACACCGGCGCGCGCGGCGGCCTGCGTGATGAAGACCTCATCGCTGGTCATCTCGCCGAAGCGGATCATCACCGGCGTCTCCAACGGGAGGCTCCCGATGCGTCCCCGGCCCTGCACCGCGATCAGGCCGGAAGCACCCTGGTCACGGATCGTGGCGCGGGCGCCCGGCTGGATGGTCAGTTCCTTCGCCGAGAAGAGGCTCTCCCCACCGATTCTGCCGTAGACAATCCAGCGATCCGCAAACCCCGCTTCAGGGCCGCCGTCCGCGAGAATCGGCTCCAGATAGTGGTTGGCTTTGAACGACGGGTCTACGTTGCCGTCCCAGTCGAGCTGGCCGATGAGGAAATCGAGATCCCGGTGCCGTGCCGCGGCGACGTCCTTTACCAGCAAATCCCAGGGAACACGGCGGCCCTCCACCATGGATTGCCACATCCCGAACACGTCCGAGCCCCACTGCGGCTCGTACGTGAGCAGCGAGCCGGGCGCGTGGAGCACACAAGGAGGGACGAGCCAGCCGGTTCCGGGCTTGAGGCGGTAGGCTTTGGAGAGGTCCAGGATGCCGTTGTCTCCCTCATCCCAGCGCTCGAGGCAGCGACGCACATCGTCTTTAGTGGTGCCCGGCTCCAGGCCAAAAAACGTGTATGGGAAGTTGTTGCCCACGTTGTTCAACTGGGGTGGAAAATAGTAAGATTCCGGCTTCCCCTGCTGCCCAACGAGCGCCGCCTGCGCGTTGTTCTGGTGCATATGGTGCGGGATCGGCCCCATGTTGTCGAAGAATTTGGAGTAGACCGGCCACCGGCCATACTTCGCCATCAGTTCCGGACCGATGATCCGTTCGCCTACCGCCTGAATCGCCTCGCGTAAAGGGAACCGTTCCGCACCGTGCACCACGTAGCTGAGGCCCTCATCCGGGGGCGCTCCTTCGTTGGCGGCCGGGGTCGTGGACGCAAACCACCGCTCATCAATCCCGCCCCGGTGCGTACCGAGGGCATAGTAGTCGTTCGGGTGCAGTTTGAGGCGCCGACCCGGCATGAGAAACGAGCGGGGCACCCAGTTCGGCGCGAGGCGAAGCAGCCCTTCTCCCGCTTCGAGCGCGGCAACGGCGAGGGCTTCGAAGTTCGAGTCAGCCATAGATCTTCCTGGTTGGGAGGAACAGTATCGGTGCAATCCCTCGTGGTTGAACCGACCGAGAGCGGCGACGCTCAGTTCACCACCGAACCGGGAGGTTCCTTATGGCGATCTTACCCGAATTCGATTTTTGGGATATGCGCCGCCGGACGGGCAGGAAACTCGTCGCTGGCCTGAGAACCTATGTGACAGCGTGGACCGAGGAGACCAGCAGGAATGAACGGCAAGCAATTCGGGGTAATCGCCGCCACCGGCGCGGTGGCGCTGGCAACCAGCGCAGATGCGCAGCGTGGCGCGGCCACCGTGAAGGAAGTGATCCGGGTCGTCAAGACGACGGACGGCGGATCATCCGGGCTGACGGACGTCAAGAGCGGCCAGGCGCTGCGCGCAGGCCAGCGGGTACGCACAGGAGGCCGTTCCTATGCGGGTATTCGATTTGCGGACCGAAGCACCCTGCGCATGGGCGAGCTGAGCGAGGTCATCGTCGCCGGGGGTGGAGGTGCGGAGACGCGCGTGGTCCGTGGCCGGGTCTTCGCAGACCTCAAGAGCCCGGGCTCGATCACCGGCGGCTATGCAGTCGCTGCCGTGCGCGGAACCAAAATCGAATACTTCGTAGATGAAGAAACGAAGTCAGCCGTGGTGAACTGCTACGAGGGAGAGGTGTACGTCGGGGGTGGAGGCAACACGATGGCCTTCGGCGACCCCACCGAAGTGACCCCGAACAGCCTGACGTTCCCGCAACTCGCCAACTCGGAGCGGAACTGGGTCGGAGGCGAGATTCGCTTCACAGACGGGCCATACTCGGGCCAGGTGCGCAAGATCTCCCGCTTCGACCGGGACAGCGGTGCGATTACGTTCGGCGCGCCGCTGCCCACCGCATTCGCGGGCAACGGCACCGGAAATGGACACCGCGTCCTCGTCGCCCAGGAGAGCACCACGCAGAACATGGTGCTGCTCCGTCGAAATCAGGGGACCCGGGTCCGGCAGGGGCAGCGACCGGATCCGGCGCGCTCGATCCCCGGCCTGCAGTTTGCAAACTTTGAGCGCAACAGCTATATTCGCATCGTCGGGCGCGAGGGCAATCTGGACTCCTATGTCGGTTCGGATGCCCACGACGCTGTCCGGCAGATTGAAGCCGGCCAGGAAACCACCCTCCAGGAAGGCCGCGGCAACGCGATGGAAGGCTTCATCGGCAGGGACGGGGGAGGGGGAGGCGGGCCCCGGGACGACTGCGGCTGCGACGACTTTTTCCCCGATCCTCCCGGAAAGGGCCGCTTCGGCCGCAATCGTTTCGGGGCACTCGCCGCGCTGATGGGGCCGCGCGGCGGCCGGCTCACGATGGGGGGCGGGATCCCGGGAGTCGCTTCCGCCGCGGGGAGTGCGCTCGGGCCGCGCCTGGTGCAGGCCGGCGGCGCGGCCGGCGGCCGCACCAGTTCGAACGATCCGATGGGCGGCTTCCGCCCAGAGTCGCGCGTGCTGCCGAACAACATCGGAAATCGTCCCACCGATCCCGGCACCAAGGCGGTATTCCTGGTCGAGCCGTTCGGCTTTGCGTCGGACGAGAATGATGCTCTCGGCACGCGCATTCGCACACAGTTCGTCAGCGGCGAGGCATTCTTTGAGTTCGGCTATCGCTACCTCCTGCTGGACGGTCAGAGCCAGCACGATGTCTCCGAAGCCTTCGTCAACATCCGGGGGAAGCACGGCGACCTGATCGTGGGTCGTCAGCATCTCTTCCTCCGGCCGACGAACAACCTCAGCACGACCACACTGTTGGGTCTGGATGCGTCCGACGCCGCGGTCTACGAGTTCAAGTCCAAGCAGGGGCAAAAGCACCAGGTGGGCTACCTCTTCGACACCCTCGCATATGGGAATGGAGGCGAGAAGGGGGGCTTTGCCCGCAGCCAGTTCGCCTTGGGACGGGGCACCATCGGAGGCTCCCTGCTGATTTCCCAGGACGAAGATGCCGCACTGGGCTATACCCTGGATTTCCAGCAGCCCATCGTGCGCAACGTGCTCGACTTCTACTTCGAAGCCGGACAGACAACCAAGGGTCGGCGCATCACCACCGCCGGTGCCTACCTGCCCATCGCGTTCAACAAGCTGAACCTGGACACCTTCCTGGAATATGGCCGCCGGGATGGCCGCGAGGAACTCATTACGCTGCGCATTCGGCGAAACGTAGGGCGTGGCCTGGTGCTCCTCTTCTTCGTGGACAATAGCCTGAAGGACTCCTTCTTCCAGGCTGGTGGCGGTGCGATCTACACCCACCAGTTCCGGTAGAAACAGGGGGAGACGCCGTGAGACAGGGGGGTGCGTGCACCCCCGCTGTCTTTGATTGCCGGCAACGCACGACCCGCTCCGCTCCCCTCTCTTCTCTTTCCCCCAGCAGGGAGACTATGGCTGACATTGTGGTGGCACGGGACCCCCGGCTGGAGGAGATCTGGCCGTTCGTGGCGGAACGACTCCGGGAGCGCCTCGGGGCTCTGGGCGCCGTATCGGTCGTTGAGCTACCGCGCAACACGCCGCTCGGCACGCGTACAGACCTCTCGTCCGTGCAAGGCATCGCCTGGTTCGGCGGACAGCTCACCGAGGCCTGCGTGGCTGCGGCCCCCTGCCTGAGAGCCGTGGGCTGCAACACGGACAACACCGGGCACGGCCTGCCGCTGCATGGGCTGCGGGCCCGAGGCATTCCTGCAATTGACACCACTCGCGCCTGGGCGCAGTCCGTGGCGGAACTCGCGCTCGGCCTTGCCATCGCCGCCCTGCGACGGGTCCCCCAGTGGCACGCGCAACTCGCCGCGGGCCAACCTTCGTTTCAGTACGAAGCCCAACAGTACTGTGACGCCACCGGATTTGCCAACGGAGAACTCGGGGCGAAGCGAGTCGGGGTGATCGGACTGGGGCAGATCGGCGGGCGGGTGGCCCGGTGGTGCACCGCATTGAGCGCAGACGCAGGTACCGGCGAAGCTCTTCGCGGCCGGGTAGTGGGTTACGATCCGTTCCTCCCGGAGGGCATCTCCGAGAGTTGGGGAGTGGACCGCGTGGGGATGGATGAACTCGTCGCCGAGAGCGAGGTGATCTTCGTGACGGTTCCGCCCACCCCATCGGCGAAATATCTGCTGGACCGGAGCCGCATTGCCCGCCTGCGCCGCGGGGCGCTCGTCGTGATCGTCACGCGGGCCCACGCGGTCGAGATGCCTGCCTTGCGGGAGCGCCTGGTCGCGGACGAACTGGCCGGCGCCTTCGATGTTTACGATGTCGAGCCGTTACCCCATGACGATCCGCTGCGAGGGCGGGCAAACGTGGTCCACACCCCCCACATCGCCGGGCGCACTCGTGAGGCCAACCTGCGCACCGCCGATCTGATCGCGGATGACTTCGCCCGGCTCCTGCGCGGAGAAGACCCTCTGCACGCCCTGACGGATGCTGCGATCCGCGCCCGGACCGCAGCCGGTAGCTGACACAAGCCACCGTTCTCGATGTTCCGCCCAGGAATACGGCTGCTGCAAGAAGGCGCCGCTCCCAGGAAACACGGGTATCCCGGCTCCGGGGAGCGGCGCCCAGCGCACGATCCGTCGTCCCGAATCACGCGCGTAAGCAAGTGGTCCTTGAGGCCCATGTACGCGGCCCACGGCGGTACCCGAGCCACGCGCGCAAGCAGATGGTCCCCTCTGATCCCCGGTCCTCCGTGCGCGGACCACGGCGGTACGCAGGCCATGCGCGTAAGCGATGGTCCCTCAAGGCGTGTGCCGAGAGAAACAGGGATCCACGCTCATCCCTGGGAGCGGGGACAGGATGCCCCCCCGTCTCAAGAAGGAGCGGGGCAGGCTGACACGCCCACCCCGCTCCTTCTTCAAGATCAACTCCGGTCCACCCGCGCCCAATCACCACACGAGGCGCCTTCTCACCGCTGCGGGCTACGGCTCGATGGTGCCCATTCTCAGCGTGAACTCATGGCCGCCGGCCAGCGTGAGAACGGCGTCCAGTTGCTTCTTTTCCTCGTCCACGTTCTGGAGTTTCAGGTTGACGAGTGTGTCTCCCGCCGCTTCAATCTTCTTCAGAGGGATCGTCGCGAGCGGCTTCTCGTCTTTGGAGAAGACCTCTGCAAATCGGTCATCCCCCTTCGCTTTCACCGTGACATAGAACACCGGCAGCTTCACCTGCCCATTCAGGTCTGCGATGGCGATGCGGGTCGGCGGCGCCGGCGCGTCCTTCTCCTGCACACTGAGGTCCTTGGTGACCAGGATCCCGATCGGCACCCCCTTGTCACCCGCAGTCTTCAGCGCATCTGCAGTCACTGCTTTGTCGGGCAGCAGAAACATCCCCACCTTTTCCTTGATGTGGTAACCCTGCGCCTTCGTGGTGTCCACATCCACCTTCACGGGCGGATTCGGGAATTGCTGCTGGATGAGTTGCGCTGCGATGGGAGCGTACAGTTGCAATTGCTCCGCCGGCACCGCTTCGACCGCGACTTCGGCCGCCACCACGCCGGCAGCCAGAGAGAGGGCTCCGATCAGTACGAGCCCGGACTTCCGCATTCGATGCACCATCCCTGTACGATCTCCTGCCGGGCACGCGTGATGGCCCCGGCCTCCCTGCTGGATACGTTGCGCGAGACCGCCGCTCCAAACGATCCACAGACGGCTCACCTTGTGGATTGTAACCCCCATACATTGTGGCGACAACCAAGATGTCCGCGACGACCGCCGGAGACCGGGGGAGCCTCAGGCAGCATCGGCCGGCTCGGCGCCGTACTCTGCTGCATCGCGGGGACTTTCACAGCGTGCCACCCGGTCCACACCGGCGGTCAGTGGAACAACATAGGTTGTAGCGCCCGCCATCCGGCCGACCTCCGCTGCGCACCCATCCCCTACGCTCCCAGTTCGAACCCGGCGAGACTTCCAGGCCCGCATGCCGGCAAGATACCGGCGTTCCCGGGGTCGGCGTCGCTCGGCGCGAGTTGCAGGGCGAGCAACGCCCGCGTGCCCACGCCCGAACCGCTCTCCAGCCAGAACTCTCCGCCGTGCGCCCGGATGATGGTCTGGCAGATGGCGAGCCCGAGCCCCGTACCACCACCGGAAGGGTGGGCCTGATGCGTGCGGGCGGTATCCACCCTGTAGAACCGCTCGCACACATGGGGGAGGTGTTCGGCCGGGATCCCCTCACCCGTGTCGCACACCGTGATGAGCACCCAGGACGCGGAGGCGGAGAGCGCGGACCGGGAAGCGAGAGGCGGCAGCATCGAGGCGTGCGGTACGCCGCCCGGTGCTTCCTCTTCCCGGAGCCCAGCTTCTTGTGCGTGAGTGACACGTATGCGGCGGGCGGGGGCGGGGAGGGGAGGCGGCAACTCCGGCAGACCGTCGGCCCCTGTTTCGACGGCGCGTGCGGTAAGCCGGATCGTTCCGTCGGGAGGGGAATGGCGCAGCGAGTTCTCCACCAGGTTGCCGATGAGCCGGTGCAGGTGGTGCGGATCCCCAAGAACCCGGTGATCTTCCCCTTCCACATCCAGACCGATGGAGGGCGCTCCCGGGCGCGAAAAGGTGGCGCACACCCGTTCCAGCAGGGGCTCGAGTGGACACGGACCGATCTGAACCGGAAGCCGGCCGCCGTCGGAACGGGCCAGCAGCAGGAGATCCTGCACGATACGGTTCATCGTGCCGGCCACCTCGTCGGCAACCACAAGGGTTTCGCGGTATTCCTCCGCCGTACGGGCGCCCATCAGGGCGAGACTGGTGTTGGCTTTGAGCGTGGTCAGCGGGGTACGCAGCTCGTGCGAGGCATCACCCGCAAAGCGCCGCTGCTGCTCATAGGCACGCGCCAGGCGCTGAAAAGCCCCCTCCAGTCGGGCGACCATTGCGTTGAACGTGCCGGCCAGCTCCGCAAGCTCGTCGTGGCCCGAGACTTCCAGCCGGCGCGAGAGGTCTTCGGCGCCGATCTCCGCCGCAGCCCGAGTGAGGGCGCGCACCGGCCGAAGGGCGCGTTCGGCCAGAAACGCTCCTCCCACTCCAGCCACCACCAACGCCAGCGGAATCAGAGTCCAGAGAG
Source organism: Actinomycetota bacterium (assembly GCA_005805375.1). Lineage (GTDB taxonomy): Bacteria > Armatimonadota > SYMT01 > SYMT01 > SYMT01 > SYMT01. Next base: position 30,187 of record SYMT01000190.1, read on the forward strand.
TCCGGGTCAGTCCGGCGAGCAGCGCCTCCTGCTCGGACAGCGGAGCAGCCACCTGCAGGACTTCAGCCGCATACGGAGGACGCCCGACCGGGACAGTGGCCACCCGGTACTTCACCCCACCGACAGCGACCGTCGTCAGCCAGTCTCCCCCACGCGCCGCTCGCCGCGCCGCGGCAGGGTCCCACGCGCCGTCCCGCGAGTTCGGATCGGCCGGGCGACCCTGCCGGTCGAGCAAACGGGGAGGCTCCATGCCATCGGGTCCCGGGCCCCGGCGCCCTTCCGGCCCCGGGCCGAACCCATCGTCCGGTCCCTGCCCTAAACCCCAACGATTATCCGGTCCAGGACCGAACTCTCGCCGATTCCCTGGCCCGGCCCCGAACCTCCAGCCTTCACCCGGTCCCGGTCTGAACCCCCGCCCTTCACCTGGTCCCGGCCCGAATCCCTCATCCGCAGGGGCAACCCCCAGTGGTTGCCCTGCCTGTTCCAGTGGTTGCCCCGGCCGTCCCTGCGGTTCCCTCGCGAACGGGCCAACGCCGGCGCCGGGTACGGGATCCGGCGATCCGTCGGACCGCGAACCCGCACGATCACCAGGGGGTCGTCCCGGCACATCGCCGGCGCCGTCCGGCCAGCGCCGGGCATCGGGAAACGGGCGGGCGACCTCCCCGGTGGGGCGGAAACGAGGCGGTTCCGGGCCGAAGTCAGGCCGCTCCGCAGGCCCCACGACGAATGCGCCACCAGGCTGCGGAAAGCGGCGGCCGGGAGGCGGCCGGCCCGGCCCGATGCGAACGGGGTGACCGTGCCGGGCCCGGATGTTTCGGGCGACCCGCAGGAGCTTGCGATCGGTATCCGCGCGGAGGCTGGCCGCGACACTCACCGACAGCCCGACGCCGAA
>SYMT01000191.1 GCA_005805375.1 Actinomycetota bacterium
GGGACCTGCCGGCGGAGCGGCTGCACCTCCTGCTGCGGCTGGCGCGGCGCCTCCCGCAGCACCGGCGGGCGGCCACTGAGCCCAACAGCCGGTTGCCGGGAATCCCTCCCGGCAACCGGCTGAATCAGGTTCCCGGACCCACCGGGAGCGGCACTCCTGGGATTCTTCGCACCATGCGTCCAGGGTGTAAGAGGTGAAAACCCGGAAACATTTCCCGGTGAAGACACCGAAATATTCGGCGCGAAATAGTTCGATAGTTACCCTGGGATGGGCCTCGGCGGCGGTTCGGTCGGGAACCGCCGAGGCGCACCCCGGAGGCGCCCATCGAACTATGACGCGCGATCCCATGATTTACATGTTTCACCCGCTCCTGCTTCCGGTTTTTCACCCCATACACATTGGGCGCAACCGGCACCCTGCGTGCTTCGTTATTACTCCCGGACAAAACTTTGTCTCCGTACCCGAAAGGCACACCATCCGACCATGGAAAAACGCTTCTACACCGGCCGGGCTCTTTCCCCTGAAGCACTCGCCGACTACCTCGTGGCGCATTTCGATCCCCAGCAGGACGTTCAGGCACAAAAGGTCGGCAAGGAGAATTCGTGGGTGGTTCAGATCGGACGCGGCGACGAGCCGGAAGATATCCGGCAGGCGGTGAGCATCGCGATTTCCCTGTCGGAACAGGACGCACCGGAGTTGCAGGTAACCATTGGCCAACAGCAATGGATCCATCCGCGCCAGACTACGTTTCTGGTGATGGTGGGATTGATCGCTCTGCTGGCCACTCCGTGGGTGCTGTTCGCCATGATCTGGCCGGTGTCACAGATCATGGCCGCGACCGGCATCCCCGATGCCGTGCGACACCAGGTGGACACCTGGGTGGCGGCACAGGGTGGCGCCTTTTCCCACAGCGCGGAACTGCAGCATCCCCACAAGACCTGAGACGATCAGCGAATGCGGAGCGCCTCCAGCGCCCGTTCATAGGTGGAGGGATCGCGACTACCGTCATATCGCCGGCGGATGCGACCCTCGCCGTCCACCAAAAACGTAACGGGGACCTTGTGGATGTCGCCGTATGCCTCGGACACCGAGTCGGGGCACAGGGCGAGCGGGTACGTAATTCCTTTGCGACGCGCGTACGCGATCAGATCTTCCGCGCCCTTCTCCGCGATTCCGAGCGCCACGACCGCCACCTCGGGGTGGCGCCGGTGCAGAGCTTCGAGTTCCGTCATTTCCCGCTCGCACGGCCCGCACCACGTGCCGAAAAAGTGCAGCAGCAACGTCCGTCCGCGGACACTCCGGAGCGACCAGGAACTCCCAGCCGTGTCGGTCACCGCAAACGGCGGCGCAGGTACGCTGTGGGTGATGCGGTAGGCCGACGGCGGCGGTCCGGCCGGCGGCGCCGCGTGCGCCCACCAGGCACGCCACCGGGCAAGCGCCGCCCTGCGCTCCGTGAGCGGACTGTCGTTGCGGTAGCCGAAGTCCACGCCGGCTTCGCGGCGCATGACCGACATGATGTGGCCCACCACCGCCGGTTCGGGAGCATCCACCGCCCCGGCCAGAACCGACAGGAATCGAGGGCGACTCCGCCCCGCCTCCGGCAGCCAACCGCCGAGCGCCTTGACGGCTATCTCGCGCACCCAGTCATCCTCGTCCTCGACGCAGGCAAGCAGCACGTCTGCGGACGGAGGCACCGATGACATCGTCGCCATTTCTGCGATCCGAACCCGGATGCGCGCGTCCCAATCATCCATCAGGGGGAGACACCCGATCAACGCGGTGTCTCCCCCATTCTCGCGCAACCCCTCCAGACCCTGGAGCCGAAGATTGGAAGTTGGGCTCGCCAGAAAGCTCGAAAAGACCTGAAATGCGCGCGGGCCGTGGAGTTTCGCGAGTTGCTCCCGCACGCGCGGAGCCTCGTGCTCGTCCGCCCGTTGTAACTCACGGACGAGTTGTGTGTGGCGTAGACTTGGGTACGCACGCAGCGCTGCCCCGATGGCCACGGCGCCGATCACCACTATGGCGGCAACCCGCGCAGGCGAAACCGGGGAGTGGAGCGCATTGCGGATGCGTGCAGTGGATTGGTCCGCCATAGTCGTCCTCAATTCCCGGATAGCGCGAGGGGCTCAAGACCGGGCCGGCGGCAGCGATCAAACGTGGGCGCGGCTCTGGGGAGCGGATACAAGCCGCACCCGGCCCGGTTCGGCCGGATGTTTGCCCGGATCGGAAGACGCAGTCCGGTGATCTCCCATTCTACCGGAAAGGCGCACCTGTCTGTCGGAAACCGACGAAAGGACCCGATCACGGGGTAGAGACCGAAGGGGCGCCGATCGAGCCTCCGGCGCAACGGACCACGTTTCGCCTCCCGGCCGGGATACACCCCCAGCACCCAACACTCGAACCAGCGGCTCCCATTCCTCCGGTTCCGCCGCACCGATTGCCGGCAAGCAGGGCGCCCTATCTCCCTTGCGCTCTGCACCCGGAGAACATGCGGGGGCCATCTACGCCAGGACGCCGTGAATCACTTCCCCGTCGCACGCGCGGAGGGGGCGGGCCAGCGCGTCTGTGATTTCGGCGCCGGGAGGAATGCCCAGCAGGTGGTGGATCGTCGCGTGGAGATTCTCCGGCGTCTCCCGATCGGTTTCCGGGAAGCCGCCGATGCGGTCGGAGGAGCCGTGGACGACACCCTTCTTGATGCCGGCGCCTGCCAGCATGAGCGAGAAGACGTGTCCCCAGTGGTCCCGTCCTCCATTGGGGTTGAATTTCGGCGTCCGTCCGAATTCGCCCATGCAGATGACCAGCGTCTCGTCGAGCAGGCCGCGGCGATCCAGGTCTTCCAGTACTGCCGACACCGCCTGATCCATCGGAGGCATCAGGTTCTCTTTCAGGCGGCGATTGTTGTCCAGGTGCGTGTCCCACACCGGATTCCCTTTGTCCAGATCATTGGGCTCGCGGGGCCAGTGCACCGTCACCAAGCGTACTCCCGCTTCCAAGAGGCGGCGCGCGAGCAGGCAGGATTGGCCGAACTTGTGCGCCCCGTACCGTTCTCGCACAGCAGGCGGCTCACGACGGAGGTCGAAGGCGCGCCGGGCCTCCGTCGAGGTCAGCAAGTCCCACGCCTGCCCCGAGAGTCCGTTCTCGCGCAGGAAGGTGCGCGAGGTGAGCGCGCCGTCCAGCGTGCGATTCACCGACTCGAGCAGGGACCGGCGCCGCCCGAGCCGGTCAGCCGTGAATCCGGGTAGGGGGCTCAAGCCCGGAATCTCGAAGTCAGGCGCCGACGGATCGCACTCGAGCAAGAGTGGATTGTACTGCGCGCCCATGAACCCGGCATTCTGTCCAGCGACTACGAGCCCTGGATTGTTCTTCAAGGACTCCGGCAGGGTCACGGACACCGGCAGCGGGCGCTCCGAGGGAAGCAGGCGCTGGACCACCGCTCCGAGCGTAGGCCAATCGGCGGGCGAAGGTGGGATGGATTCCCCGTTCCGGTTGGCATTCGGATGGCCCGTCAGCATGAGAAACCCGCTGCCGGTGTGGGCGTTGACATCCGTCGCCATCGATCGGATGACTGAATACTTCGCGGCCAACGCACCCACCCGGGGCATCAATTCCCCTACCTGAAGGCCGTCCACCGGAGTCGAGATCGCACGGAACGCACCGCGGACGTCGGCGGAGGCGTCAGGCTTAGGGTCCCAAGTTTCATGCTGGGGCGGTCCCCCCACCAGATACAACACGAGGCAGGAGCGGGCCCGACCGAACGTTCCGCTCCGGGGTGCCGCGCCGGCTCCGCGGGCCGCCAGCAATGCGGGAAGTGTGAGCCCGCCCAGGCCCAACCCGCCCACACGCAGCAACTCGCGCCGGTTTACGCCGTCGCACAACCGTGTCGTCTCTCCCAGAATCCGCACCATGTCCCGGACATCCCCCTGGGTTCGCCCCACCGCGTCCGGGGCGGCTGCCCGGCAACCGCATCACCCAACTCCCGGACATACTCTTGTGGACACCGGGGCATCCGGGGAGTTGCAACCGAATCACGGATCCGGCCGCGCATCGGCGAGAAGCGGCTCCTGCCGGCCGAGGAAGTGCGGTGGACGCCGCAGCGCGGCATCCAGCACAGCGCCCGACCGGGCCAGGAACTCTCGCCGACGCACGTGGCGCAGGGACGCCCGATCCAGACCGGGAAGCGCCGCATAGCCTACGACATCGAGCCCAAGCGCCCGGGCCAGAAATAACGCCCGTGGGAGGTGGAAGGCCTGGGTGATCAGCACTGCCGAGCGGACTCCAAAGACATCGCGCGCCCGGTAGCAGCTATCGTACGTGCGGAAGCCGGCGAAGTCACACACAACGTCTTCGGGTGGGACTCCCAGCGCCACGGCGCGGTGCTTCATCGCCGTAGGTTCATCGTAATCCTTGCGCCCGTTGTCCCCCGTCATCAGCAGTTTCCGTACCTTGCCAGCGCGGTAGAGCCGGACGCCGGCGGTCACCCGCGCGTCGAGTACCGGGGATAGCGTGCCGTCGCCATAGACCCGGGCGCCGAACACGACCCCGACAGGATGGGCAGGCACAGCCCCGATATCCCCAAAAATAGATTCAGCCGCCCGCGCCTCCATCCACCGATCCACGGCGAACAGGAAGACGGCGGCAGTACCCAGCAGTGCCAGCGTGCTGGATCCGTACCAACGCGCCAAATGTCCCGGTCTGCCCGGCATCGTTCTGTCCTCCGCTTTTCCAAATGCGCGCGGGGCTTCCGGGGTTGGCGGATCCTCGCGGCCGGCTACTCTGCGCCGAGCCGGTCCGGATTCAGGTCCAGCAAGTCGTCCGGAACGAACAGGCCGTCCTTTCGGATCAACTCTCCATCGAAGTAGACCTCGCCGCCGCCAAACTCCGGCCGGTGGATCTGCACGAGGTCCCAGTGGATTTCACTTCGGTTGCCGTTGTCCGCACCGCCGTATGCGTTCCCGATGGCGAGGTGGATGCTGCCCGCGATCTTCTCGTCAAACAGCGTATCCCGCATGGGGCGGAGCACGTGAGGATGGAAGCCGAAGCTGAACTCTCCCAGATACCGGGAACCTTCATCCGCATCAAGAATACGCTCCAGGGCAACCGGATCCGACGCGGTCGCCCCTACGATCCGACCGTCTTGCAGCGTGAGGGCGATTTCGTCAAACGACCTGCCCTGGTAGAGTGTGGGTGCATTGAAGCGGATCGTACCGTTCACGCTATCCCGGATCGGCGCGGTGAAGCACTCCCCATCCGGAATGTTGCGATGCCCGACGCACGGCACCACGCCGATCTTGTCCTTCCGAAAGTGCAGGTCTGTGCCGGGTCCGACCACGCGGACCTTACACGCGCGCTCCATGCGCACCCGCAGCGGCGCCACGGCCTGCTCCATGCGGCCGTAGTCGAAGCAACAGCAGCGGGAGTAGAACTCTTCGCAGGCAACGGTGCTCATCCCGGCGGCTTGCGCGAAGGTTCCCGACGGCCAGCGCAGCACCACCCAACGGGTGTGATCCAGACGCCGTTCCAGGTGGACCGGTCGCCAGATGTGTCGCTGATAGAGCGCCATCCGCTCCTGCGGGACATCGGAGAATTCTGCGCTGTTGTGGCTGCCGCGGAGGCCGATGTAGCACTGCACCTGCCGCATGCGGTCGGCCTCAAGTTCCCCGATCAGGCGCATCTGCTCCTCAGTGGCGTGCAGGTACAGGTCGCGGAGCACCTCGTTGTAACGGGTCTCGACGACCGGCACCGCTCCCGCGCGGGCTACCGCCCGGACCATCGCGGCGACGGCTCGAGCTTCTACATCGAAGGCCTCAATGAGAACACGATCCCCTGGCCCTGCCTGGATGGAATGCTGCACCAGCAGCGCAGCGAGGCGTTCGACACGAACATCATCCATCTACCTGCATTGCTCCTTGCACTTCGGACCGCGGCTCCCCGGGATTGTGTAGCGGGAAATGCCTGCCGGCCGGAGACGGCGGCCGTCTCATGGGTTCGCAGTCGGCCGTCTCGTGTGTTCCGTCTGAAGAGAGTGCAAGAGATGTGCCATTCTTTAGAATTGTCGTGCGCAGGGGGAATGGGTCCCGATGGCTAATCGAGACAGGGCGCCGGCTGTCCATCGGGACAGACCCGAATGCGCGCCCCAATGCGCTTCCCTTCAGGAGAGACTGTTTCCCAATGCGTACGTCGGTTCGTACCGAGAAGGCTCCCACACCTTCCGGACCCTATTCGCAGGCGGTGGTAGCCGGCGACTTCGTCTACGTTGCCGGGCAGGGCCCGATGGACGTTAACACCGGCCGGATGGTGTTGGATAGCGTCCAGGCAGAAACCCGGCAGGTCCTCACGAACATCCGGAACATCCTCGAGGCGGCGGGCGCCACGATGGCCGATGTGGTGAAATGCAACGTGTACCTCGCCAATCGCCGGGACTTCGGCGCGATGAACGAAGTCTACAAGGAGTTCTTTGCGCACGAACCTCCGGCCCGAACTACCGTGGAAGCGCACCCGCCGTCCGACATCCGGGTCGAGATTGACTGCATCGCCTATCGTCCCCAGGGGCAACCCTGATCCGACAATTGGGCGTGGGGAAAGCAGACGCGGAGAGCGGGGGTACGGCAGCGGGACCCGTGCCCTCGGGGGCTCGCGCTGTCGCCCCGCTCGTTGTGCTGGTGGCGGTGGCGGCGGCATTTCGCCTGCTCGTCGGGCCTCGCTACCTGTCACCGGACAGTCTTTCCGACATTGGACAGCAGGCCGCGATCATCGTCATCGTGGGGGTGGGCCAGACGCTGGTCATCATCTCGGGTGGGATAGACCTGTCGGTCGGAGCGGTCGTCGCATTCTGCGGCACACTGGCAGCGGTGCTGATGCTGCACCATGGAGTGCCGCCGGCGGCTGCCGCGTTGGTAGCGGTGCTGGCCGGAGGGGGCATCGGACTCCTGAACGGCTTCGTCACGGCCCGGACCAGGCTGCACCCGTTCATCATCACACTCGGAGCGATGATGGTCTTTCGTGGTTTGGCGCTGGCCCTCACTGATGCCCAAAACACGCGGCTGCTCCCGGACCCGTTCCTCGCGCTCGCGACGGGCGAGTTTCCGCTGGGACCCGGAAAAGAACTGTACGTGCCGCAGATCCTGATGCTGTACATTCTGATCGTCGGCGCCGGCGCGCATTGGATGCTCACCCGGACCCGTATGGGGCGGTACTGCTTTGCGATCGGCAGCAACGCCGAGAGTTGCCGCCTGTCCGGAATCCGGGTGGACCGGTGGACGACCGGCTACTTTGTGCTGGCCGGGCTCTTGTTTGGATTCGGCGGCGTGATTCAGGCCGCACGCATTCGGATCGGGCAGCCCACCGGATCGGAAAGCATGGAACTGGAAGCGATTGCGGCGGCGGTCATCGGGGGCACCAGCCTCTCGGGCGGACAGGGATCAGTGCTCGGCACCCTCTTCGGGGCGCTGTTGATGGCGGCGCTCCGCCAGGGGCTCCGCATGTCCGGCCACGCGCCGTACTGGCAGACTGTGTCGCTGGGGATTGCCATCATTGTAGCGGTTGTGTACGACCGGGCCAGCCGACGCGGTAGTCGGTAGAGAACAGGAGACAAGATCGTGAGAGCATTCCACTACGCGGCGGTAGCCATCGCAGCCCTGGGATTGACCGGCTGCGTCCGCGACGCGGGCTCCTCTGCCCCCACCCCGGTTCCGGAGCCCCCCGGGCGGGCCGTGCCGCTGCCCGGCGCAACCCCCGCGGGCGCTGCCTCGGGTACGGCTGCCGGAGAGCGACTCAAGATCGCTGTGGTCCCCAAGGGCACGACCCACCAGTTCTGGAAGACGGTCAAGGCCGGCGCCGACGCGGCCGGCGCCGAACTGAACGCCGAGGTCCTCTGGAACGGGCCGAAGGCCGAAACGGACATCCAGGACCAGGTAGACATCATCAAGGGGTTCGCGACCCAGGGGGTGAATGGCGTGGCGCTGGCCGCCACCGACAAGAGTGCGCTCGTCAAGACAGTCCAGGACCTGGAAGCGAAGAAGATCCCGGTCGTCACCATTGACTCGGGCATCGAACCGGATGTCTCCCGCTCGTTCATCGCGACGGACAACGTGGCGGCCGCCGGCCTGGA
>SYMT01000192.1 GCA_005805375.1 Actinomycetota bacterium
GACGAGACGCTGACTCGCGCGAAGTTTGAGGAACTGACCCGGGACCTGCTGGAGAGATCGCAGCGGCCGTTCGAGGCAGCACTTCGAGACGCGAAGCTATCGCCCTCGGGGCTCGATGAAATCGTGCTGGTCGGCGGTTCCACGCGGATGCCGATGGTGCTGGAACTGGTGCGCCGATTGGGCGGCGGCAAAGATCCCAACCGGGGCGTCAACCCGGACGAGGTGGTTGCAGTGGGGGCGGCCGTCCAGGGCGGAGTGCTGGCCGGAGAGGTCAAAGACATTCTTCTGCTGGACGTCACACCACTGACGCTCGGGCTGGAGACGCTGGGTGGAATTACCGACCGGTTGATCGAGCGGAATACAACCATTCCGACCCGGCAGACGCGCACCTACACTACCGCCGCCGAGGGCCAGACCCAGGTGGAAATCCACATCCTCCAGGGTGAACGGGAGATGGCTCGGGACAACAAGACGCTCGGCCGGTTTACGCTGGCGGGTATCCCCCCTGCACCGCGGGGGGTGCCCCAGATCGAGGTGACGTTTGACATTGATGCAAACGGCATCCTCAACGTGGCGGCCCGCGACAAGACCACCAGCAAGCAGCAGAGCGTGACGATCACCGGTTCGACCAACCTGGATAAGAGGGAGATTGACCAGATGATCCGGGACGCGCAGTCAAACGCGCAGGACGACGCCCGCCGGCGTGAAGAGGCCGAGGTGCGAAACCGGGCGGAGCAAAAGATCTACCAGGCCGAGCAGGCGCTGAAGGATCTGGGCGACAAGATTCCGGGAGACGTAAAGAACGGCGTGCAGACTGCCGTGGCCAACCTTCGCGAAGCGATGGAGGGGGACGGCGATCTGGAACGGATGAAGTCGCGGATGGACGCACTCGACCAGGCCACCTACCGGATGAGCGAGGTCGCGTATCAGGCTGGGACCGCCGACGATGGCGCCGCAGAGCCGGGCGCCGGACCGGGCAACGCCCCTCCTCGGGAAGCGGGGGAAGAGGTCATTGACGCCGAGTTCAAGTCGGACTGAGGCCTGTTCGTATGGGGCCGGGATGGAACCTCGATCCCGGTCCCGCCGGCTGGATGGCGTCCGGCGGACCGGCGCTCTGATTCGAAGGGGGTGCCATCATGGGAGCGGGCAAGGACTACTACCAGGTACTGGGTGTCCCACGCGGCGCGACGGACAAGGAAATCAAGGCGGCATACCGCCGGCTCGCCCGTAAGAACCACCCGGATGTGAATCCGGGCGACAGTGCCGCGGAGGCGCGCTTCAAAGAGATCAGCGGCGCCTATGAGGTGCTGAGCGATCCGGAAAAGCGAAAGAAGTACGACGCATTCGGGGCCGGATTTGATATCCCGGGTGGCCCCCCCGGCGCGGGTGGAGCCCCCGGTGCGGGCGGTTTCACGTTTCGCCCCGGCGAGCGCTTCGAGTTCGGGGGGGGAGACCTCGGGGATCTCTTCGGCGGGCTGTTTGGGCGTCGCTCGGCGGCGCCTCCGCCGGGAGAGGACTTGCAGCACGAACTCGAAGTGACGCTGGAAGAGGCGTACACGGGCTCGGAGCGGCGGATGACCATCACCTCGCCGGATGTCTGTCCCACCTGCCGGGGCGGGGGCGGCGAACCGGGTTCCGGCCGTGAAACGTGCCCTGCCTGCAAAGGGTCGGGGCGGGGGCACCAATGGGGCGGCATCACGCTCGGCAATGAGCCGTGCGACCGCTGCCGGGGCACCGGCCAGGCCCCCGTCCTCACCTGCCACACGTGTCGCGGCCAGGGGCCCGTGGAGCGCCCGCGCGGCGTGACGGTGACCATTCCGAAGGCGGTGGATACCGGAAGCAAACTGCGCATTGCCGGGCAGGGAAATCCGGGCGGAACCGGCGGTCCTGCGGGCGATCTGTATCTCATCCTCAAAGTCAAGCCTCACTCTCTGTTCGAGCGGAAGGGTGACGATCTGGTGGTCGAAGTGCCGGTCACGTTTCCCGAGGCGGCGCTGGGGGCGGAGGTGCAGATTCCGACCCTGTCCGGCAAGGTAACGATGCGGATTCCGGCAGGCGTGCAGAGCGGCCAGCAACTCCGTCTTGCCGGTCAGGGCATGCCCCGCCGCAGCGGCGGGTACGGGGATCTCTTCGCCCGCCTCCGGGTAACGGTCCCACGCAACCTCACGAACGAAGAGCACGAGTTGATTACGCGGCTCCGCGAACTTCGCCCCGAAAATCCTCGCGAGCGCCTGTTGATCGGCGGGTCGCGTGCCGGCGGACCCCATGCGTGACCTGGACTCAGATCGCGAGCCGGTCTACGTCATCAGCATCGCAGCGGATCGCGTGGGCATGCATCCACAGACGCTGCGTATGTACGAGCGCGCCGGCCTCGTCAAACCTGCCCGCCGCGGGATCAACCGTTTCTATAGCGAGTGGGATATCGAGCGTCTGCGTCAGATCCAGCGTCTGACCCAGGACATGGGTGTCAACCTGGCGGGGGTGGAGATCATCTTGAACCTGCTGGAGCAGATCGGCGATCTTCAACGGGAACTCGAGGAGACCCGACAGGGTCGCCTGCCGGTCCCGTTAGTAGACGACCGGCGGTAGGACCGGCACTGATCACGGCGCCAGTGGCGGGACGGCAGCGGGCGCCGTCCCCGTTGGACGGAAGTTGCTGTCCCGCAGGGTGGATGGCTGGCGCCAGGCGACGTGGTTGTCGTAATATAGCGCGTTCATCCCGTTCAGGTGACGCGGGGAGTAGTGCGCTTCGGCATCCCGGCCGGTTACCGGAGAGAACGGCGGGCGCTGGTGCGGGAGATACCCGTCCACGCTGGCGCCGCCGCAGCTCGGACCGTTGTCGTGATCCCAGAGGAACAGCAGGTCGCTGGGATTTGTTGCGCCGGCGACTACCTCCGCATCGGAACGGCCCATCGGGCCTCCCCACACAAATGTCATCCCGTAGCCGACCTGACCGGGGAAGCTGGGGCAACGAAACAGCTCCGCGCTGCGCACATACGGATCCACCAGGCCCGGCCGATCCGGAGTGCGGCCCGGTTCACGAAAGTTCAGCAGAGTGCCCGCCGGCGCCCCCCCGGTATCCATAGGCGCCCACCACTGCTCCGTCCGTCCGGTGGTGCGTCCCTGTTCCCGCAAGCGCAGGCAGTTGCCGTCCGGTCCCACTTCAGGGCAGACCCGGAAGAGGCAGTTCATCCCGTCGTAGTCCTCACGGTACATCCCGAGCGCCGTACCGAGTTGACGCAGGCTCGACCTGCATTTGGCCGCCCGGGCCGCCTCCCGAGCGCGAGCAAACACCGGGAACAGGATCGCTACCAGTATCGCTATTATCGCGATAACCACGAGCAACTCGATCAGGGTGAATGCGGGATGTTTGCGCCGGGTAGTCATAGCGAACCTCATTAACAATGAGACGCCCGGGAGCACGGAAATTTCCTAAGGAATTCCGGAAAATCGTAGCGCGTCACTGCAAATGCCGGATGATGCCGCCCACCACGGTCACTGCCACCGAAATACATTCCACTTCGGCGGCAGGCACTCGCCACGGATCTTGCTCCAGCGCCACGAAATCAGCCCGCTGGCCGACTGCCAACCGTCCGGCGCCGGGGGGTGCGCCCTGGAGTTGATAGCTCCCCTCGCTGAAGATGCGCAGCGCCGCCTCGAGCGGAATCACTTCGTCGGGTGACCACGGCGGCCGTGACACCATCTGCCCGAGGGCAGCGAGCGCGTCCAGCGGCTCCACGGGACAGTCCGTGCTGCCGCCGAGGGGCACGCCTCCTTCCCACAGCGTGCGAAATGCGTAGCACCCCCGGGCGCGCTCCACCCCCAGGCGCTCGGGCGCCCAGTAGTCGGACCGAGCGAACTGGGGTTGCACGGCTGCGACAACCCCGAGCGACCGCATTCGCTCGACCAGCGCCGGGTTCACCAATGATGCGTGCTCGATGCGCGGCGGGAACCGCCGGGCAGAGGGGTTCCCCTGGCGTACCATTTCCCCTGCCTCCATCGCGTCCAGAGTGGCAGCCATCGCCCGGTCCCCGATCGCGTGGGTGCAGACCTGGAATCCGGCGTCGTAGATGCGCTGAACGCGGCGGGCGAGCTCATCGGGGCCGTAGATCAGTTCCCCCGCGGTGCGTGGGTCGTCGGAATAGGGCGCGCCCAGGGCGGCCGTCCGCGCTCCCAACGAACCGTCACTGAAGAGCTTGATTGCACCGAAGGTGAGGTAGTCGCTTCCAAATCCAGTCTGGATGCCGGCCGCCTGAAGTGTATCCAGCATGGCGTACGGTGGTTGCATTTGCACGCGCACCGGCAGCTCGCCGTCTCGATCCAACGCCACAAGCGCACGGATCTCTCGCTCGTGCGCCATCAGGGAGTGGACGCCCACAAATCCGACCCGGGCAGCTTCATGAGCCGCCCACAGGGCGGCTTCCCGCCATTCGGCATCCGTGGGAGCAGGCACCGCGGCATTGAGGGGCGTCATCCGCTCCTCGGTCGCCACTCCCGCCGGAAACTCGCCGTGCGGGCTGGACGACACCCCTGCCAGGTGCAGTGCGTGTGTGTTCGCGACGAGAGCATGCCCACAGATGCGGGTGATGCGCAGCGGTCGCCCCGACGCGATGGAATCGAGGTCATCCCGGTTCGGCCAGCGCCTCTCCGCAAGAATTTCCTGATCGAAGCCGCGCCCGAGGAGCCATCGGCCGTCGCCGTCGCGCAGATCCAGCAGCGTCGCGTGCGCCTCCAGCCGGGCTCGAATCTCAGCGAGCGAACGGGCGCCGCGCAGATCCGCCTCCCGGCGCCGCTGCATGCCATAGGAGACCAGATGGCAGTGCGCGTCCACCGGTCCCGGAATGACCGTGCGCCCTCTGAGGTCCACCTCCTGGATTCCCGGTCGCTGCGGGGCACTTTCGCCCCCCGGATCCAGCGCTGAAATGTGACCGCAATGCGCCAGCAACCAGGTTCCAGCCGGTCCGGCGGCATCGAGACGCGGAATGCGCGCGTTCAGGAATAAAGTCTCTTGCATGGGAGCCATTTCCAGTCGAAACGGGAACTCTGGAGCAGCGCCGACGCGCATAGGTGGAGGCGACTGCGGACCCTTCCTGGGCCGCCGCCGCAGGTGCCCCTTCTTGTCCCAACTCGTGCGCAGAAAAATTCGCTGGGCGCGAAGGAGAATTGTATCAGATGGAGGAACCTTCCGAAGGCATGAACAATTCGCACCCAATCATAAGCGCTCCTGGGGAAGTCCCTGCAAATTTATATCCCCTGCTTATAAGAGGGATTACTACAGGCAATTGGGAAAACCAGTGACCCTATGGTAAGATGCGCTACGGAAAGGACGGAGCAGCATGCAGAACCGGTACCCTGCCGACGAGACCACCTTCTCCCCCCCCTCTCACCATCACCCCGAACCGGACCACGCCCAGCAGAACGGGATTCCGCCCTGGCAGTATAAGGCCGACGGCCCTCTGCTCACCGTCCAGGAAGAGATCGATCTGACTCGGCGCATCCAGGGAGGTGACGAGCGAGCTCGGGAGCGAATGATCGAGGCCAATCTCCGTCTCGTCGTCAGTATCGCACGGCACTACAACTGCCGGGGAATGACGTTCGAGGACGTGGTGCAGGAAGGGATCCTGGGCCTGATGTCCGCGATCAACAAGTTCGACCCTAACAAGGGCTTCCGCTTCAGCACCTACGCGACGTATTGGATTCGCCAGGCGATCGTACGTGCGATCGAGAAGCAGAGCCGCATGATCCGCCTGCCCACCTATGCGTACCACGCCGTGGGTAAGCTCGAGCGCAGCAGTATGCAGCTCTCCGACAAGTTGGGACGACAACCCACGTCGGAGGAGTTGGCCGTCGAGACCGCGCTGTCGGTAAACACGGTCAACGCGTTGCTGCAGAGCATCCAGGAGCCGGTGTCGCTCGACGTGCTGCTCGGTGAGGCCGAAGATTACACGCTGGGTGATTTGCAGCTCGACGCAGACGCTCAAGATCCCGAAGACCACGCCCTCCAGACCGCCGATCGCGAGCACCTTTCGCGCATTCTCGGAGTGCTGAAGCCCAAAGAGCGAACCGTCATCGAGAATCGGTACGGGCTCCGCGACGGGCGGGTCCACAGCCTCAAGGAACTCGCGAAGGAACTCAACATGTCACGCGAGGGGATCCGGCACATCGAGACCCGGGCACTGCGCAAGTTGCGGCACGCGGTAGGAGTCAACTAAGAGAGGGAGCATTTACCTTGCAGGGGCCTGTACGGACCGGGGTGCATGCTTCCGGTCCGTTTCTCGGTTTCAGTAGTCTGCGCAGTGCCGTCGAGCGCGGGGTCCGTCCTCAAGGACCCGATTGTTCCGGTGCTGTGCACCTGTCCTCCGAGTGTTAACCCGGACGAAGCCTCCGTTCGCAGCTACTCGTGCGCACGCACTCATCCGCCGTCGCCGGCCGCCGGAACTCCAGGGAGGGTCCCGCTTCGCCGTCCTGCGTTGCGTGTTTGCATGGATCCCCTCCGGGCGCGATGCTGGTTTGTGCGGCGAGCACACGGCCTCGGACTCCCCGCTACTCCCCGGGAGCACCTGGCGTGCTCAGGTCCGTGGGAGGACCCCTGCGCCCGGCTGGGCGCCTCGCGCAGTTCTCGTGCGTAGTTCAAGTCGCGCCGAGTTCCCACGTGATTTCCCCAGTGCCGGACGTGCAGGCCGGGGCCGTCGGCGCCTCTTCCGTGCGAACGTGCTGCGCGCCTCGGCAGGGTGGCGCTCCGTTCCGGCGCATCGAGTGATGGATGCGCGTGCCCCGAGGATGCGTCACCGGCAAGAGTGCAGGCAGAGAGCGTGCGGCGTCGGACCCGGATCAGCGTGCGGAGGGTGCAGTACTGTCCCCCAGATGCCGGGCCGGACCTCTGGGGGTCCATATCTCCGCCGGCACAGGAGATTCGATTCCGCTGCGCGCAGGGGCCTCCTTGCCGCCGGCGACGAGGACACGCCCCTCGCGCAGACGCACCGCGGCATGGTCATGACGTCCGTGCTCCAGACTTCCTGCGGGGAGGAACCGGCCCTGGATCGGGTCCCACAGTTCAGCCTGGGGGGTCGTGCGATTCTCGGAGGTGGACCAGCCGCCGACCAGCAGCACCCGTCTGTGGTCGAGTAACGTGGCGGTGTGCGCCATGCGGTCACGCACCAACTCGGGGCCCGGCACGAACTGCCCGGTGTCGGCCTGGTATATCTCGCACCGTCGGGCCGGAGTCGTGCCGCCGGTCGCTCCAGACCCGCCGGCGATCAGGACACTGGCTCCCTGGCCGGGCACGGGAGCCAGTGTCCAGGCAGTGACTCGATCCCGACCGACGGAGAGTGCGCCCGTCTCGACGAATGTCTCTGAGCGCGGATCGAACAGCTCAGCAATGCGGACATCCGCGTTCGTCTCCAGGACCTTCCCGCCGACCACGAGCACCCGTCCGTCCGCGAGGGAAACGGCTGCGTGTCCGAACCGGGCGTGGCGCAGCCCCGCAGCGAGGGGCGAGAACCGGCGGCTCCGGGGATCGTAGACTTCTGCGGTATCGAGCGTGCGCCGGCGCAATGTGGAGTATCCGCCTGCGATCAGCACGCGTCCGTCGCTGAGTGGTGCAGCGGCGGCGAGTTCTCGTTCCTCTACTCCGTTCGGGCTGACGACGAACCGAAGCCGGCGGGAGTCGAACCGCAGTACCCAAGCGGACGTCCCACCACGCATCTGGAACCCCATCGCGAACAGAGTGTCCCCATCCGGCTGCCCGAAAACGAGCGGGAAGTTGCGGTCGAGCCGCAGCGACGGGCCGAGGGACCATGCCGCGGACACCGGGTCGTAGATCTCGCTCGAGGCGTGGGTGCGGTTGGTCTCAAAGCTGTATCCCCCAGCCACCAGCGCACGCCCGTCCGGCAGGAGTACCGCTCCCGGGGCGTAGCGGCCGACTGCCAGCGCGCCGGCACGCCTCCAGGAGCCCTCATCACGTGCCTGCGCAGGGGCCGCTGACGGCAGCAACCCATGCACCCCCAGCAGCATTCCCGCTGCTGCGGCTCCGACGCCTCGTTTCTGGGCTCCTCGCACAATGTGCCTCCGAATCAGAAACCGGGCAGGCTAACGACAGCCTGCCCGGTTCGTGCCGAATTACGAAACTGCGATTCCGGTTAGAACTGCCCCGGATCGCTCAGGATCAGCCTTGCGTTCGTAAACGCGTTACCGGGACGCACGTTCACGTCACTGACGGCAGACCTGAGGCGGGGATTGATGCCGCGGACCCGAATGCCGCCCGGAGGCACGTTCGGGAACTTCAGCACCTTGCTGCGCCCCAGCACGTTGCGGGCAACCACATCGCCTCCGAGTTCCAGCAGTACCTCGGTGTCACGAAGCAACCGGCGCGCGCGTGCCGAATTGGCGTCCACCGTCACCGCGACGTTCCCATACTGGAAGTTGCGCACGTTGTCTTCCCCTGCCTCAAGGCCGAGATCGCTCACGGCCAGAGGGATGGCGCGAAGACTGGTCGCAGACAGCGTGGTAATCATCGCCACCGTGGCCGCATCCAGGTCGACAAACCGATAGTTCCCACCACCATCCGTCCGTGTGGCCAGGATGACCCGGTTGTCGTTGCCGAGGAGCCGCACATCGGCATCGCCAAGTCCGGTTCCGTTGGCCAATTGGATTCGACCCGACAGCACTGCGGTGGGGTCCGAGACCACGAAATTCTGGTTCACCATCCCACCGGAGGTCACTACCACATCAGCGACTTCCGCTTCAAAGCCGGGAGCACGAACGGTAGCGATATTATTCCCGATGCGCGCACCGGGTAGTGTGTAGGTTCCGTCCGCACGGGAAAACGCCGGGTCGGGCGACGCGCCGTCCTCCCGAATTGCGCGGATCGTGGCGCCGCCGATCGGGACTCCCCCTGCTGTTCGCACCGTGCCGAACAACGTGCCGGGCGGCGCCTGAGAAACGTCAATGTCCACCCGGTCCACTCCGGTCTGACCGGTGGTGTCCGTGACCGCCAACTGGAACGTGAGCGTTTCGAATGTGACTACGTGGGGCGCGACAAACGTCGGATTGATCGCCGTTGGATCATCCAGCACGACCGACGTGCCCGCCACCTGGCTCCAGAAGAACTGGAGCTGGTTCTGCGCGTCTTCGCGGTCGGAGGAGCGACTGCCGTCCAGTTCCACATCCTGCTCTTCGAGAACCTCAACGTCCGGCCCGGCATTCGCCTGCGGCACCTCGTTGCCGGATGTCCCGGTGCCCAACTCGACAGCGAAAACATCCGCCAGACGGTTCGTGTCGCCGGTGAGCAGATTGGTCGCGACCGAAGAGAAAGCGATGACGGACCCGAGGTCATTGATCGCGGGAGAGACGCTCGGCCCGTTCCCCTCCGACCCGCCGGTCCCGACGCTCGCCCGATCAGTTGTGGCGAGCAGGCGGTCGCGCACAAAGATGTCCGCGGCGTTGTTGACATCTCCCGCCACCAGATTGGACGCCGCCGAGATGAACCCAACAAAGCGCCCGTCCGCGGAGATCGTCGGCCTGCCATCGGTGGGATTGAGGCCGGGGGCGATCCCGCTCGGCGCGTTGCCGGTGGACCCATCTCCAGCCACACTCTCCAGGAAGGTGTCAAAACCCCCTGCCTCGTCGAAGATCCCGTCCCTGTCCGCGTCTCGATCATGTACGTAGACGTCGCGTACTGAGTTGCCGTCGGTGGGACCCAGGTTGGTGGAGGCAGACACAAACGCCACGAAGCGTCCGGTGGCGCTGATCGCGGGGGCAAAGCTATCGGCGTCCCCGAACTCGCCGCCATCCGCCTTACTGATGAGGATCGTTCGGTTGAGCACCGTATCGCGCACGAACACGTCCGAGGCCATGTTAGTGTCCCCGGTGACTATGTTCGAGGCGCTGGACTGAAAGGCGACATAACGCCCATCCTGGCTGATGCTGGGGAGCGCTGACGGCCCGTTGGGATCCCCGTTCGTCGCGGAGACGCTGACCCGCTTTCGAGCGATCACCCGTGTCGGATTGAGGAAGATGAAGTTGCCCGATGCGTGGGCCAGTTCGGCAAGATAAATGTCCGAAGCATCGTTCGCGTCTGCGGCAGGCGTGTAGTTTGTCGCCAAAGACTGAAATGCGACGAACAGCCCATCCTGGCTGATGGAAGGATTGGAACTGGCGTTGTTCGCCTCGGCCCCCGCTGGGGCGCTCCCGATGATGGTGCTGCCTCGCCGGTCGCGGACGAAAACGTCGCGAAAGTTGTTGCCGTCGGCCACCGGCGCCGCGAGATTGTTGGCGACAGAATCAAATGCCACAAACCTTCCGTCTTCGCTGACGGAAGGCTGCCCGGATGCTCCGTTGCCCAGCCGGCGACTCGCCTGAACGCTGATGCGTTCTGTCGAGTTCGTCTGCCGATCCCGGAGATACACGTCGTTGACCAAGATCGCGCGCGGAACGGGTTCAGTCGCGAGCGTCCGGGCGTCGGACACGAAGACCACGAAGCGACCGTCAGGCGACATTGAAACCGAGCCGACACTGTTTCCGTCGGACTGGGCGCCGCCGGGCTCGGCCAGGGACGGCGCCCCCAGGCTCAGCCGGGTGGTACCCAACGGCACAGCGGCTCGGGCGCCGAGGGCCGCGAAGAGCATCAGCGCGGCGCCGATCGCCGGCACGCGGAGATACGAGAAACGTGATTGCACGAGCAGCCTCCGTCCGTGGCCCGTCCCGGTGGGGGCGTCTGCGGACTCCATATCAGGGATGCGGTGGGGCGCCATCTCGATTCTTCCCGCGGGCGCGTGGAGTTGCGCACGGCGAAAAGACCCATCGCAAATTCGTCCAGTGGCCGGAGAATTCCTCCCCGCTTAGGATAGATGAGCGCGAACGGCCGGAATCAGTGATGCCCCGCGAATGTTCGACGCCGGATCGGCATGTTCTGCCTGTCCGCGGTGCGACGGATGCCGATCAGGAGGCCCGGCTTACCCTACAGTGCGAGGGGGATCCAACAACAATCTACAGTGAAGTGGAGAGGTCGGGAGGCTCACTGCGAGACGACCCGAATTCTCCGGGGGATCAATGACAGATCGCGCGACCCAGCACCTGGAATGTCTGCTTGAAGTAGCCCAGGTGGTCAACTCGACCCTGCAACTCGATGACGTGCTGCGACGTGTCCTCGGCCAGGCTCGCGGAATCCTGAGCGCCGAAAGCGGGAGCATCATGCTCGTCGAGCCGGACCGCCACACGCTCCGCGTGCTGGCGGCCGAGGGACCCCGCGCGCCGATGATCCAGGGTCGCACCCAGGATCTGGGGCAGGGGGTGGCCGGGTGGGTGGCGCAGAACCAGAGCCCGTTGCTGCTGCACGGAGCCGCGCGCGGCCGTCAATTCCAGCCGATCTGCGCCCGGCGGGATGTGCGGGACGCACTCTGCGTCCCGCTGACCGACGGTGGATCACTGCTCGGTGTGGTCAGTTTGAGCAACCCCACCGATCGAGATCCGTTCTCGGAACATGATCTGGAGCTGCTGACCGCGATTGCCCATCAGGCGGCACTCGCGATTCGCAACGCGCAATCGTTTGCAGAGATGCAGCGGCA
Source organism: Actinomycetota bacterium (assembly GCA_005805375.1). Lineage (GTDB taxonomy): Bacteria > Armatimonadota > SYMT01 > SYMT01 > SYMT01 > SYMT01. The sequence goes on from SYMT01000192.1 coordinate 11,565, forward strand.
GCGTGCTACGGTGGAGCGGTTGCTGTGGGAATTGACCCGCGCGCAGGAAGAAGAGCGCGGGCGCATATCGCTGCTGCTGCACGACGGCCCGGCACAGACACTGTTCGCCGCACTACGACAACTGGAAGTGGCTCGCGTCTTGCGCAGTCACGCGGGGTCGGACGAACAGTCCGCGTTGGGGGAGTTGGAAGACAGTATCCGATCGGCGATTGCCGAGACCCGGGCGATCATGATTGACCTGCGCCCGTTGGCCCTGGACGACATCGGACTCTATTCTGCACTACGTCAGTATGTGGAACAATACGAGCGGCGAACCGGCCTGAAGGCGCAGATTGTGCGCCAGGGGTCGGAGCGAAAGTTGCCGCAGATGCTCTCCTCTGCGTTGTTCCGCATTGCGCAAGAGGCGATGACTAATATCTGGAAGCACAGTGGCGCGACCCGGGTTCAGATTGTGCTCGAAGTAGGCGAACGACAGTGCACACTCGAGGTTCGGGATAACGGATGCGGCTTCGTCTTGAGCGAAGCAGAACAGAAACAAGACCATCTGGGCCTGCGCTCGCTGCGGGACCGCGCCCACCTTCTGGGGGGACAGTTCTGGATTGAAACGCAGCCCGGCCAGGGAACAGTTGTGCGGGTTTCCGCCCCGCTGACACGTGAAGGTGAGCACGAAGAGTCCGAACGAGGGCCAGAATACGAGCGCCTGCCTGTCCCCGAAATCGAACGAGGGGTACTGTGCGGGGCTTGATACGGGACGGAGGGAAACTGTGATTCGCTTGGTGGTGGCAGACGATCATCAATTGGTCCGCACGGGCCTGATCCGCCTGCTGGGGATGGAAAAGGACATCCAGGTAGTCGGCGAGGCGGGCACGGGGGAAGAACTGGTTGCGCTGATTGAAAAGGCGCATCCACAGGTAGCATTGGTAGACGTGCGCATGCCCGGCATGGGAGGCATCGGCGCAGCGCGCGAGATTGCTGCCACCTGGCCGGACATAGGGGTCGTGCTGCTGACAATGCATGATGAGGATGAATACGTTTACGAGGGCATCACTGCGGGCGCTCGGGCGTACTTGCTCAAGGAGTGCGGACATGACGAACTGGTGCGCACAATCCGAGAGGTAGGGCGCGGCGGGGCCTATTTGCCGTCCGACCAGCTCAAGAAGCTCATGGGACAGTTTCGGGTGCTCCGCGAGCGGCATCCGCAGGTGGCGCAAACGCAGTGCAACACCCTCTCCCGCCGGGAGCTGGATGTGCTGAGCTGGGTCGTACGGGGTTACAGCAACAAGCAGATTGCCCGCGAGTTGACCATTGACGAGACCACGGTGAAGACGCATCTGCACC
>SYMT01000193.1 GCA_005805375.1 Actinomycetota bacterium
GCCCACATGGTCGTAGTGCGCCCCGAGCGCCACGTACTCCCCGCGCAGTTTGGGGTCGCTCCCTTCCAGAACGGCCACGACGTTGCGCGTCAGAAGCTTCTCGACCGACAGCGCTACGGTGAACTTCAGCACCTTCGAGGGGGTAAGCGCGAATGACTCCGCGGCTCCTCCCGCCGCTCCCTGCGCGAACACCTCGTCCGCCGACAGCTTCTCGCCGCGAAAGAGCGATTGCATCAACGCAGCCGAGGCTGTGATCTGCGGGACGGCCTCCCCGGCCGGGCTGAATTTCTCGACGACGGTGCTGATACGGGTGGCGAGGGCGGCGTTCTGTTCCCAGTTGGCGAGCGTCGCGAGACGCGGCAGCCAGACGATCCCGGCAGCTCCCAGGCGGAGGGCAGACCCCTGCGGATCATCCCAATCCACTCCTTTCTCGCCGTTCAGATCTGCCGCAGCGAGGCCCCTGGGGAGACCAGAGCCGCCTGACTGGATGAGCAGGATCTTCCCCTTTACGTCCTGCCCGGCATAGGGGTCCATTTTCTTCGCCCGCGCCATCCAACCGGGGCCGACATAGACGAGCGGGCCCTCGGCGGTTCCCGGACGCGGAGTCGGCGGAAAGCCGGGCGTCGTGGCTGCGAAGTCCGCGCCGTACCGGAGGACCTGCGACCCGAGGGCCGCCGTGCACCTGGCCGGGTCGAGTCGGCTGCGGCGCAACTGGATCTGCTGAAAGTAGGAGCCCTCGTCGCCCGCAGGCTTGAGGCCCCAGAGCTTGAGCTGCGTGGCCAGGAAGAGCGCTGCGGTGTCCAACCCCCGCGAAGGAGTGTCGCGTCCTTCCAGCTCGTCCGCGGCCAGGAACTCGAGGTAGGCGCGCAGATCACGGGCACGGATGCGGTCGGCGGCCCGCGACGGGGCGGGTGTCCGCGCGGTCGTACCGGGGGCGCCTATTTTCTGTGCAGCCGTCCCCGGCGCCGGCGCGGAGAGCGCCGCGCAGAGCACCCCGGCTGCGGCGAGGGCAAGTTGTTTGCGATTCACGTGGGGGAGAAGTCTGGTCATCAAGATGTCATAAGGTCAGGGGTGCGGGATTGCCGGGTGTAGGGGGAGCAGTGGGTGCGAGAGCCATCTGGAAGTAAGCGGGATGGAATCCCCGCTGGAAGGGGCATCCCCTGCTCCGCCCTGAAGTCGTGCGAACATCGCCCGCGGGATGCCGGCGCCCCGGGGGATCGCGATGTGGCAGCGCGCCTGGCCTCGAGCGCTCGGTGACGCGAGGCGGGGAAACTGTGTTGGGCATGACGAAGTGGTTTCGCTGCTCGTTGCCGCACCGTTCGTCGTGAGCCCTACATCGCAATCTCCAGGAAATCATCTGCCGTTCGCCGGACTGTATATGGATCGGTGCGGGTCCATTCCGGGCTCTGCGCCCGGCGGTCGGCGTGTTCCACGGCCTTGTACTGGATCTCCAGGGTGAACGGGCCCCCCATCCGGTACGGCTCAATCTCTTCGGCGCGCGCAACAGCCCGGGCGGCCCCGGCGCGGATCATCTCCCGGGATTTCTGGGGGGACCTTGTCAGGGCAGCGGTGGCGTGCAGTGACTCCTTCACGACCACGGCTTCGATGTTCGGGACGCAGCGCAGGGCCTCATCGCGGGTCGCAGCATCTCCGGTGACCAGCACGACGGGGACGCCGAAACACCCTGCAAGGATGGTTCGCATGCCGAACTCCCCGATCGGCTCGCCATTCAGACGCATTTCCTCAATCGTGCGCGAGGAATACGTGTGTGCCATCCCGGCCCGCGCGGCCCGGCTCATGGCGTGCTGTCCGACGAAGAAAAGCGCGTGGTAGCTCTCATCCAGGCAGAGCGTGCGGGGCACACCGGTGCCGTGGAGCAACCAGGCTTCAGGGTGTAGTTCCTCGACGTTGACACCGCCCGGCCCATGCCCGTCCCACACGACGACCTGCGTCGCGCCTGCCTCCAGCGCCCCCTCCACGGCGGCGTTCACCTCCAGCGTGAGGAGGTGGCGCGAGAGCGGGTAGAAGCGACCCGTGGAGTAGGAGTAGTCTTCGAAGTTTGCGACTCCCGCCACGCCCTCAATATCCGTCAGAATGTAAACCTTCACGCCTTCTCCTCGACCCAAATGTTGCGAAAGTGGACAGGATTGCGGTGGTTCCGAAGAAGAATCGCCGCCGGCCCCGCCGTTTCCGGCCGCCGCGCAGCGCCGCCGGTCGGCCCGGCGAGGCGGACGTCCTGGTGGATCACGACCCCGTTGTGGCGTACCGTGATGCGCGCGGGTTCCGTCTTCTCGCCATTCGCCCCGAGGCGCGCTGCCCGAAACTCCAGATCGAACGTTTGCCACGACAGCGGGGGCAGGCACATGTTCACGCCCGGCGCCTTCTGCCGGTACAGGGCGCCGCACTCATTCGGTGCGCCGGTCAGCCCGAACGAATCCAGGATCTGCAACTCGTACTCGCCGAGTAGATACACGCCGCTGTTGCCCCGCTGCTGCCCGCGTGCCGCCGGCCGAAACGGCACGCGAAACTCCAGGTGCATCGCGAAATCACGAAACAGCTTCCGGGTGCGGCACCCGTGCAGCAACAGGCCCGCCTCCGTCTTCGCACCCGGTTCCCATTCATCCACTGACGCTCCGTCGAACAGCACTACCGCCCTTGCCGGCGCTTTTGCGCCCAGTGCGGGGCTCACTCGCTGTGCGCGACGCAGCAGGACGCGCTCCCCCTCGCCCGTCTCTCCCACGAACTGCTCCTGCGTGCCTAGCTCGGCTACACGGCATAGCCGGCGTCGCGAACAATCGGTCGCAGGTAGGCCAGGTCCTCCCCGGTCTGCACCACCAGTTCTTCGAGCGTCAGGTCGCGAAAACTGTGGCTGCCCTGATACTCGCTGTGAAACGTCACGACACCGTCCCAGCCCGCCTGGCGCAGGCAAGAGAATACCTCGCGCCAGCGGACGATGCCCTCCGTGAGGGGGACCAGACGGTTCTTCCAGGCCACCTCTCCGGTCGCCTCGTTCTTCTCGGGAAAGTGCCCGAACGTCTTGACGGCCACCATCGAGATGTAGTGCTGAAGTAGGTCAATCCCCTGCATCCAGCCCTGGTAGCCGCCTTCGAGCGTCATGTGGCCCGGATCCAGGTACGCGCCGACGTGGTGCGGATCTCGATCCTTCAGGATGAGGTAGATATTCCCCGCCTCAGCGCTCAGGCAGTTGCCTGAGTGGCTGTGGATACACGCCCGGACATTGTGCTTGCGCGCCAGAGCCTCCAGCCCATCCATCGCGCGCCGGGCGGCATCGAGCTGCTCGTGGATCTTCCCGAAGGGTCGGTACGGCCAGTATCCAAGCTTCAACTGGCGGATCCCGAGTTGGGAGGCAGTGGCCATGATTGCCTCCGCCCGGCCCTCAGCGGCGTCTACCAGGCCGGTGGTGATCATCGGGATGTCCAGACCGAGGTCGCGGACTTCCCGCAGCGCCGCAGGGAGATCCGCTTCCACGTTCTCCGGCAGGACGTGGCCGCCGGCACGCACGGTCAGATCGAGACCGGCAAACCCGAGTCGGCGGACCGTCTCCCCTGCCTGTCGCACCGACAGCGGGCCAAGATGTTTGGAGAACATCACCAGTTGCATCGTCGTTCTCTTCCTCGCAAGCCGCCTCGAGGGCGTCGGTCTGGTCTCTGCGTCCCGGTGGCGCACGTTATCGCAGCCTTGTCCGGGCACGTGCGCTCAAGATAGGGTCAATGGGGCCTCCAGGTGGGCCCGGCCGCAAATTCCCCGCGCGCGGGCGTACGGGATGATGTGGGGAAAACTCGCCCTACCGCATTGCCTCGTTCGTCCTACACACCCTGTGTTCCTTCCTGAGGGGCTTCGCGATGCCCAGGGGGTCTACTGGCTGACGTGCGTGAAGCGGGGACGACGTGTTGATCGGCGGCCGGTGGGAGGGATCACTTGCTCACGCCCAGGGGCGCCCGGCGTGGCACGGGTACGGAGGCGGGTTTCTTCGTGAAGGGCTTGCTGATGCGTGCGGGTCCAGGTACACTGCATAGAATCCTTAACCTCGCTCTCGGAAGGCAGCAGCACATGGTTCCGGGCCTCCTGTACGACCCGCTCTACCTGGAACATGAAACCGGGCGGCACCCGGAACACCGGGGCCGGCTGGAGACCGTCACCGCACTGCTGCGGGAACGGGGTCTCTGGGATCGGCTGGTGCACCTGCCCGCGGGTCCGGCCACGCAAGCGGCGCTGGAAGCGGGCCACGATCCTGCGTACCTCGGGCTACTGGAGGAGTATTCACGACGCGGCGGTGGTTTCCTCACACCCGACACGCCGTTCGGACGCCGTTCCTGGGACGCCGCGGTGCGTGCAAGCGGCGCTGCGATCGCCGCGACGGATGCGGTGTTGGACGGACGCGTGCCGGCCGCGTTCGTGCTCAGTCGTCCGCCGGGACACCACGCCTGCCCGGCGCAAGGGATGGGGTTCTGTCTCATCAATCATGTTGCGGTCGCGGCGCGGCATGCGGCCCGTGCGCGGGGTCTGGAGCGCGTGCTGATCGTGGACTTCGACGTGCATCACGGGACCGGGACGCAGGACATCTTCTACGCCGATCCGGCGGTCCTGTACTTCTCGTCGCACCAGTATCCTGCCTATCCGGGCACCGGTGGGGCGGACGAGATTGGGGAGGGCGCGGGGCTGGGCGCTACCGTCAACGTGCCGCTACCGCCCGGAACCGGGGACGCCGGGTTCGTATCCGCGTTGGAGCGGGTGCTGGTCCCGGTGGCGCGGCGGTTCCGCCCGGAACTCATCCTTGTTTCGGCCGGCTACGACGCGCATTGGACCAATACTGCCTACCTGAACTCCATACGGATGGCGGCGACCGTGGATGGCTTCGGGCAGCAGGTGCGGATCCTGCGAGACCTGGCGGCGGAACTCTGCCACGGCCGCCTTGTGTTCGTCCTCGAGGGTGGCTATGATCCGGAGGCGCTGGCGTGGTCGGTGGATGCCACCTTCCGCGTGCTGCTTCACGAGCCGGTCGAGGACCCCCTCGGGCCTCCCCGCAGTACCCCCACTGCGGACCTGGAGGGGCTGTTCCGCCTCTGTGAGCGCTTACACGACCTGGGATGATCGTGGGGGCAGGGCGGCGAGTGCGGCATCGGGACGGTGTGTGTTCCCGTCGCGCGCCCCCAGCCCTCCGGGTCGTGGTCGGGGGATCGGACCGACCGGGATCCTACCCTCTCGCGCAGCGCGCCAATGCGGCGAGGGCGCGATCGGCCGGGGCGCCGGCGTCCAGGTGGGTCAGCATGCCATCCTGGTCTGCTTGTGACCGGTTCTGGCCGAGTTTGAACTTACCTTCGATCCGGGAGATGGGGACCTCGAAGCCGACAATTGCTGTGAGCAGCCGCTCTCGGAAGTCGGTCGGCAATTCGTTCCGCCAGGGATTTGCCTGCCCGGCTTCGTACTTTTGTACGAGACGATCAAGCAGTCCGATCAACCATTCCGGATCAGACACCACCTGCGGCACGCCGTAGGCATGCACTGCGGCGTAGTTCCAGGTCGGCACGGCGGGGGTCGTCGCGTACCACGTGGGTGAGATGTAGGCGTGCGATCCGTGGAACAGGACAAGCGTCTCGGTGTCGCTGCCGAACGCCTGCCAGTGAGGGTTGGCGCGCGCCAGGTGTCCCTGAAGCACGCCGCGTTCACGATCCAACAACAGCGGCAGATGGGAGGCGAAGGGCGCTCCGTCACAGGAGGTCACGACTGTGGCGAATCCGTGTGCTTCGATGAAGTCGAAGAGTGTCTCCCGATCCTCCACGCGGAACGCGGCCGGCACATACATCGTTGGGTGCGGTCCCTCCAGCGGGTCGTCCCCGCAGCAGTGTGCGTCGAAGTGCGGCTGATTTTTGGCGCGCAGCTTGAACTCAACCAGGTCGGCCGGGCACTCTTCCGGCATGATAGACCATTACCTCTCCGCGATCCGGACCGCAGTGCAGGCCGTGTTGGACGCGATCCAGCAGTTCGGAGTTCCGCTGGTTCTGTTCGGTGTCCTGGCTCTCGTAGGGGGCGCAGTGGCAGCGGCGCGGCGGGGCGAGCACGGCGCGCTGCTGCCGGCTACGTGGCGCCGGATGCTCCCCCGGATCGGGGGCTACACAGCAGCGGCTCTCATCGTGTATTTCGGATGGGCCGCCCTCGCGGCCGTTCCGGACCTCACCCGGACGAGCATCGGCTGGAAACAATCCTCCGAGGCGACCACCAAAGCCTCGACGGACGCCGCGCCGGTGCGGCAGTTCGGGCCTTCGGTCGCGGGGCTGACTGTTCGCACCTACACCCGTACGCTTACCCTGCCGCCCTACCTGGTTCAACGTATCGGCAGCTCGGGCGTCGGGGTGCTTGCCCCGTATCTGTCCGACCCGTCTGCGGAAAATGTCTTGCGGCTAGTTGACACGTTTCGGCACAGCGGCAGCGATGTGGTGTTTACCCGAGATGTGACTCGCCTGGACGAGGAGCCCATCCCGTTCGCCAGTTCCGTCATCAGCGCTCGGTTTCACCGGGTGGGCGCGCGGGCCTACGATCTCCGGTTCGAGGCGCAGTATGCCTTCCGGAATCCGCGGCCGGACGTGCTGAAGACACGGTTTGCATTCCCGCTGCCCGAAACCGGCACGATCCAGGATGTGCAGGTCAGTGTGGGACGGGACCTCGTTCCGCAGCCCGCGGACTCCGGCGCGTACGAGTGGACCGGGGAACTCCAGCCGGGTGAACAGCGCACCGCAACCGTGCGGTACCGGACACCCGGGTCGCGCACCTGGCACTACGACTTCGGCTCACGCCGCCGCACCGTGCAACAATTCCGGCTGGATGCGGCGACAGGCGGACCAGTAAAGTTCCTGCGCGGAAGCCTGCAACCCACTGCCCAGAGTGGGGACACCATACAGTGGGTGTTGAACAACGTGGTCACGTCACAACAGGTGAGCCTGTCGTTCCCGGCGGACACTTCCGCACAGCAGTGCTATCTGCAGGCACTGGGCGCGCTTCCGGTGGGATTGTTGCTCTTTGCGGTCGGGAGTCTGGCGGTTGGGTTCTTTCGCCGGCAGTTTTACGGACCGGACCGTCTCTGCCTGGCGCTGGTGGGCGTGACGTTCGGGCTGGGCGCAGCCGCAGTCTTGAGCGAGTATGTGGGAGCGCTGGGTGGAATCCTGTTGGCCGTCTGCCTGACAGTCCTGCTGGCGGGTGCGGCGTTGGGGCGTTCCGGCGTGTGGGCTGCGGCGCCGGCGGCGTTGATGCCGGCCGTGTTCCTGAGTCCGCATCACAGCGGGTTGCTCTTGCTCGGCCTGGTGCTCGCAACCGTGAGTCTGGCCGGGAGGGCGCTGCGGCGGTCCGGTTGGAGAGAGGGGCTTGTTCCGTGACGGTCGTAGGACGACTGTCTGCCGTCGCCTGAAGGCGCCATCCCGAAACCAGGGATGGCGCCTTCAGGCCAGGTCGGAACGAGGAAAGCCACGCCTGGGGTCTACCGCGCATTGTCCGTACAGCACTCCCGACGACGAGCCCGTATCCATCCAAATCACCGGGGCCCCGAGTTCACGCCGTACCGGCACGAAGATCGGACCGGCGCCTGGTGTGAGTTCGTTAACGCTGGACCAGGTTCGTGCGAGTGGCAGCGCCGTCGCTGTCTCCGCCGAGGATGATCTGCATCTCCCTGTGTTGGAGAGGAGGCCGCCGAATGCAACGTTCGGTGTCTGAACGAACTCGGTGGGAGGGACCGCCGCTGGGATCTTCACGCGGGTGGACAGCAGGATGATGATGGTGATGTCGTCGTGATCCTGGTTCACCCAGGTGGAGCAAGGAACCGGACAGGTGAAATGTGCCGAACCTGGCGCTCCGGCCCTTCACGGACAGAGTACTGCGCCGGAGGGTGCGGCGTTCGGCGGCCCACGGGCCACCGCGTAGACCCTGCGGGATCCACTGAGTCTCGTGGTCACTGCGGCCTGGATCATCGCCACGAGGCCATGGACGCGAAGATGGGACGGGAGCATGCCCACCTGTGAGGTGTAAGCCACGGCCGGTAAGCCCACCAGCCGGCAGGGACACAAGTTGTACCTCCGGCTCTGCCGTCAGACGTCCGGTTGCCCCCTCTCCTGGTGCACTTCCAGATCAGAGAAGCCCGTGCAGCGATGAAGTTCCGATCCGCGGGCCGTGGAAGAACCTATCCGGACATCACGCATGGCGCCATAATACGTGTAATCGGCCGCTGGAACGAGAGACTCTCTGCCCAGTGGGGCAGTCCAATCGGGAGCGTAGGACCACCGTGTCGAGGCCCAGAGCGCGCGTCAGAGATCTACTCGTACAGGCGTTGGAAGACGAGACGCTTGTCTATGACCAGCGGAGCCAGAAAGTCCACTGTCTGAACCGCATTGCCTCGGGGGTGTGGTCGGCGTGCGACGGAAGCCGCACGGAAGCTGAGATCACATCGGCGGCCTGTCGAGAGGTGGAACAGCCCTATCGGGAACTGGTGGGCCGCGAGATCATCGCGCGCCTTGCGCGCGCTGGGCTCCTGGATCCGGACCCGGCCGAGAGACCGAATCGCCCGACACGCCGGTCCGCATTGCGTCATCTGCGAAGCGCCGCCCTGATCTCTGCGGCGGTGACCACGGTGCTGGCTCCGCTGCCGGCGGCGGCGGGCACCTGCATGCCTCGATCGCGGTGCGGTTTGGGCACGGTCGGATATTGCTGCGTCAACTTCCTTGGCACGGCGCGGTCCTGCAGTTGCAGCGGATCGTTGTGCGGCTGCTTTGGATCCGCGTGTACCTGCACGTGATTCGGTGTGCCGCTCTCCGCGGCGCACACGGCCCCGGGTTTCCCGCACCACGGCGCTTCCTCTAAGACCCCATTTTTCACAGTTCCGGGTCTCCGCGCCGCCTGCGTTTCCCGGGACGGGCCTACTCGGCAGCGGCGGCGCCGTCCGGTTCACGTGGGTCCGTCACGCCGTTGCGCTCTCCGGAACCGGGCTCCACGAGGATTGCCATCACGCTGCCCTGTGATGGGACAAACCGGAGTTGGTGCCCCTTCTCACGCAGCAGGCGGAGTGTGTCGGTTGAGGTGGCATCGCGCTCCAATACCAGTTCGTTCGGCAGCCACTGGTGGTGGATGCGCCCGCGGGCCACCGCCCGGCCCAGATCCATGTCGAACTCAACGACGTTGAGCAGCACCTGAAGCACGGTGTTGATGATCGTGCGGCCCCCGGGTGAACCGAGCACCAGGTACGGTTCTCCATCCTTCGCGACGATGGTCGGCGTCATGCTCGACAGCATGCGTTTGCCGGGGGCGGCGAGATTGGGCGGCGTGCCGATCAACCCGGTGCGATCGGTGCGGCCCGGTTCTCCGTTGAAGTCTCCCATCTCGTTGTTGTAGAGGAAGCCGAGGCCGTCGGCGACAATGCGGGAACCGTAGCCGGCTTCCAGCGTGTAGGTCACGGACACGGCGTTTCCTGCAGCATCCACCACCGAGTAGTGTGTGGTCTCCGGGCTCTCGTAATCGTCAGTGAAGGCTGCCGGGTCGCTCACGGAGAGCCAGTCAGGCCGGATGGAACGGCGGAGACGCGCGGCGCGGTCGGGCGAGAGCAGCAGCGAGACGGGCAGGCCGGGGTTGGAGTCGGGGTCTCCGAGGTGCCGCGCCCGATCGGCATAGGCCCGCCGCATCGTTTCTGCCAGCAAGTGCAGGTAAGCGGCGGAATTGTGCCCGAGGTCTCGGAGGGAGTCGCCCTGAAGGATGTTGAGCATCTCGATCAGCCCGATGCCTCCGGAACTCGGCGGAGGCATGGAAACGATCTCACACCCACGAAAGGCCCCGCGAATCGGCGCTCGCTCCTTCGCCTGGTAATCCGCCAGGTCAGCTTCGGTGATGAGCCCGCCGTGCCGGCGCATGTCCGCCGCCAGGAGACGCGCGAGCGCGCCCCGATAGAATGCCTCGCGACCGCCTCGCTGGAGTGTGCGGAGGGTGCGCGCCAGGTCGGGCTGGCGCCAGACGTCCCCGGCCTCCAATGTCGTGCCGTCCGGCTTCAGGAACACCCGCGCGGATGATGGATAACGCCGCCAGTCCGTCTGGCGGGCCGCGAAACTGCGGGCCAGGGCCCGGCTGAGCGGGAAGCCTTCCGCTGCAAGACGTTCCGCGGGCTCACACAATTCTCTCCACGAGCGCGTGCCGTACCGCTCCCGGGCCAGATCGAACCCCGCAACGGTGCCGGGCACCCCCACAGCGCGATAGCCCTCGTGGTGCAGGTCCCGCTGGTACCGGCCGTGCGGATCCAGAAACATCCCCGGATGCGCGCCCCGGGGCGCGATCTCGCGAAAGTCGAGTGCCGTGGAACGTCCCCCCTTGAGCCGGATGAGCATGAAGCCGCCCCCGCCGAGGTTTCCCGCTGCCGGATGCACCACCGCGAGCGCCAACCCGGTCGCAATCGCCGCGTCCACCGCGTTCCCACCGCGCCGGAGCAGATCGGCGCCGGCTGTTGAGGCGAGTCCGTGCGCGCTAACGACCACTCCGCGCCGCGAGTACGCGGGGGCGCTGTCGGCCGGCGCCGGGGGGTCCAGGAGTGCCGTCCACGCCGCGACCGCGCAGGCGGCGGCGACTCCGCACGCCGCGCTCCGGGCGTAACTCTGCTGAATCCCGGGTCGGCGCCGGGCCAAGCCGGTCGCGGATGCGCCGGCGCCTGTCGGTGCCGCCGCTCGCCGCAGGGAGAGCATTCCGGGAGCCGCGAGTCGCACCGTATGCGTTCGGTCGCCTGCGAGGGTCGGCTGGACCTGCCCGTGGGCTGCCGGTTCATCCGAGGGCGGACGCCGGGACGCCGTCACTTCCGGCGCTCCGTCCCAGATTCGGCCCCGGACCTCTCGTGGAGAAGCACCCGCCGGCCTGCGATCGGTCCGGGCTCCGAACCGCATGTGGGTCCAATTGTGGTGCGTTGTTCCCGCCGTTGTGCGCGCAGAGTTTGCGCCCGGATGTCTCGTCTCAATACGATCTCCCCTCGTGCATGCCGGCAGGACGGATCGGGGGCTCAGTGACGTACTCCCGGCGCAGTTCCGCAGTCGCGCGGGCCCGTGCGCTCCGGGGGGGCTGATCGTTCGCCGCACCAGGCGCGCGCTTCGTCGCTCAGTTTGCGGTCCGCTCGCACCGTTCCTGCCGGGTTTAGTCGGCGTTTGCCGGCACAACGGAGACCTCGGGCCGCCCGACCGTGGTGCGGTTCAGCCAACCGCGGGGATGGCCGTCGGGTTTTCCGGATTTCCAGGCTGCCGGCGGGTGTATCCCTGATCACCCGTGCCGGCTTGCTTTCCGGCAGGGAGGGCAACCCCGAAGGGTACTCCGCAACACGTGGAGGGAGGCGAAATCGCGAACGGAGGGGAACTGCAACCAGGTACCGGCAGGAGAACAGTTCAGGGATGAGGGCGGAAGGATGAGCAACGGTTTGAGGACGCCGCGAGATCTCGGCAGGTCGCCCCACACTCCTTCGGGGCACTTCCCGGAGGGGCAGCACTGCGTCGCCCCTCATGGTCGCGAAGCCTGCGAAGCTGCACCGGTCCCGCCCGCCCTCGCGCGCCCTGCACCGCGCACCGGTCGTGTCTGGGTGCTGGTCGTGGTGCTCGCCTTCGTTCTCGCCGGGGGCACGCGGGCGCGCGGCGCCGGGGAGTCGCCCCAACTGGGCGCCGGTGTGGTGCGCACCGTGCTCTCGAACGGTCTGACTCTGCTGGTCAAGCCTACCCGGCACGCGCCGGTCGCGGCGGTGGTCACCTGGGTGAAGGCGGGCTATTTCGACGAGCCGGATCAGGTCGCCGGTATGGCGCATCTGTTTGAGCACATGTTTTTCAACGGCAGTAAGAAGTACCCGACTGCGCAGGCGATCCAGATTGCTATCCGGGGGATCGGCGGACTCACGAATGCGGGGACGATTTATGACCACACGACCTATTATGTGATGGTGCCGAATCATGCGGTTTCCACCGCGATGGAGATTCAGGCAGACGCAGTCGCGAACCCGCTCTTCGACGAACGCGAACTGAAGCGCGAGGCAGAGGTCGTGATTGAGGAGTCGAACCGCAAGTATGACAACGCGCCGGCGCTGGCGGTGGAGAAGATGATCGAGACGGCGTTTCAGCGACATCGGGTGCGCCGCTGGCGGATTGGGTCCAACGAGGTCCTGCGCGGCATTCGCCGTGACGATCTGATGCAGTTCTTCGAGACGCTTTATCGCCCGGAGAATATCGTGGTCAGCGTGGCCGGGGACGTGGATCCGGCGGCGGTGCGAGCCACCGCCGAACGCACGTACGGCGTCATTCCGCGTGGCACGCCGAAGCGCGATGTGGGGCCGAAGGAACCGCCACAGGAGGCTCTGCGCTTCGCTACCATGCGGGGTGACATCCAGCAGGCGTACGTGACGTTGGGTTACCCCACCTGTCCGCCGGATCATACAGACCAGGCGGCGCTGGACGTGATCCAGAGCATTCTCTCCGTGGGCAGGAGTACGCGATTCAGCCGGGGCCTGATCCGGCCGGGGATTGCCGTCAGCGCCGATGGGAGCAACGTGGCGTATGGTGATATGGGTGTGTTTACGTTTCAGACGCGGCTCGACGCGGAGCGGGTCCCCGAGGCGGAAGAGCGGATCGTGCAGGAACTGGAGCGCCTGAAGCGGTGGCCCGTCACCCCGTTCGAGCTGGAACGAGCCCGCACCCAGGTCGCGACCCTTCGCAGTCTTCAGCAAGAGGACGTGCTGAATCAGGCGCAGACTCTGGCGGAGTATGAGGCGCGAGGGTCGTTCGCGGAAGCGGATCGTTACTACCGCAAGATCCTGGCCGTAACCGCCGATGACGTGATGGGGGTCGCCCGGAAGTACTTCCCGTTGACCCACGCCACCGTACATCGGTATCTTCCGCGCACTTCCACGCTGCCCGACACGCAGGCGGAGGAACTTGCCGCCCGGCTGCAGCGTGCGGCCGGTGCGGTGACCGCGCCCGATGCCCCGGCGTCGCTGCCCCCACTTCCCGAGGGTGCTCCGCTGGAAGGAGGCGAGGGAGATGCACCCCGCAAGAGCATCACCCTCGCTAATGGTGTGCGGGCGTTGATCCTGGAGCGGCATACGGTGCCGACCGCGGCGGTGGCGTTCGCGTTTTCCGGCGGCAAGTCCCGCGAGGCCGCCGATCAGGCAGGCATCACGCAGTTGCTGTTCTCCACACTCGGGAAGGGAACGCCGGCCCGGGACGCTGAAGCTCTCGACCGTACGCTGGACTCCCTCGGCACCACCCTGGAGAGCGTCGTGGCGGACGATTTCTCGATGCTGTCTGCCACCGTGTTGAGCCGCAATCTCGGCCCGCTCCTGGGGTTGCTGGCCGATGTGATCCAGCGCCCGACCTTCCCGGAGCCCGAAGTGACTCGTGCCGCGCAACTGCAACTGGCTGCGGCGCGCATTGCGAGAGATGACGCGATCAACTACCCGGTCCAGTTGGTGACCCGCGCCCTCTACGGGGAGCACCCCTATTCGTGGCGGCCGTTCGGAAGGGAAGAAACGCTGTCCAGGCTCAACCGGGCGGCGGTACTGGAGTGGTCAGGGAAAGTCGTGCGCCCGGAGGGTCTCTGGATTCTCATCTCCGGGACCGTGAGTGCCGGTGCAGTCGAGGCGGCGCTCGGGCGTCTGTTTGGGACGTGGCGGGTGGAGGGGGCGGCAGGAGGCGTCGCCGCGGCGGCGACGGCCCGGGCGCTGGAACCCGACCGGCCCCTGGAAACGGTCGAGCAGCGGTCACGAAGGCAGACGGCGTTTGCGATGGCATTCCCTACCGTGCCGTTCGGTCACGCCGACCAGCCGGTGCTGGATGTGATCCAGGGGCTCACCGGCGGATTGGCCGGGCGTCTCGGCGCCGAACTACGCGGACGCCAGGGTCTGGCCTACGTCACCACGAGTTTCCACCGGCCGCTGGCGAAGGGCGGTCTCTTTATGGGCTACCTGGCGGGTGATCCGAGCAAGGAGGATGCAGCCCGGCGTGGTATGGCGGCCGAGTTCCAGCGCCTGGCACGGGAGCCGGTCAGCGATTTCGAACTTCGGCTGGTAAAAGACAGTGTCACCGGATCCGCTCCGATCCGCCTCCAAAGCAATGCGGCGCGTGTTGCCGATCTGGTCCGGGGGGTCCTCCTGGCGGGAGACCCGGATTACACGACGCGATCGCTGGAGCGGATGCAGCGCATCACCGCCGACGACATCCGGCGGGTCGCGGCGGCGTACTTCTCACGCGGGCATGCGATCGGCGTCCTGCGCGGGTCCGGAATGTAGGGCCAGGGTTCTAGGGTTCTAGGGTTCTAGGGTTCATAGGGGGACGACACGACATGTGGAACTCAGTAACCCTGGCCGCCTGGCGGAGTAATGGTCAAGCGCGTCATTTCCGACCCTCGAAAGGCGCCGAAGCGCTCCGAAACTGGGGATCCGAACACCCCGAAACGACATCTCCGACAGGCGGCTCGAAACCTGGAAACCTGGAACCTTAGGAACCTGTCCGGACACACCGTAACCCATGCCGCTTACTCCGCAACAACTCAGTGATCCAAACATGCTGGCCGCCGTGCAGCGGCTGGCATTCACCGCGCGCGAGGTGATGGAGGGGGCCATTTCCGGGCTCCACCAGAGCCCGTATCACGGCTTCAGCGTCGAATTCGCTCAGCACCGCGAGTACACTCCCGGTGACGAGATTCGCTACATTGACTGGAAGGTCGCCGCACGATCGGATCGGTACTACGTCAAGGAATTTGAAGAAGAGACGAACCTCAAGGGATACCTCCTGCTGGACGCGAGCGATTCGATGCGCTACCAGGGAGACCGGCGCCCATACAGCAAGTTGGAGTATGCCTCACTGCTGTTGTCGGCGCTGGCCTCTTTGCTCATCCAGCAGAGGGACGCCGCCGGGCTTGTCGTCTTCAATGACGGTATTCAGCTAAACCTGCCGCCGCGGGCTACCGGCAGCCAGTTCGGGCAGATCCTGGAGCATCTGGTGAAGGTCACAACCCAGCCCAAGTCGGATCTCGCGCCTACGTTTCATACGATTGCGGAGCAGATGCGGAGGCGCGGTCTGGTGGTGCTGTTTTCTGACCTGTTCGGGGATGTGATGGAGGTGCTCAGCGGATTGCGTCACTTCCGTTATCGGCGCCACGAACTGGTCGTGTTCCACATTCTGGACGAGGACGAAGTGACCTTCCCCTTCCACGACCTGACCAAATTCGAGGGTTTGGAACTTGAGCCGGACCTGCTCGTGGATCCGCGCGGAGTGCGCGAAGAATACCTGCGGAACTTCCGTGGCTTCTGTGACGAACTCGAGCGCGGCTGTCGCGAGATCCACGCCGACTTGATCCGCGTGACGACCTCGGAGCCCCCTGGGGACGCGCTCGGCCGTTACCTCGCCAACCGGATGCGGCGGACCTGAACATGGGTCTAGCATTTCTGAACCCGGCCCTTCTCTGGGCGCTCGGTCTGGTGGGAGTGCCGATCCTGATCCACCTGCTCCAGCGGCGGCGCTTTCGGGTGGTGAAGTGGGGGGCGATGGAGTTTCTGCTCGTGAGCCAGCGGAATCGGCGCCGCAAGCTGGTTCTGGAGCAGTTGCTATTGTTGTTGCTCCGCTGCCTGATCATCGCTCTGGTGGTGATGGCGGTCTGCCGGCCCGTAGCGGCTCTGCGAGGGGTGGCTCCCGGCATGCGCGGGCAGGTTCACGCAATCGTCATCCTGGACAATTCGTACAGCATGGGCTACCGGGCTACCGGCTCCGGCGCGGAGACGGTGTTCGATCGGGCCGTCCGGCGCGCCATTCACTTGGTGGAACAGGGGCTGCGGCAGGGAGATGCGGTCAGTATCATTCTGGCATCGGATCCGCCCCGCACCCTGATCCGCCGCCCCAGTCTGGACCTCCGCGCGGCTGTGGGGAGCCTGCGCCGCCTGAAGCTGTCCGATGCCGGCACGAGCTATGGCGCCGCCGCGCGGCTGGCGCTTGCCGTCGCCGGCGAGTCCCGGTTTCCGAACCGGGAAGTGTACCTCATCTCGGACAATCAGGACACTGGATGGAGTGGGCGGGGTAGTGATCCGGCTGCCTGGGAAGCCCTCGCCCGCCTCGGGCGACTGGTGATGCTGCCGGTGCGGGAAGGGTTCCCGGCCAATGTGGCGGTGGAGTGGGTGCAGCCGGCCCGGGGCCTGGCCACCGCCCGCACCAGTTCACGGATTCAGGCGCGCCTCGTGAACACGGGCCCACAGACGGCGCGCGGCGTGCTCGCCTCGCTGGAGGTAGACGGGAGACCACAAGGAGCTGCGCAGCGCGTGGATGTGGAACCCGCGCAGCACGTCCTGGTCGCGTTCAATCATCTGTTTGAGAGTGGGGGCGTGCATACGTGCGCGGTCCGGCTCGGTCCTGATCGGCTCCAGGCGGACGATGTGGGTTACCTTTCCCTGCGGGTGCGGCAGAGTGTCCGCATCCTGGTGCTGAACGGCAATCCCGATCCCGTCGTGCCCCAGAGGGACGCGGCGTTTTTCCTCGAACCGGCCCTTTCCCCGCCACCGGCCGGACCCGGCGCCGAACCTGTGCCATTGGAGCCGGAAGTGGTGCGCGGCGGACTGAGCGGGTCAGATGTGCGCCAGTACGACGTGGTGGTTCTGTCCAACGTGAGCGTGCTGTCGGCGGCGGATCGGCGGCTGCTTGGCGAGTTCGTGCAGAACGGGGGTGGACTGCTGCTCTTTCCCGGGAGCCGCGTGAGCCCGGAACTGTATAACCGGGATCTGCTGGAAGGGATTCCCAGCCTGCTTCCGGCACGCCTGGGCGCCGTGCGGACGAACAAGACTTCGTTGGATCCCGGCAGCCTGGATCATCCCGCGCTGGAGCGGTTCCGCGGCGCGCAGGACGTGGACCTCACCACCGCCGAGTTTCAGCGCTATTTTCCGCTGCAGCCGCGCAGCGGCGACCGTTCAGTGCGGGTCATGGCGCGACTGGCGACGGGCGAGCCGCTCCTCGTCGAGCGGACATTCGGACTCGGACGCGTGGTGCTGGCTGCCTCAGGCGCCACTACAGAGTGGAACAACCTTCCGCTCAAGCCGCTGTTTCTGCCGCTCCTGCACCAACTCGTGGGCTACTTGACCGGCGGCAGCGATGGGAGCCGCAACGGCCAGGTGGGCGAACCCCTGACACGTTCTCTCCCGCTGACCGAGGCGACCCGTCCGGTTTCCATTACCGGCCCCGACGGAGCAACCACCACGCTGCGGCCTGTGGTGAACGAGCGCGGCTGCCTGGTCACGCTGGAGCGTCCGGAGCGCGCCGGGTTCTATCGCCTGGAGGTGCCGGGGGGCACGACGGATCGTCTGGCGGTGAACCGGAACGTGGCGGAGTCGAACCTCCGGTCCCTCGACCAGAAGGGACTGCGCAGCCGCCTGCCGGGACGGGAGTGGATCTGGGTGGCCCCGGCGGAAGATCTTCTGGCAGCGATTACCCGCGCGCGTCAAGGGGTTGAGCTGTGGCGACACGCCCTGCTGGCGGCACTTGCGCTGATGGTGCTGGAATCGATGCTGGCGCAGGTCTTCGGACGGAGAGCATGATGGACTGGCTGCACCGTGTGTTCGGGCTTGAACCGGGGCAGGACCGCCTGCAATGGGATCGGGTCTTCCTGGTCCTGCCGTGGCCCCGAATGGGCCTGATCGCCGGCGCCGGTCTGATTCTGGTCTGGCTCCTCTTTTTCTACTACCGGGACGGCACCCGCCCCTCGTGGATCTGGAAGGGACTGATGGTGCTCTTGCGGGTGGGGGCGATGGCGGTGCTGGCGCTCATGGTGTGCCAGCCGATGCTCCGGAGCCAGCGCACCGAAAGCAACCCGTCGGTAGTAGCCGTTGTACTGGACGAATCGAGCAGCATGCGGCTCAAGGATCGCTGGCGGCGGGTAGATCGTCGCCGAGACCTGGTGCAGGCGCTCGGAGACCCCCGAGCGGGCGACCTGGCGCGTTCTGCCGCTCTGTACCAACTGCTGGGGCGCGATGACTCCCGGCTGTTGCGCCGGCTCGCGGGCAAGCACACGGTGCGGATCTATCGTTTCGGCGCAGATGTCACCGGTAAAGAACTGGCTGTCCCTCAAGAACGGGGGCCGGGCAAGGAGGAGCCGGCCAGCGGGCGGAACCGGCCGACCCCTGCATCCCGATCCGCCACCGCGGAGACCGAGCGCCTTCCCCTGTCCGCCGGCAAGTCGTCGGCGGAGCAGACACGCATCGGGAGTGCGCTGGAATATGTGCTGCAGGACACGGCCGGCCAGCCCCTGGCGGGGATCGTGCTCTGTTCCGACGGCGGCCAGAATATGGGAGAGGACCCTACCGCGGCCGCTCGCCGGGTGGCTGAGGAGCGGGCTCCGATCTTCACGGTCGGGTTCGGCGACCCGCAGCCTCCGCAGGATGTCGCCATCACGAGCCTGCTCGCCGATGAGGTCGTGCGGAAGGGAGACGAGGTCGTAGTGTCCGTTGCGGTGCGCCAGCGCGGCTACCCGGGTCGCACCGTTCCGCTCACCCTGAAACTGGGCGATCGTGTGCTCGAAACGCGCAACGTGCAACTCGCTCCCGAAGGCCAGAAGCAGGAAGTCAACCTTTCGTTCACGCCGACCGAGGCGGGCGCCCGCACGCTCACCGTGTCGCTCCCCGGGCTCAGCGGCGAACTCACCCTGTCCAACAACCAGAAGGCCTGGCCGATCCGCGTCGTGGACAAGAAGCTAAAGATTCTTTACATTGAGGGCCAGCCTCGCTGGGAGTTTCGCTTCCTGAAGAATGCCATCTTGCGCGACCAGACAACACTGTTCGCCTGCATTCTCACCGACGCGGACCCGGCTCTCGGGGGCGAGGGCAACGTGCCGATCTACGGGTTTCCCCGCGAACGAAAGGCCCTTTTCGACTATGACATCGTCATTCTGGGAGACGTCCCGCGGAACTTCCTGAGCGCCGGCGACATGAAGAACATCCGCGCCTTCGTGGAGGAGCGGGGTGGCAGCCTCATCACTATCGCCGGCGAGGTCTCGCTTCCGTGGGACTACCGGGGCACTGAGCTCGAAACCGTATGGCCCATCGTGGCGCCTCAGTCGCGACGCGAAACACTCTTCCGAGAGCCGTTCCAGCTCGCGTTGACCGATGCCGGCGCCCGGCATCCGATGTGCTTCCTGGTCCCGGACGTGGAGCAGAACCGCAACCTGTGGCACTCCCTGGCGGGCATGTACTGGTGCGGCGTCGCGGAACGCGCCAAGCCGGGCGCCACGGTGCTCGCCCAGCATCCGACGATGCGGGGGACCGACGGAAACATCCCGCTGATGGCGCTGCAGCAGGTCGGCGAGGGGATGTCGTTCATGACGATGGTGGACTCCACCTGGCAGTGGCGCTTCCGCGTCGGCGACAAGTACTTCTACCGCTTCTGGGGTCAGGTGGTGCGCTCGCTGACTCCGCACGAACTCCCGGGCGCCAATCGGTTTGTGCGCCTCACCGCCGACCGAACGACCTATGCCCTGGGAGAAAAAGTGGTGCTGCGGGCACGCCTGCTGACGCCGAACTTTCATCCGGTGCGGCTGAAGGAAGTCCAGGCGGAAATGGAACGCACCGACGGCCAGCGTTACCCGGTGCGGCTGGAGCCGGTGCCGGGCGCCGCCGGGGTGTACTCGGGAGAATGGCAGCCGGCGCAGGCCGGGTCGTTCCGGGGGCTGCTGAACATGGCCGGAGCGCCGCGCGGTGAGTCGTTGACCAACGTGGTCGTGGAAGCGTCGAGTCTCGAGCTGGAAATGCCGCAGCAGAACGAGGCGCTGCTCCGCCGGATCAGCGGTGTCACCGGCGGAAAGTACCTGCTCTGGAGCGAGGTCGCCGGCCTGGCTGATCAGATTCCGGATCGGCGGCAGGTAGTGAGCACCCGGGTGGAACACTCCCTCTGGGATGCACCGCTGCCGATCTCAGTATTTCTGGTGCTGTTGGTAGGAGAATGGCTTCTCCGCAAGCGCTCGGGGTTGTTGTGATGGGGCTTAGGGGCAACCCCTCGTGGTTGCTCCCCCGAGGGGGACAGAATGAATAAGGGCGAACGGCGATTGAAGACGGGCGAACGGCAAGTGGCGAACGGCGAAGAGCGTGCGTGGCGGCGACTGCCGCACAATCACGGCGACCCGGCGGGTGATGGGCAGGGAGCGCGAAGTGAGCAAGTGCGTACCCCGCCCTGCTCTCCATTCGCGCCCTCCACTCCGCTGCGCTCTCCCCACACGGGAGCGGTTCGCCCTGCACTGCGCGCCTCCGGTTTCCTGCTTCTGGCGTCACTGATCCTCGTCGGCACGGCGGGGGCACAAACCCGCACCGAGTTCGTGCCGACGTTCTCGACGAACGCGCGAGTGGTGCAGCAGTGGCACCAGATGGAGAAGCTGGCAATCGCCAAGTCGTGGGATGCGTGGCTCGGTTTGTATCAGAAACTGGTGGACGATCCGCGCGATCTCGTGCTGGAGCGCGATTCCGAGTTTCTCGATGGGCTGCGGTACCTCTGCCACAAGAAGCTGGCGGGCTTGCCGGCGGGTGTGCGACAGCGCTACCGGGCGCTGCACGACGCCGACGCCCGCAAGCTCTACGAGGCGGCGCTGGCGGAAAAAGACTCCGGCGCCATGCAGGAACTCTACCGCCGCTTTTACCATTCGTCCTTCGCCACCCGGGCGCTGCAGTGGTTGGCGGAGTGGCATCTCGACCGGGGCCGCGTCGAGCCGGCGCGGGCCTGTTACCAGCGCCTCTGTCAGGAGCCGGACGCGGTCGGCAGCATGGTCGTCCGGTACGCACTGGCAGCTTCCGCCGCCGGGGCGGCATCCGACGTGCGCGATGCGGTGGGAATGCTGAAGGGCCGATTTGCGAATCAGCCGGTGACACTGGCCAACCGGAAGGTGTCCGGAGCCGCCGCGGCCGAGCAACTGGCGAAAGACTTGCGCGGTCCGGACGCGGAGGGCCCGGGGGACTGGCCTGCTTTCGCGGGATCCGCGGGCACGCGAAAAATGGCTGGGTTGCCGGCGGGTCCGCTGCGAATGCGCTGGCAGTACTCACTCTCTGCGCCACCCACCTCCTCGCCTTCGCGCCCCAGTCGCGTAGTGTTCGGCGGCGGCTATAGCTCCACTCGGTCCCGCTTCAGCTACCTCTGCTTTCCCGCGCGCCGGGGGGACCAGGTCTGGGTGCAAACACCGCGGAGTTTGGTCGCACTCAACGCCCGTACGGGCGCGGAACAGTGGAACCGCGCTGACTTCACGCTGACCCGCGACGAAGCGCCGGCGGAGAATCAGGGTGGGAATTCCGGGTATTACACCCGCAGCGCCCGGACGGTGCAGGCGGCTCCGATGCTGGCCGGTCCGCGCCTCTACACCCGGCTCCCGATGAGCCTACCGGGCAACGACACGAGCCGCTGGCCCGCCGATCAGGCCATTGCGGCGTTCGACGCGCGCACCGGCGCCCCGATCTGGCGGCGTGTGGCTCTGGGCGAGCAGCGGGGAATACACTTCAACGTGCCCCTGGCGCGGGGTGGGCTGGTGTTCTCCGGCGTAGCCTCGGCGAAGGGAGGTATCACCGAGTATTCGGCGGTGGCGCTGGATGCGGGCACGGGAGATCCGATCTGGACCACCTACCTCGGCGCCGGGAGTGATCCCCTTGCACTCGTGGACGGGTCGCCGCCGGCGATCCGCGACGGGCTGCTCTGGATCGAGACTGCGTTGTACACCCTCAGCGCCGTGGATGTGATTACCGGCGACGTCCGGCTCATCTACCGGTATCCCCCGAATCGCCGTCTCGGCTACCGGGGCGGCATGGACGGTGCGCCTCAGGTGACCAACGAACCGATCAGCTTGATCGCCGGTGCGAAAGGGCCGATCTTGTTCTGCCCCCGGTGGGGCGCCGATGCCGTCGCGATCGATCCGGGCACGGGGCGATTGGTCTGGTCGTCGCCGAAAGCATCGCGTGGCTCGACCACCGGCGCGCTGATAGGGACCACCGACCGGTTCGCTTTTTTTTCCGGCGACCAGATTCAGGCAGTTCACCTGAACGACGGGGCGCGCGAGTGGATCTGGGATCCGGATCCGTCCGGCGGCACCCTTGGGTACCCGGCCCTGGTGGGGGATCGCCTCTACATTCCGGTGGGCACCCAAATCCTCGTACGCTCGGCCGCCGACGGACGTGAGATCGAGACCCTGGAACTGAAGGACGCACTCGGCAGCAGCCCCGGCTTCACCACCGTGACGGTGGCGGATGACCTGGTGCTGGTCGCGACCCAGGATCGGGTGGTCGGGTTTGAGGGGCGCAAGTGATGGGCGGGGCTGCTGCGGGAGCGAAGGGCAAGCAGCCGGATCCAGGTGTCTCGTCGCGCCTGAAGCTGCTGGAGGCCTGGTTCGAGAGCAGTCTGGCCTACCGGGACCAGCCCGGGCTGTCGCTCGGCATCGTCAGGGATCAGGAGTTGATCTGGGAGCGAGGGTTTGGGCTGGCAGATACCGAAGCCGGTCGCGTTGCGGACGCGGACACGCTCTACCGGATCGCTTCGATCTCCAAGCTCTTCACCGCCATCGCCGCGATGCAACTGCGCGACGAGGGCCGGCTGCGACTGGATGAGCCGATTCAAACCTACCTGCCCTGGTTTTCGGTACGCGGTCGGGCGCCGGATTGGCCGGAGACGACCCTCTGGCAACTGCTGACGCATACCTCTGGCCTTCCCCGCGAAGCGGCGTTTCCTTATTGGAATGAGAACGACTTTCCGGATGCCGATCAGATTCGAAGGACGGTTCCTGAACAGGAACTCGTGCATCCCCCCGAGACCCGATGGAAATACTCGAACCTGGCATATGCTCTCGCCGGAATGGTGGTCGAGGCGGCGTCCGGTCGTTCTTACAGTGACTGGGTTGCCACGCGGATCTGTGATCCGCTCGAGATGACCAGCACCACCGTCGAGGCGGCCGGAGACCACCGGGACCGGCTTGCGGTGGGCTATGGGCGGCGCATGCCTGGGAACGTTCGCGAGGTGCGGCCTTTCAGCGACACCCGGGCGATCGGCGCCGCGGGGGGTGTGGTCTCCAGCGTGCGGGATCTGGCGCGGTTCGCGTCATTTCTGTTCCACCCCGCGGGCAAGGGTGTGCTCCGACCCTCCACCATTCGCGAGATGCAGCGCGTCCATTGGGTCCGCCCGGACTGGCAGGGCGGCTGGGGCCTGGGGTTCAGCCTGCTGCGTCGCGGTGAACGCACCCTGGTGGGCCACGGAGGCTGGCTCGCCGGATACCAGTCCAGCTTTACTACCAGCCCACAAGAAAAGATTGCCGTCATCGCGTTAGGGAACGCCGATGACGCAGCCCCCTACCCGGGACGTGCCGACAGCGTGGTGGATCGGGTCTGGTCGTGGGTGGCGTCGGCGATGCGACCACTCCCCGCGCCTCCGCCGCCCCCCGAGCCGATCTGGGCGCGCTACGTGGGCCTGTACCGCAGCGCCTGGGGCGACCGGCAGATCCTGGAACTGGACGGCCGGTTGACGATGATCGCGCCGACCGAACCGGATCCCTTCCCGCTGCGGGTCACGCTCGACCCGGTGGGCAAACATCGCTTCCGCACGCGCAGCGATGCTCCATTCGGGGAGGATGGCGACCCGGTCGTCTTCGAATTCGGCGCGGACGGGGAGGTTGCCCGCCTCCGAGTAGGAGAGAGCTACAGCCTCCCTGTCCGCACCGGGTGATCCGCGCGGATTACTCGCCAGCGATGATCCGGTCCAGGTGGTGGCTCGAGTCGATCGCCATCTGGTCCGGGTAAACCGGGTACTGCGGGAGTTCCACCGTGAGATAATCGTCGTAACCGATCTCGCTGAGGGCCGCCCGCACCTCTTTCCAGTTCACACTGCCCTGCAGCAGGTGGCGGAACTGGCGCAGGTTCACATCAAAGTCCTTCACGTGAACCTTGATGATGCGGCGCCCCAGTTCGCGGATCCACGCCTGCGGGTGGCCATAGTTCAGGATATTGCCGCAATCGAAGTAGAGCCCCACATTCGGCGCGTCAATGTCCGTCAGGTAGCCGTCCATCTCCCTCGGGGTGAGCAGGAACCGGTTCCACACGTTCTCCACGCCGAGGCGGATGTTGTGCTGCGCCGCGTACGGCGCGAGCTCCCGCAGGCTCTTTACACTGATGTCGTACGCCTCGCCGTAGGGCTGGGTGTCGTTCACCACCGCAGGGACGACCAGCACGACGCTTGCCCCCACGGCCACTGCAGTGTCCACGCTGGCGCGAATGTTCTGCAACCCCGCCTGTCGGACCGCCTCGTCCGGGCTGGAGAGCGGGTTCTGCCAGTGGCCACTCGCCATCACACTGGGCAACTCGATGCCTTCCGCCGCCGCCGCCGCACGCACCGTCTCGCGCTGCGCCGGGTCTTCGATCGTGTTTACCTCCACACCGTGGTAGCCCGCGCGCGCCGCGAGTGCCAGCTTGTCCTCCAGCGACCAATCGCGCGGGAGACAGCCGAAACAGATTCCCTTCTTCATGCCGTTCCTTTCCAGAAGCAACTGCCCTCTCCGAAGAGGTTTGGGGGTACGGCACGGGGAATTCCTCCCGGAATCGCAAAGGACAGGCACAACCGGATGTTCGATCTCTTCATGCGCGCCGAGTCGGGTGAGCCTGCGCCGGCGTACGGGTGGTTGCTCGCCCTGTTTGGCGTAGCGAGCATCCTGGCGCTGCGCGGGACGGTTCTGGCGCCGTTGGCCGTTGCGGCGGTCCTGAGCGGGTGCATGGCACAATGGATCCCATACCGGAGTGCGTCCGCAGCAGTGGTGGAGGGAGTGACGGCGAGTGACGAACGAGCGGCTCCGTCGCCCAGTCCTCCTCCCTCTCCGCGCGTCACCCTGTCACGCCAGGCCATCTTGCTCATCTCGACCTCACCACTCTGGCTGGCCGCAGTGAACCTGGTGCAGTCCGGCGGCGGGCGGCATCTGATTGGAAGTCTGCTGTATGCGGCGGCGGCGTGTATCTCCCACCGCCTCGGGCACGCACTCTGGATCACTTGTGCGGATGGCCGGGCGGCGCGCCGGACCCCGGCCGACCAGTTGCACACTCTCCCGCGCCTCGTCCCAGCAGCGGAACTGGTCGCCAGCGAGCGCCTCTTACTGCTCAACCACCGGCCGGCCCCCCGCCCGTCCCAGACGCACCCCCAAACAGATTCCCCATCTACCCCGCAGCGCCGCGCGTGTCAACAAGCGGAGACCACGTCCCACGAGCCTGTGTGGGTGGAACTCACGACTGCAATGGAATTCGAACGTCGGCTGGCATCGCTCCCTGATGCGCCCGCGCTGCGGCTTCGCGTGCAGCGCCTCCGCAGTCTGTCCGCCTTTCTGCATGGAGATCTTCCGCTGGCGATCCGCCTGGCGGATACGCTGCTTGGCTCCCGCCTGGATATCGAAGAGCAGCGTCAGTACCGTCTCTGGCGGGCCTTCCTGGCATTCGCAGAGGGGGGGTTCTTCGACGCTCACCAGCGCGCCGAGCAAGCGTGCGGTTCGCTTCCGATGGCCGGCGACGAATGGATTGCCCGGTGTCTCGCCCAGCGAGGCTGGGCGCTACTCGAGCTCGGGCGTCCGGAGGAGGTGCTGAAGTTTGAGGGAATCACCCACGGCACCCGCTGCACTCCGAACACTCTGCAGGCGATGGAGGCGCTGTACGCCCGGGCGGAAGTCGCGATTGGGCACCCGGAGGCAGCACGGAAACGCCTGGGGATACCCGGCGGAGGGCCGGATGCCACCTCCGCCAGGTCAGGCAGAACCGATGTGGACCTGGATCCGTTCACCCTGGGTGCTGTAGCCCGGACGGAAGCAGCCCTCGGGCACACAGCCAGAGCGGTCGCGCTCCTCACGCGGCCGGCCGGGTCCGAACCGCACGGGTTTGCTGACGCAGTCCTGGCTCTGGACCGGGCATGGGTGCTTGATCTGGCAGGCGAGGCGACTCTCGCGATACTTTCCCGTGCAGAGGCCCGAGAGCAGTGGCCGGCGTGGACTGAGCACATCGCGTAGGCGGCCCACGAGAAGGGCCGTGTGCCGCCGTGCGGAGTCACCCCGCGCGAGGTCGGTGCAACTTCCCCCACCGTGGTGTGTCACACACCGGCATGATCCAGATATTGGGGAGCGCTGCACACACGTGCGAAGGCATCACCCGGCGCGAGACGCTGCGGGTGGGTGGACTGTCGTTGCTGGGCGGGTTGACGCTCGCCGATGCTGCGCGTGCAGGCGCCCCTCACGCAGGCCGGGTTCGCCACGCACGGAATGTGATCGTCATCAACCTGTTGGGTGGGCCCGCGCATCTGGACATGTTCGACTTGAAGCCCGATGCTCCCGCGGAGATTCGGGGCGAGTTCCGGCCGATTGACACCGATGTTCCCGGCCTGCGGATTTGCGAGCACCTGCCGCGTACGGCCCGCACGATGCGCCGCGCGGCCCTGATCCGTTCGGTGACCCACAACTTCGACAGCCACAACCCCGTACCCGTGCTCACCGGTTACGCGACCGGCCCGACGGCCGCCGCATTGAACACCACTCAGGCGGATCCCCCCAGCATGGGGGCTGTGTGCCAGTATCTCGGGATGGGCCGCCCGAATACGCCGGTCCACGCGGTACTGCCCTGCTACCCGGGTTGGGGCGAGAGCATCCGCCGGCCCGGCCCGTACGGCGGGTTTTTGGGGTCGGAGTATGATCCCCTCTTCTCAGTCTACGATCCGAAATTCGACCGGGAGCCGACGCGGAACTACTACGATCCCGTGCGACCCCTGGGAGCGCCGCGACTGCCGGGGTTGGACGAGATCCCCGGAGTGACCGTGGACCGTCTGGATCGGCGCCGCAGTCTGTTGCGTCAGGTGGACACTGGCCGTGCGCGGGCGATGGAGAACCACGCCGTCGGCGGGCTCGATCGCTGGCAGCAGCGGGCGTTCGATCTGCTGATGCGCGGCGACGTGCGTGATGCGTTCGACCTCGAGCGGGAGCCTGCGGCGCTGCGAGACCGGTACGGCCGCAATGTTTATGGCGCGAGCATGTTGCTCGCTCGGCGGTTGATCGAGGCGGGTGTCCTGTTCGTCACGGTGACCTGGGAGGTCTTCGGCAAGAACGGTCACGCCTACGACACGCACGAAAACAACTTCAACATGCTGAAGAACGAGAACCTCCCGATCCTGGACCAGGGATATCCCGCCCTGCTGCAGGACCTGGAGGATCGGGGGCTCCTTGACGAGACGCTGGTGGTGCTGATGGGCGAAATGGGCCGGTCTCCGCGGATCAACCGGAGTGCCGGCCGGGATCACTGGCCGCAGTGCGGGTTCGCAGTACTGGCAGGTGGGGGAATTCGCGGGGGGGTGGTTCACGGCAGGAGCGATGCCATCGGCGCCTACCCGGACGAGGATCCGGTGTCCCCCGGTGACCTCGCCGCGACGGTCTATGATCGCCTGGGCATCAGCCCCGATACCACGATTCTCGATCAGCAGGCGCGACCCACCCCCATCGCCTACGGCGGTACGCCGATCCGGCCGATCCTGACCTGAGCGCCGTCCTCGGCCAACCCTGACTCCGGCCGACCACGGAGCGCCGATCGGACCGGGCGGTGCAATCGCCTGCACGAAGCTGGAGGGAATTCCCTGACCGCTGCACTGCCGCACTGCGCACATTTCTTCGCGCTATGTGACCCCCTACTGATTGCGGCCGTCTAACACATTGTTCTGACACGAGTTAGGAAGGACAATCCCATGCGACGTTGGATAGCTTTGTGCGGCGTGCTACTTGCGGCCCTGCTCACCCTCTCCGCGGAAGCGGCGAACCCGCGGGTCACCCTGCGTTTGGAGCACGTGACAGCGTTTGAGGCGATCACGGCCCTCTCCGACACGGCGGGAATTCCTATCTGGATGCAGGTTCCCGAGGGCGTTCCCGGGCAGCCGCCTCCTCCCATCCGGGCGATTCTGGAGGGCCGGTCCTCGTTCCGGTGGCGAAACACCCGCTTTGCCGATGCCCTGCGCCAGGTCTGCGG
Organism: Actinomycetota bacterium; assembly: GCA_005805375.1. GTDB lineage: Bacteria > Armatimonadota > SYMT01 > SYMT01 > SYMT01 > SYMT01. The sequence goes on from SYMT01000193.1 coordinate 28,016, forward strand.
GCGCTACGGACTCGAACGCATCCCAACGTTCGGACTGGGGTTGGGACTGTACCACCCGGACAAGAAGCAGAACGGACCTTTGCTCGACGCCCCGGTGGTTGGGGAGAAGTCGGGAGTCAAGTTTCGCGTGCAGGTCGTGTCACGGCAGCCGTGGCGGACCATGGAAGCCAGAGATGTGCAGCCTTCCCCGCAACGGACGGCGCCCATCGGAACACTCAGCATGAACCTGATCCTGGCGCTCGGCGGGATGGACGCCGACCGCCTCGCCGGCGTCACGAACGTTTCCGGGAAAGATGACCTGGGGACCAGGGTCACTGGTCAAGGCACAGAGCGTTTGGACCTCTTTGGGGCTGCTGCCAGGCAGGGCGCCTGGCCGGATCAGGCTGTGGCGCCGGTGAATCTGAACCTGCCGCACATCCGCGCGAGCAAGTTGGTACGATTGGAAGGCGATCTCATCGGCTACCAACGGGTGAAGCGGCATCGAGTGGAAGTCCCCTACCCCTTCCCCGCGGATGGACAGGTCCGTATTCGCCTCGGAAATGCCGAGGTGAATCACCTCTCCCTCTCGACCAGTCAGACACCGGACGGCGCCACCAGAACGACGCTCCACGCGCGATACACCGCCACCCGCGGCGATGACGCGGGGATGTTATTCCGCGGCGGCCTCTCGACGGAACTCATCGGCGTCTCCGGGAAGGTGCTCAGCTCAGGAAGTGGCGCGGGTGGTCTGGGTGGCGGGAACGATCGGTTCCGTGGCGAGGCGCGGCGCGTCTATACCCGACTGGAGGAACCGATCCTGCGTGCGGTGGTGTCGTGGGTAGAATGCAGCGGTCAGGAGCGTCTCTTCCGTTTCCGGCTCAAGGACATTCCGCTGCCGCCTGAAACCCCAGCTCCCGAACCGCTGCGCCGGGACGCACGTGGCGAGGAGTTCAACTCTCCGCGCCTGCTGGCGCTGCCCGGGCCAGCAGGCAGCTAAACCGGCGCTGGCCCGGACGGGGTCGCTGCGGCGTCCGGGCGTGACCGTGAGGCGCTTGTGAGTCCGCCTTGTCGGCGCATCTGCGCAGGATTGGGTCTCCGCGAAGTGGGCGCGTGACCGTGGGGCTTGCGCCGATACCTGGGATTGTAACGGCGACTGGATGTGGGTGCGTCTCCGGGGCGGGGAATGGAGGCGCGCCCCGCCGACTCCCGCAAACGGAGTTGCGGGACTCCACAGTTTGGCTTCCGCAAACGGAGTTGCGGGACTCCATAGAGGGGGCACCATGCGTTTCCCTCCGGGTGTGGGGCCCAGGCCGCCAGGGAGCGCAGGACGATCCCTTTCAGGAGTCCAAGTACTGTCTTCGCCTCCACGCGGGCGGCGTATTCCCGCGAGACCGTGACCTCCAGCGTGGGACGCTCTGTGTCAAGACCGTCTGCCTGGGCGTGCACGAACGTCCAGTAGTCCCCGACGTTGTAGCATCCGAGTAATTCCTGCGGTACTGTGTTCACCACCTCCCAGTTCGTTCGCGCTACGGCGATGAGTTCCGCGAAAAGTTGGGGCTGTGAGTCGCCGGCTTCCATGCCGCGCTTCGCTTCCGCCACCACGAAGAACGGCCGCGGCAGGTTGCCGGAGAGCGAAATGCCGATCACCCCGTCCAGCACTCCTTCCAGGACGAAGGCCGGGAACTCCGCCCGAATGGGGATTCCGGCCCACGCCTCCGCAGGCGGGGCCTCGGCCATCATCAGCAGTGGAAAGATCACCCGGGACCACAGCGTGGCTTCGTTCAGGCGGGTGAGCGATCGGTCCCGGATAAAACGATGCAGGAGTGTGAGTTCCTGGCGGTCTGTGTCATCAAGGGGCGCAGCCAGCGAGTTCCACAATTCGGGCTGGAAGCGCCGCTCTCGCAGGGTCACCAGTGTGCGGAGCGTGTCGTCAGTGATCTGCGAGAGCGTGATGCGGGACACGATGCAGTGTCTCTGTGTCCGCCAGGCTCTGTGGATTGTGCTGTGCCTGCGGTCTCCAATTGTACCCGGATCAAGGACTCACGAAGCCGGATCGAGGTACGGCGCCCAGGCGGCCAGGGAGTGGGCCACGATGCCCTTCAGGATACCCAGAACCGTTTCGGCCTCCACCCACGCTGCGTGCTCGCGCGACAGGGTAACTTCGAATGTCGGTCTCTCCGCGTCAAAGTCGCCTACCCGGGCGCGGGCGAACGTCCAGACATCACTGATGGTGTAGCAGCCGAAGATCTCCCGCGGACCGTGCGGCACGGCTTCCCAATTGCAGCGGGCAACGGCCAGCATTTCGGCCAATAGCTGGGGCTGCGGGTCACTCGCTTCCAGGCCCCGCTTTGCCTCCGCCACGATCAGGAGCGGCCGTCCCAGATCCCCGAGATCGGAGACGCCGATGACTCCGTCCAACGTACCCTCCAGCACGAACGCCGGAAACTCCGCCCTCAGCGGTACGCCCGCCCATGTCCGCGCCGACGACTGCTCCGCCAGCATCAGCAGCGGATAGATGGCCCGCGCCCAGAGCGTGGCTTCGTTGAGCCCGGCCAGACGCAAGCCGTCCAGGAACGGAGCCAGCACCGCCAGGCGCTCACGGTCGCGCGCGTCAAGCGGTGCGCTCAGTGTCAACCAGTAGTCGGGAGTCTCCGGACGGTGCTTCAGCGAGACGTACGGCCGGAGAGTGGCGCTGGATATCTGCGAGAATGTAAATCGTTCCATCTCGTAGCTCCACCATGTCGGGCGCCGTCCTCGACATTCGGCGCCTACGCGCGTTAGTGCGCGAGGCCGCCGGAGCCGTGCATCTCCCCAAGACTGATCTTGATGTCCTCGCGGTTCTCGATCCGCTCGATCTGTCCGTCGCTGATGTAGACGATCCGGTCCGACACGTCCACCATCTTCAGGTCGTGAGTGGCGGAGATCACGGTCACGCCCCGGTCCTTGTTCATCGTACGCAGCAGTTCGATGATTTCCGTGCCGGTCTTTCCATCCAGATTGCCGGTGGGTTCGTCCGCCAGGATGAGGGCGGGGTCGTTCGCGAACGACCGGGCGATCGCCACGCGCTGTTGTTGTCCGCCGGAGAGTTCCGTCGGCTTGTGGTGGTAACGATGCCCCAGACCGACTACCTTCAGGAGTTGCATCCCTTTCTCGGCCGATGCGTCCGACGGTACGCCGGCGAAAATCATCGGCAGGGTAACGTTTTCCAACGCGGTCATGACCGGGATCAGGTTGAAGGTCTGAAAAATGTACCCGATGCGGCGGCAGCGAAGATAGGCCAGTTCCGCTGCATCGAGTTGTGCCATGTCCACTTCGTCAATGAAAACGTTTCCTTCGGAAGGCTTATCGAGTCCCCCGATCATGTTGAACAGCGTGGATTTTCCGGAGCCGGAGGGACCCATCAGCGAGATGTATTCTCCCCGGCGAACGTCCAAATCCACCCCCTTCAGGGCGCGCAGTGTCTGCCCGCCCATCGTGTACTCTTTGACCACCCCTTTGGTGCGGACGATCCATTCGTGCCCTGAGCCCGCCGACATCCGTGCTTCCTCCCTGTCTTCCCGTGAGCTAGTGTGGTCCGGACCGTCAGATTTCTGACCGGAGCGCGGCGGCCGCCGGCAGCTTGGCTGCCTTCATGGCGGGCATCACTGTGGCCAGCACAGTGAGAATCACCCCTGCCGCCACCGAAATCCCCAGGCTCTGGATCGCTCGTAGTGGAGGCAGGTATTCGAGGGCTTCCGGCCCGAGCTGGAAGATTTTCATCAACACCCCGCCGAGGAACCCTACGGCGAACCCAATGAAGGACGCAATGACCCCGAGAAACCCGGCCTCGAGCAGAAACAACGTCACGATGAAGCTGTCGAGCGCTCCGAGGCACTTCATGGTGCCGATCTCTTTGAACCGTTCGGTCACGGACATGAACATCGAGTTGGCGATGCCCACGGTGCAGACGATCAGGGACATGGAGACGAGCCAGTTCTGACGAGTTTTCGCCTCTTCCTTCTGGATCTGAGCCTGCTGCGCCGAGAGGCCCTGCGCGTTCTTTACCGGCGTGTTCTCCTCAATGATCGACTGGCCGAACGTTGCGCCCAGGAACGCGATGCCCAGCATTACACCGGCGGCGGTGATCATCGAGCGCCAGAAACGGACCCGGATGTTCTGCATCGCAATCGAAAATGCCTTCGCCAGGGGCAATTGCACCTGACGCTGCCCCGCACCGCCAATCAGGCGACCGGGCTGGTTGGGCGTCTGCGCTGATTCCATCTCCGTCATTTCCTTCCCCCGGCCGCCTCGCCCGCCGTCTCCAGGCGCAATCCGATGAACCCCCGCCGTGCCAGTGTGCGCAGATACGTGGTCAACGACACCTCCACCTCCCGCCGTTCCAGTTTGTGTGTCCTTGCCAGGGACCGGATCAACTCGTCCACCGTCGTCGCCCCGTCGCACATCGTCCACACCTCCGTGCCCAGTTCGTCCAGCACGACGACCTTGTGCGTCGGCGCCTCGAAGATCCGCTGCAGGATCTTTCCCAGACGGTCCTGACGGCGGGGCACCCGGAGTACGGCCACGGGAGTGTCGGTCTTTTGCCCGTCTTCGGGGCCTTTCATTTCCCATTCGATGCGCTCGTTGCGAAAGGGCAGGGCTTGCAAGACCTCCGCCCGAGTAATCCGTGCTGCGGCTCGCCTCGGCCCCACGACCGGGAGCCGGTCAAGCCAGTTGCCTGCTCGCTGCCGCCAGGCCGGAAGAGGACGCCGCTGCTCCATCCGGGTCCCGGTGGACCGTTCCTGTTTCGGGTTACGCTTGCCGCCTCCTGGACCGGGCACATCACTCCTCGCCGCCTCAGGCGTGGCACGGGACGCGCGCTGCCACACTTTCAAGCAGCGTGCTGCGCCGAGACTGCTCCACAATGAGCGCGTAGATCCGGTTTGAGGCCTCGCAGTGCCACAGATAGCCCTGCATGAAGAAACACGGCCAGGTCAGCGTGGCGGGTACGCGCGCCAGCTTGAGCAGCGCCTGCCACCACCGATCGCGCCCGACCAGCCGGAATGCCCGGTGCCCGCGCAGCACGGTCTCCTCCACGCGGTAGGCATAGCGGCTGAGCGCAGCCCGCTCCCGCGCTTCGTACCACTCGCGTACCGATCCTCCCCGCAGCGCCAGTTCGGCGAGTCCCCACCGATCCGCCTGCAGACGCGCGCCCCCTTTTCGCAATTGGAACTGCTGGCGGCCGGTCATCAGTACCTGCTTCTCCATCGTGAATCCTACCGGCGCCGATATCGTGAGGCCGTAGAGCGACCAGGTGATCCAGTCGTCCTCGCCATGTTCGCGGATGCCGGCCAGGATGCTCCGCGCGATGGACAGGTCGTCGTCCCGCTCCCCCACCACCTCGGCGATGACCAGCCGTCCGCAGTGCCCGCAATGCCAGATGCACCCCACGGCCTTCTGAGCCGCTTCCCACGTGTACGCGATCGGCGCCTGGTCGTCCGGTCGCAACCGCCCGAGTCCCGCCGGCTTGGTCCGCACGACCAGTTCCATCCTGCTGCGGCGAGCGGTCTTGCGCAGCCGGTCGAGATACCTTTCCAGCGCCTGGGGCACGTTGACGACGCCTTTGGGTTGCTCCCACTTCACCTCAAGGTGGCGCGTGTCCGGGCCGACCACCTTGACATAGCCTTGCCGTCCCTCGCCACTGACTGCGACCGGGCTCCACTCGTCCGGCGTGTGAAGCGTCAGCCCATTCCATCCTACCAGAACCGAGAGTGCCGCTGGCAGCGGCCCTTCTCCGCGGGTTCCGTCCTTCTCTGCTGTGCCTGTGGTCCTTCGCATCGCCTAGAACGGGAGGAAGGAAACAGATTTGGTAATGAGACCGAGGGAAATAGCCACCATAGCAATCAGGCCCATCCCACAGGAGAATCCGGCCAGAATCACCGGCGAGTACCGCCGCCAGTCGTTCAGTCCGAACCGCTTGGCGAAGTAGTGCTTGCCGAGCAGACCGCCGACAAGGTTCGGCAGGGTCGTGGTCATCATCTGGCCGACGCCCCCCACCGCCCCGTAGAAGAACAGTACCGGCACCTTCGCAGCCGCCAGTAGCGCGTACGCGGCGACTCCGGCGATCGTTGACGGGATGATGACCGATGGTCGAATCGCGCCCACGAACTGTTTCACTGCCTCCCCTCCCTCGGTCGTGGCACTCATCCACAGGACGCGGTAAGTGACATGAACCGGCCAGTACATCTGCGCATAGGGGAACTGTGACGACGGAATCGCGCTGGTGTACCAGAGGAACGCCCAGTAGAGGAAGCTCGCGATGAGGATGAGCGGGAGCGCAAGGGTCTCTGCCTTGATGATGCTCGTAAACTTTGTGCCGGTCAACTCGACCTCGCGGAAGCGCTGGGCAAAGGCGCCATAGTCATGCATCGCGGTCGGCATGAACCAGACATCAATTCCCTTGTATCCCGTGCGAAGGAAGATGGCTTCCCGAACGTAGGGCAGACCGATGCCGCGGCCGGTCAGGCCGTACATCCGGGCCGACACATACGAGTAGAACGGCGTGTAGAACACCGCAAGCAGGATCAAGATCCAGAGCGGGAAGGCGGGTACCAGCCAGTGGCCCAGCGCGACATAGGCTGCCTGACACACCGCGAACAGCATGAGTCCCTTGCGCCAGTCGAAGTCGCCACGTCCGGGGGGCGGGGCGACGCCCGCATCGGTGCCGCCGGAGCGCCTCCCGCGCAGGTAGCGGAGCATGATTCCCGCAGCCATCCAGATGCCGAGGATCGCTACAGCGATTTTCAGCCCGATGTCCACCGACATCCAGAAGTCCAGGTCGCTCGCCATTTTGGTCCAGAGCGCGTTGGCCCCCTTGCGGTACGTGGGCAGCAAGTTCGCGTTGTAGAGCATCGGGTTGACCACGAGCTGTGAAACGAGGCTGGTGACCGCCGCCCCGACAATCATCGGCAGCGGAAGCACGAAGCCGGACAACACGTGGGTCAGATCCATGCTGATCCCGGTGGCGGCGCCGGGCAGAATGCCTTCGGTGTTGGGGGTCAAATCGAGGAACGGGAGCGGGAGCAGTTTCAGCGGCGCCGGCAGCACCGTACCGGTGAAGATCGGGATGCCGAGGTAGAAGAACCCGAAGACCAGCCCGGCCATTGCGCCGATGCTGAAGACCTGCCAGCGCCAGGACTCTTCCTTCGAGCCCGCTTCGGCGAGCGCGGTCGCTCCCGCGGCATGAACCGGCGCCATCGGGAACGGGAGCCGCTCGATATCCGAGGTGAGACGGAACAGCGCATAGCCGCCGGTGATCTGGCTGATCTTGTCAATCACCGAGCCGATGATCAGCAGGCCAACGGGGAACAGCCAGTCCGTGTGGAGAAATGTGCGTTGCGTCCAGACCGTTGAACTCTCAGGTGGGATCGCCCAGATGGGAATGGCGCGACTGATCGTGGTCAGTTCCCCGTTCAGGGTGACGGTGGTCCCGGTGGCCTGGGGGGCCACGTGCAGGTAGCCGTTCCAGATCAGGTTGCCGAAGGGCCCTCCCGACACTCCCAACTCCGCGTTCAGTCCTGAGAGCGCCGCGGCGATGTAGAAGAGGACGTAGATCTCCTGCCGCTTCAGCGGGATGAACGAGCGGCGCGCCACCTCCGCGAACAGGACGATGGTGACCCACTCCGAGGCGGAACCCAGGCTCTGGCCGGAGACCAGGCCCAGATAGATCGCACCGGGCAGCATCACAAAGGCGACAAAGAGCGCCCCCACGACGGTCCGCACGGTGAACCCATCTTCGTAGACTACATGTTCTACGTCCGTCCCGGAAGTGGATTCTCCCTGCGCGCGGAGGGTGTCCATCGCATCCGCGTTTCGATTCTGGTTCCGTCTGCTTCGCATGGGTTCGTTTGCCCTCCTAGTGCGCCGTCACCGTCGCCGGGGCTTCGGTGGACTGATAGCGCTCGCGCTCATCGGCGCGGAGGGTGCGCCAGATCAGGAACTGCTTCCGGAGCGTATTCAGGAAGCGTCGGTTGACTCGCTTCCAATTGCTGATGTCGCCGCTCAGCCGGAATATGACCAGCCGGAGGTCGAACACGTCCTCCATGTCCGTCGGGCGCGTGTGGAGTTCGACCTGCTGGCTCACCCCCAGGTCAAAGGGCGCCAGCCAGGCCGTCAGGGTGATCTTGTATGCAGTGCCCGCGTCAGTCGTCTCGTCCGAGGTCTGCACGTTCTGCGTGACAAAGTCGCCGATGGAGTACTCCTCGTACGCCTGGAACCACTCCCCGAGGAAGGAATTGAGCCCCACCGCCTGATCGCCGGTCACCATAAAGGGCAACGGGATCTCCCAGCGATCTCCCACCGGGTCCGGCGTGCGCCAGTTGCGCTCGATGGCTGGGGTCGCGACTTCTCCCGCTTTCTTGGCAGGATAGAGGGTGGACAGGATGACCACCCCCATTACCAGTGTGGTGGAAAGCACGGCCGACAGCGAGGAGAAGTTCAGGTTCAGGCCGTGAAGGACATCGAGAGCGACGATGATCTTCGCCGTACCCTGGCCGAGAATGTAGCCCGACATCGCGCCCAGCACTGCGTACACCAGCGATTCGGCCATGAAGAGCATGGCCACGTGGTTGGGCGCGAGGCCGATCGAGGAAAAGATGTGGATCTCTTTCTGCCGCTCGAATACGGCGCCCAGCATCGTGTTCAACACGATCAGCGCAGCAATCAGGATCGGTACGAACAGCGTGGCCGCACCCGCAATGGAAGTGCCCCCGATCGCGCTGTAGCGGTATGTCTGGCCGCGCTCGCCGGCGTAAAGGTTCAGCCCGAGCCGGGGCATCAAGTCCAGCCGCGTCTCCTTCACCTGCCCCGCCGACACCAGGTTGACGGCCACCGACCGCACTTCGCCTCCCTGCGTCATCAACGTGTCGTACGGAACGATGAAGCAAGTATCGGGCTCCAGGTGCGTGTATTCCTGGAAGCCGGCATCTCCTCCGCCGCCCTGGGCGCCGCCGCCGCCGCCGCCGGAGCCGCTCTGGCGCTGCATCCCGCCTCGGCCCCGCTCCTCTTTGAGCTCGCCGAGCACGAATATGTGCGTCTCCTCCCTGTCGTCGGTCGCCTGGTCGCTCTCTGCTGAC